>CBFHQW010000001.1:0-50423 GCA_965658085.1 Candidatus Thalassarchaeum sp.
ATGGCGGCACTGATGTCGCTCTGATGTACATGACCAACGACTACGGTTCAGGATTCGCTGACGCGTTCACAGCCGCTCACGGTGCAGACAACCTCTGTGCTTCGATTGGCTATGAGGAGACCACAACCGACTTCACCTCTCAGGTGCAGCAGGTCGTGGACAACAGCTGTGGTAGTGTAGTACTGATTTCGTACGCCGCTGACGGAGCGGCCATCGTTGAGGAGCTCGCAGCGCAGAGCTTCTCTGGACAGATCTTCGGAGGCGACGGTGTCGCTGAAGAGGGACTGTGCTCATCGATGACTGACCCGACACTGTGTGACGGTATCGTTGCCACCAAGCCTGCTTCGGCTACGCCGAACGAGCGCTCGGTGGCTTTCGCGCAAATCTGTGGAGCAATCCCTGACTGCGACAGTGGTATCTACACCGCCGAGGCGTTCGACGCTATGATCATCATGGGATATGCTGTCTTCGCGGGTGCTTCGAGCCCCGCAGGCACACCTCTCGGCTTGCTGATCAATGCTGTCGGACAGGGCTTCGTAGGAGCTAGCGGCGTCCACACCTTCACCCCTGGTGGCGATGTGGGCGGCAACGGATACTGCGTTGGAACCTTCAACGCAGCAGCCGACGGAACTGTATCGTTCGATTGCGACCGATTCTGGTCGCTTGAGAACGGCATACAGTAAGTCCGAAGTTCTGAGTGACTGAAGACAAACTGGGAACGTAAAGCACCACGGCGGGCTAATCGCCTGCCGTGGTGCCCCCCAACAATGATTACTATCTACAGACAGCGTCAGATGGGCGGTATCGCCGCCGGTGATATCGATGCTCGACTCTCAACTTAGCAGGTGGAACTCTCTGTCTCGAGGGAGTCGTAGGACGGCCATCGCGCTGCTTATCATCATAGACGCCAATATAGGTCTACTGAACGGCTGGGGCCTACTCAATCTGTTAGACTCCCTCTCTGGGGGCAATGTACCCAATGATATGGTCTGGCTGCTGCAGGTCATCGAGTCAATTTCAGGCGGATTCTTCCTAGTCAAGATCCTATTCGACGATGTTCCTGCAAGTTGGCCAAGATCGATTGCCATCGCCTTGTCGCCGATATTCCTGTTGTTCATGGTGGGCATGAGTCTTGACAATTTATTCAAGGGCCTGAATGACGACGTCAGACTAACTCTCGACCTCATCTCCATAGGCACATCAACACTCACATGGTCATCGACCTATCTCGCAATCGCAGTCGGACTGACTCTCACTTACAAGGTCCAGCGCTACGGTAACTTTGCCCAAAGTGAGTTCTTCATGCTCGGCATGTATCTCTCTATGGTCATGGTCTGGTCTGACTACTTCTTCCCGATGTACGATGCACCTCTGGACGGCACTCTGGCATGGTCTGTCCTTCTCTGGACGCTTGTTGCCGCTTTCGTACTCACCGGTCTTGCTGGTATCATCATCGACAGGCTCGTTTATCGCGGTTTCAGGAAGAAGGAAGCTTCACCGCAGGTGATGATGATCGCATCTCTAGGGGTGGCTCTAGCTCTGAGGGCCATCACCTACCTCCGCTTCGGCGCCGGCAAGAAGATGTTTGAGCCGGATGCTGATTGGAGAGTCCCAACTCTGAGGTGGGACATACCGACCCAGAAACTGCGATTGAATCTAGGCGTTAGGGACCTCGAAGATGGCGATACATACACGCACGGTGGATGCGAGGCAGTAGGCACAGATGAGGCCGGTGCACCTCTGTATGAACATATCACGAGTGAGGGTAGCAAGCCACTGTTCGATATGTATAATCTAGCCAACGACTGTGTCACCGAGGCCACCACTGGCTACGCGTACTACAAGGGGGCAATCCCTGTCCTAGTATTCAGCTCCGTCATTCTGCTGCTGATTCTACTCAGGAAGACTCGCCTCGGGCGCAGAATGAGGGCAGTAGCCGACAACCCCGACCTAGCAGCCAGCAGTGGAATCAACGTCGAACGCATCCAACTAACAAGCGCATTCCTGTCAGCAGGAATCTCAGGAATGGGAGGAGCCATCTTCGCAATGACCCTCAGATTCACCCCTGAGACCGCCTTCACTCTCTTACTACCTTCCTTTGCAGTCATCGTCCTCGGAACCATCGGCTCGATTCCTGGGGCCATAGTTGGCTCACTGATTGTCGGTTTCGTCAGAGCCCTCTCCTCACCTGTACTGATTGGAATAGGACTTCCTCTGGGGCGTTCCAACTATACTGCTCTAGACGGTGTGATGCCCTACGTCTTCCTTGTGGCAATACTCATGATTATGCCAGAAGGCATCGGGTCGGCATGGGAGAAATGGAAAGTCGACAGGTTACGCAAACGAGCCGAGGAGAAACCATCCAAAAAATTGGGGGCGATTCTCGCCATATCTCCTTTGGGTGTACTGGGGGCGCATAACTTCCAGCAGAGAAAAAACGCCAGAGGCGAATCGATGATGATTGTGACCATCGGGGCCTATGTGTTCAGCAGAATCACCCGCTTCATTGCTGGCAACTCATTCGCCCAGGGATCCTGCTCCGCTGACTGCCAGGACTCTGGTTCAGTCGCAACTAACTTCGAGATGGTGACTGGCCGTACCGATGGTGAATTCGTCCTCACTGACTCGCCATTTACAGAATCGGATGTCCAGAGTAGCCCGCCCAGTGATATGGACTCCACCGCTACAGAACAGTGGCTCGCAGACGCACTCGCCGATTTGAACAACTCATGGATGGACCTGATGAACACCGAACTTGGATTCGTCAACACCTTAGTGGACCTAGGCGACGTCATCTGGCCCACCGTCCCGATTTTGGTCTGGTTGATTGCTGTAATCGAGGGCTACTTCCTGTTTCAGGGTCGTGAAGATGACGCCTTGGAGCCACTAACTGACTTCATCTCCAACCTGACCGCGCCTATCACCCAGTCTAGGAACTCTAGCTCGGTAGCCGTGACTCAGGCCCTTGGTTCGGCACGGGCCCCACTCGACTCGTTCCACACAACGATGTACAATAGCCTAGATAGTTTCCAGTCAGGATTCGACCGCAAAGGGAAGTACATGCTCCTAACCGTCTTGGTGATAATCCTCACCACGGCGGCTCCACCGTTCTTCGCAAGGGCCCTATTGATCCTACTGCTTCTGTGGATCGTCGGTCTCGCACTACTTGCTTGGAAGACGGGAGATCCTCCTCTGGGGGAACTGAGGCGCCTAGCGCCGTATGGCAGAGAGAGCCCTTTCGGCTCGTGGGTCGCGTTCATCTCCCTACTGGTATTCCTGTTGCTGTTCGTCGAGTGGCTGCCGGTAGCAGAATCCGAGAATCAGACCTTCATCAAGACACTGCAAGTTTCCAATGTACTACTGACTCTCTCTATCTTCTCGCTGATGGCATTCGCTCTGAACCTGCATACTGGCGTTACGGGGATGGTCAACTTCGGAATCATATTCTTCGTTGGGGTCGGGGCAATCACTGTGGGCATCTTGACCGCCCCCAAGGAGTTGCATGGCTACGACTGGCCAATCTTCTGGGCGGTCGTAGCAGGGGTGCTCCTGTCGGCCGTATTCGGCTGGTTATTGGCATATCCCACGGCCAGGCTCCGGATGGACTACTTCGCCATCGTGACAATATCGCTCGGTGAGATTGTACGCGTGCTGCTGATGGGCGAGCCTTTGCTGAGAGCAGGTTCGTGGGGCTCGTCGATAGGTATCTCGCGTTACCCTATGCCCTTCGAGCGCTGGTGGTTCTGTGGCAACACAGTTCCTAACAAGCTTCTCATGGGATCGGATTTTCTCTTTGGAACTGCTGACGACATTATTGAGCCAATGACTCCTGATGATTGTGCTGATGTAGTCGGAATAGGAAGTCCCGCCGAGTTGCTGGGCCGCTCAAGTGGCGAGTTTACAAATGTCGAAGTGTTAAATCATACATCAGGGTTTACTGACGTTTCCGATATTGTATATGAGGCGGCACCATACTCAATGGAGCTTGGCCAGCCAGCGCCCTACATGATGATGCTCGCCATCATAGGTATAGCCAGCCTGATTGCGATTTGGTGGCTTCTGGAGACGGTGCTGAAGTCGCCGTGGGGACGGATACTCCGTTCTATCAGGGAGGACGAGGAGGTCGCGCAGCACCACGGGCACGATGTATTGACGCACAAGGCGGCAAGCCTAGCACTCGGTGCTGCTATCGCAGGGTTTGCGGGAGCTCTTTGGGCTTGGAAACTCACAGGCTTCCAACCATCCTTCATGGCTCCTGCGAGATCCACATTCCTAGTCTGGGCCGCTTTCGTGATTGGCGGAGCGGCCAACAACAAGGGAATGATCATCGGCGCTTTCATCTACGTCATCATGGAATTCGTCTTCAATGTCCTAGTGGCTGGACAGGGCTCATCAGATCTCCCACTCAATGAAACTGCTGCCATGATCGATCGCTTCTTTGAGTGGATGGTAACAGGTAGTGAACTCTGGTTCTGGCCGCACTTCACTCCGTTAGAGACCTTCCTTGCGATTGTAGTGATAGGCCTCTTGACCAATAAATGGGGCATAGTCGAATCGGGTCTTTGTGGTGCCACAGTATTCGCCGCGAACTGGGTGCTCCTAGGTGAGCGCTCGATAGATGAGGGCTTCATCACCGGCGCAATTCTTGCTGACATGGCTTACGTCAAGGTCCTGCTGATTGGCTTGATGATAGTATTCTCACTGAAGTACAACCCGAAGGGTCTGTTGCCCGAAGTCCCGAGCAGACCACCCCGTCGCACCGGAGGTGAAGCCGAATGAAGACAGTGCTCCGAGTCAAAGGTCTACGCAAGGAGTTCGGCGGGCTTGTTGCTGTTGAGGACGTCTCCTTCGAAATTGGCCCGGGTGAGTTCGTAGGCCTCATCGGGCCCAACGGCTGCGGCAAGTCCACCACGTTCAACTGTATCAGCGGGTTGCTTGATCAGACCACTGGCACAGTCGAGGTGTTCGAACAGGACGTCTCTACGAAGAGGCCCGATGAGATTCAGAAACTCGGTCTTACTCGCACCTTCCAGCATACTAGGTTGTGGCGGCGGATGACAGTCATAGAGAACCTCATGGTGCCGCCGAGGAAGCAGTTTGGATTAGGCCTCAACGACTCCCTGAAAGCACTTCTTAGACCTCACAGCAGTTCAGCGGAAGAAGAGCGTCTGGATAAGGCGTACTCGGTGTTAGACCAACTCGAGGTCCCTCACATGGCTCACAATCTGACCAGTGAACTCTCTGGAGGTCAGAGTAAATTAGTCGATATCGGGCGCTCTATGATGGGCGACCCAGAACTCCTCCTACTCGACGAGCCGGTAGCTGGTGTTGCCGGGCCTCTCGCTATGAAGATCTTCAACAACCTGAGGAACATCGTTGATGAGACCGGTATCTCGGTACTCATCATCGAACACAACATGGACTTCATTCTCAGACAGGGCGTTGATCGCATTATCGTCATGAACGAAGGCAAGATATTGATGCAGGGCACGCCCGATGAGGTCAGGGGTAATAGGGAGGTCATCGAGGCCTACTTGGGAGCGTCTGGGGAGCCACAGGAGGAAGAGATATGACTCGGGTGCTTGAAGTGAATGCCCTCGAAGGTGGGTACGGTTCAGTACAGATCTTGCACGGCATAGACATGTACGTTGACGAGGGCGAGTTCGTCACTGTAATCGGACCTAACGGATGCGGTAAATCGACTCTGATCAAGACCATCTTCGGTATTGCCACCCACTATTCTGGAGATATCCAGTATCGAGACAAGGACGTCTCTGGATGGAGAACCGACCAACTGGTCAATCATGGGATAGCCTACGTCCCGCAAGTGGACAACGTGTTTCCCTCCTTGTCGGTTGAGGAGAACCTGCAGATGGGTGGCAACACACTCGACACCAGAACCCTCAATGAGAGAATTGAGAGATCACTCAAGATGTTCCCAGACCTGCGCAACAGGGTGCACGACCTAGCAGCTTCATTGTCTGGAGGTGAGCGCCAGATGCTTGCCATCTCACGAGCCCTAATCTCAGACCCTAGTTTTTTGCTGTTAGACGAGCCCACAGCCGCCCTCTCACCGTTGTACCAGCAGCAGATTATCGACAGGATAGACTCGCTGCGTGAGCAGGGCATAACCGTCCTCATAGTCGAGCAGAACGCACGCCTTTCGCTTTCTCGCTCAGACCGCGGTTACATCATGGCGAGCGGTAAGATAGTTCACACCGGCGATGCCAGCCACATCCTGACGGACCCCGAAATCGCCGAGTACTTCCTCGGTGGCACCAGCGACTGAGATTATTCGATACCGCAGAAAGAGAGCTGTAAGAACTCGCATCATTCGTCCATCGCATTCGTTCTAGTCAAATTCCAGACCCAATAACTCAAACTCAGCAAGAGGACAACGCGTCATGGAGGCATGATCCATGACCCTGATGTGAATTTCAGCTACAACATGAACGGTTGCTTGAAACAAATGACCAGCATGGACGTTATTGTCATCATCAGACCAGCAGCAGTGGATATGGGTGAATGCATCTCCTTTCTCCGTGCGAGCAATATTGCCGGAGAGACTCACCAATTCTGAGGGGGAGTCCAAAGACCGTCTTTGGTAAACTCCTTCCTCATCCATGTAACCATATTGATTGTCACGAGTTCGACCAATACCGCTTGTGATAGCTCCCGCATCAAATCCAAGATCATCTGCCAGTTCCTTTAGTGCCGCGTGAATTTCTTCCCCCGGGTCAAGTCGCACGAGGATGTCACTTCCTGAACGCGTGTGTTCCATGAGTGGGCGATTGTGTAACGGTGCTTGAATGCCACCCAAGGTAGTTTTCCCATGGGCTTCGGCCGAATCAGCCAAACACCTGCAGTGGAAGCCTCCATTCCCTCATTCGACGCCCTGCCCGGGTTGGTTTTCTCTACTGGAACAGCAGGGGTTGAGGAGGCTGAACCTTAGTATTATATGCCGTGAACTCGGAGTCACAAAGCCCGGTGGTGAAAATATGTCAATGGCGGCACACGACTCCTCAGCCAGATGGCGAACCTTCCTCACTGAGGCCAAGGAGGACCAGATCCTCCTCCTACTTTCTAAACAAGCTCCTCCTTACTTGGAAGTCCCCTTCCACGAATTGCAAGCCTTCGACCCGGAGTTTGCCGACGACGTGCTAGAGCACCCTCGGCAGATCCTCGATCGAGGCTCTCAAACCCTCATAGAGATATGTCGAGAGAGGGGTGATGACATCGATGCCGTGCTAAGAGTCGGCGAATTACCTCGGGATAGCAAGAGACCTCTCCGTGACATTGGCACCGCTGACATCGAGCGCCTTCGCAGCGTCGATGCCATCATCACCAAAATCTCCGATCTCAAGCCGCGCCTACATGTAGCCGTCTTCACCTGTGAGGCCTGTGGTAACACCATAGAGGTCAGTCAAAAGAATGAGAGGGAGCTAGTCGAACCTCTGCGATGTCCGTCCGATTCCGGGTGCGGAGGAAGTAAGAACTCAAAGGACAACCCGACGAGATTCAATCTCGTAGTCAACATCTCCAGAATGGTCAACAACCAGTGGATAGAGATACAAGAACTTCCTGAAAATGTACCCAGTGGGGCGCAGCCCACCCGTGCCTCTGTCCTCGTTGAGGGAGATCAGGTGAATCGGCACTTACCTGGAGAGAGGATAGTGGCGAATGTGATGCCCGTGGTTCGTAGCGAGGTCCGCCGCAACCGGAAGACCCCCATGTTCGACATCATCTACCATCTGGTCAGTTCCGAGCATGAGAGCATCCCATTCAACGAAATCCAAATCAGTGAAGAGGACAGGGATGAGATTCTCGAAATCTCCCGGAGGGAGGACCTGATGAGGCTCATGCAGCAATCGATAGCACCATCGGTGTTTGCTACTGGAGTGATGCACTATGTCAAACGCTCGTTGGCTCTACAGTTGTTTGGAGGCGTGTCAAGAATAAACCCTGACAGGACCCGAACACGCGGAGACATACACATCCTCCTGATGGGTGACCCTGGTGTGGCCAAATCTCAAGTCCTGAATTACATGTCAAAACTCTCTCCACGAGGAAAATTGGCTTCTGGAGGAGGGGTTTCGGGAGCCGGTCTGACCGCGGCTGCAGTCAGAGATGCTTTTGGAGACGGCAGATTCGCTTTGGAGGCCGGCGTCCTACCTCTGTCCGACAGAGGCTTGGCGGCAATCGACGAATTCGACAAGATTAGCGATGAGGACAGGAAGGTCATGCACCCTGCCATGGAACAGCAGGAGATACATGTCGCCAAGGGCGGAATCACCGCTACTCTCCCATCCAGATGCTCAATCCTTGCCGCGGCGAATCCTAAAGAAGGGAGATTCTCCAAAAGAGGGCCAAATCAGAGTGTCATGCGCTCTTACAACGAGACAGGTTTACCACCGCCTCTGGCCTCACGTTTTGATATCATATGGATGATTAGGGATGAGGTCAGGGTTGAGGACGACGAGAGGATTGCCCGACACATTCTGGATATGAGGACCCAAGGAGTCAGCGAGTCCAAGATTGAGGAAGCCCTCGATCTTGATCCCACTGAGGAGCAGGTGGACCAGATATTCGCTACTGGAGTCGATAAGACCGAACACTTCACTCTCGAGTTTCTTCGTAAGTACATCGCCTACGCCAAGCGCAACATCCACCCTGATCTCGATGAAAATGCCAGAGCTGAGATACTCAGTTACTACACCAATGAACGCCAGTCCTACGGGCGTGACGACCAGATGGGAGAATCCGAGGTCATACCAATCACAGCCCGTGCTCTCGAGGCACTCATCCGCCTTACTGAGGCCCACGCTCGGATGCATCTCAGAGAAACAGCCTCTTCCGAGGATGCGAAGGTGGCTCTCGCAGTATTCAGGCACTGGAGGGATGAGTCCGGAATTGAGGATGAGTCAGAGCTCTACTCAGGAGTCTCCGCCAGCGCACGTGCTACCAATACCATGGTTCGCAGCATCATCAGGGATATCTGCTCTGAGGGTGACGGGACAGCGCACATCACGGAGATATACAACAGAGCCTCGGTCAGGAAGATTCCCGATGGGAAGGTCGACGATGTCCTAGCCCACCTCCGGGAGAGCGGCTCGGTGTTCAGTCCTCGCAACGACGTCTATTCATTCCCATGAGTCTATTGAACGGACCCTCCTCTGAAGGTCGATGACTATGGAGCCGCGGGGTGATATCAGCAACCCCCAGGAACTCGACCCAACCGCTCTTGGATTCATGTGTGGTTTAGAGATTCATCAACAACTGGCCACCGGGAAGTTGCACTCTAGGATGCCGAGCAATCTATTCGATTATGGAATCGAAGAGGTGCCGGATGACTGGCCCCGCTCGAGTCGCCGCCTCCGGGCTTCTAGGGGTGAGGCGGGGCAAATTGACATCGCTGCTCGCTTTGAGCATAGGAGGAACCGATCCTTCGTCTATGTCCAGCCTCCCAACGCCGGATTAATTGAGATGGACGAGGCTCCTCCCCTTGGGCACGATGACGACGCAGTCGATGTGGTCCTCACCATGGCTGCGATGATGGATGCGAAACCAGTCGCTGCCCTCCAAGCTATGCGCAAGACGGTAGTAGATGGATCTAACACCAGTGGTTTCCAGCGCACCACGCTCATCGCTACCGATGGTGCAGTCGACACCTCCTCTGGTGTGGTTGGTGTAGATGTGATATGCCTAGAGGAAGACTCAGCTAGGAAACTGGATACCCAGTCCTCCTTATCGGGAGAGACGGTCTTCTACACCCTCGACAGACTCGGTATGCCGTTAGTCGAGGTCGCTACGGCCCCGGATGTGCAGACCCCTGAGCACGCCAAGGAGACCGCACTAACTCTGGGAACCCTGCTCAGGGACACTCGCAGAGTTAGGAGGGGGTTGGGTTCAATTAGACAGGATCTCAATGTGAGCATCGCCTGTGGAGACCGAGTGGAGATTAAGGGATGTCAGGATCTTGATTGGATTCCACGGATAATCAGTCTTGAGATGGCACGACAACTACACATGTATCGGCTTGCCAATGAGCTCCGCAGTGAGGCCAATCTACCCCCTCTACCTCCAGACAGGGACGACGACAATATTCCTGTCGAAAACCGAGTGTCTGCTGCTGCAACGTCCCGTCTTTCCCTCAATATTCATGATCTCTCAGGATGTTTCGCAGCTTGCGAGTCAGAGATGGTGCGTGCTTCACTCTCCGCAGGCTCGCGAGTGCAGGGAGTAGCGCTTTCTGGTTTCGCCAGTAAGATTGGAAGCAAACAACTCGACGGTGATGGAGCACAACTTCCTCGACTCGGTAGGGAACTCGCCAGCGCAGCGAAACTAGCCGGTGTTGCCGGAATCTTCCACTCGGACGAGTTGCCTGCTTACGGAATATCAGAAACTGAGGTAGCAGAGGTCCGCCAGACACTCTCATTGGAAGTCTCCGATGCCTTCGTGCTGTGCGTCGCTCCAGCATGGCAGTCGGAACTTGCTCTGGAAGCAGTAATTGAGCGTGCCAGAGGTGCCTATCACAGAATTCCTCGTGAGGTTCGCAATGTCGTAATCCAGAAGGGGCAGCCCGCCGATGGAACGACGACAGCGATGAGGCCACTTCCCGGCGGAGCGCGGATGTATCCTGAGACCGACATCCCAATTCTGGAGGTCTCTACCGAGCACTGGGACGATATCCGAGAAAATCTGCCACTGAGTACGGAGCAGAGGCGCGAGCGGCTACAGAATCTCGAACTGTCCCAGAATCAGATGGAAGCTATCCTCAGCTCTGAGATGGATGATGTTCTGATTATGGGAGTTGAGAAGGGGCTATGTGGATGCCCACCGGTTCCAGCCAAGGCATGGGCCTCAGCGATTCTCGACAATACTCGTGCAGAAATAGCAGAAGGCACCGGACACAGCGAATCGAAGGTCCCATGGCCAGTGCTCACACTAGCTGTGCATGCGCGTGAGGAAGACATCATCACACGCGATGGACTAGTCCCGCTGGCTCGCAGGCTCTGGCTGGAAGGACCGTCCTCCACTGATATCGAGTTCAAGGAGCGGCTGGAGTGGTTTGCACAGCAAGCCGAGGAAGCCGGGTTCACTCCGGCCGACATGGGGGCGGTTGAGACCGCGGTCGAGGAGGTCGTCTCTGAGAATATGGATATGATCAGGGAACGTGGTATGGGTGCTATGGGTCCGTTAATGGGTGCTGTGATGCAGAAGCTAGGCGGTTCAGCTGATGGCAAAACTGTGAGCAAAGCTCTACGTAGTAAAATATCAGAGTTGGGCGATTAGGATTGTTCAATAACCGATTCAACTGACTTCAGGTTCCGTGTCCGACTCTTTGAAACCAATCTCTCTGGGAATACTTGTTCTGCTACTGGTATCATTCCCAAAAATCAGTACTGAGTGGGCTAGGATGACCGCGGATTTGGTTGATGAGGAAGATGACCCACACTTTGGCCTACCCGATATTTGGGATGGCCACCAAGTCGTTTGCATCCACTTCCCCGAAGCCGAGGCACCCGAGGACTTTGACCAAGGTCGCATACACATAGATTACGATGGGACCGAGTTCATGAGTGACGTTGAATGGAACGAGACCGGAGCATGCATCGGCGGGTTTTCTGGTTACGACAGTGGCTGGTCGCTACTCAACGCCGCAATCAATTCCACAGGGGATACTTTCCTGCTGAACATCACACAATATTCGTTTGGGCTAATGGTCGACTCAATAGCGGGAGTTGATCCCAGTCAGATGTCGGGAAATTTTAGTGGGGCATATTGGTCACTCTACCATAATGGAGCACTCTCGATGATTGGGATTACTGAATTGGAATTAGATTCTGACAGCGTTATCACATGGCGCGTGGACACTTGGTGAGGCCATATGCAGGACAACCATGAAGTGCAAGTTGAATCTCACTAGTAGGGGGGCGCACATGTTCGATGCACACGCGGTAGTACTTGGACCTCAAGGCATGCTCGTAATCAACATCACAATGCTCTCATTGATTGGATGGGCGCTGTGGAGGGCAGAACAGAAATTGTCCTCTGGAAGCGACCTAATCATCCTCGTTCTCTTGGGAGCGTTTGCAGTCTCAGGACGTATACTCCTAGATCCGATACCTAATGTTCAACCAGTCACTGTCATCGTGCTGCTGGCTGGTATCCATTTCGGTGCCGCCCGCGCTATTGCTCTGGCGGCGGCAGTGGCGCTGTGCTCGAACATGCTGTTGGGGCACGGATTATGGTCACTCTACCAGGCCGTCGGATGGTCCGTTGTGGGGATTGCGGGGGCGACTCTGTCGAACCGACTCTACGTAAACGGTCGCATGATGATTCCAACTCTTGCTGGATTGGCCGCCGTCTCAGCCTTCGCATTCGATTGGATAGTATCACTCAGTGCACTCCACTCGCTTAGTAACGAGGTGTTCCTGGTCTATCTGATGACCGGCATTCCATACGACCTACTGCATGCAGCGGGTAACGTAGTCTTTGTCGTGTGGCTGGCCAACCCCCTCAGTGAAGTCATGACTAGGCATATTGCACCCCCTACTCCAATGGCGGTGAGGGACCCTGTCTCAAGCAGAGTCTGAGATTACGATGGTGATGGTCACTCGTAGTGACTTGAAACTCTCTAGGGGCAAGCTTGCAGCCCAATGCGGTCATGCAGTGGCTGAGTGCGTTCTGAAGGCCAAGCGTGAACAGCCAAGGATGCTCAAGCGCTACATGAGTGAAGGAGCGAGGAAGATAGTCTGCGAAACTCCCGATCTAGAATCACTGAAGAGATTGTTCGGAGATGCTCGAGTCTGTGGATTGGTGTGCTACATGGTGACGGATGCTGGTCACACAGAGATTCCTGCAGGAACTGTCACCATGCTCGGTATAGGCCCTGGTCCACGTTCCGAAATCGACCCACTGACAAGCAGTTTGCCTTTAGTCAAGTAATATAAATTGAGAAAACCCACCGTAAGCAAATGCTCTAGACGGTGGGTATAACGGCTGGACTGGGAGGCATTTGCCCCCCAGTCCGCCTTACGTAATTCTGTCAGTCTAGTTTCCCAGAATGATCAGGTCATTTCGACAATCTTAACCGAAGCCAGTGCTCCGATACCAACCATCACGCCGTCCATAACCCAGTGGCTTGCAGCAGCACCTATATCGCCACCATCGCCCATTAGGTTAGACGCCATGTCCATGTTTCCACCGACCATTGTACCCAGGGCCATCACCACGAAAGCGGTGACCCATGCGTCGCAGCGGTCGTAGACGGTCCACAGAAGTGCACCACCGGCAATCAAGCCTAGTGCCGGCCACATGTCGAATGCCCACATCTCAGGGGCCTCCACTGCAGACGACTCGCCACTGGTAAGTAGCAGCACTGCTAGCACTGCTCCAATTACCTGCGCAACTAGGCGGCTTCCATTGTCCATCCAACTGTCCGCATCAGTCAGGTCACCTGTAACTATGTGACCCCACGTGATAACGGGCAGTATGTGGGCTCCACCTATTGCCATCCAAGCTGCAGCTAGTACGAGAGCACCACCTAGGTCCATCTCGCCAACTACAAGCCAGGAGAGCATGAAGGCTCCACCCATTTCATTCATCATTGTGTCTGTATCAACCATTGTTGTTTCCTCCTCACCTTAGTGAGTGGTTGCCGGCTTTCCTGACGATTTATAATAGAATCCTACGAAATCCGGAAACGACCCCCCCAAATGAGGGTCTTTTCCGAACACCGGTGTTGCAGGAGATACCAGATTACTCCCACTACAGTGCACTTTCCTAACAAATCCGGTGCTACGCACCGAACACAGAGACCAGAATATGCTTAATTGTGAAATTCCTGCTACGCAGGAACCGTCATGAGGCCCTACTACTCCCCGAAGGACGTGGTAACTCAGATTACGATCGAGCCCGGCGTTCGAGATGGGTTGCTTGCAGAATGCTCAGGCCTTTCAGGCCTGATTAAATGGCTCGACTCCATTGAAAGGAGACCTGGTCTAGCAGAGCTAGACCATCGACTAGAGGGCCTAGAAATCAATCTAGCAGCTCTCAAGGAATGCATCGGCTACGCCGATGACGGTTACCAAAGGAACGTGATTAAGAAATCCAAGTTCTACGAACTAGTAGCAGTCTGCTGGCTTCCAGGCCAAGAGACCCCGATTCACGATCACGTCGGCAGCGACTGCGCCTTCCTCATCGTTGACGGTATCTCTACTGAGACAATCTATGAAACCAACGAAGAGGGGCTTGCGTATCCGATAACCTCCAGACATTATCAGCCCGGAGAGGTATGCGCAGCAGAGGAACCAGACATCCATCGCGTCTCAAATGATACCGATTCTGAGCTCGTTAACCTGCACATCTACACTCCACCACTGCATGCGTACAACATCTACGCTCCAGCCGAGTGATTAGCAGTCACGGCATCGAGCCTGTATTCTTCAAACACTTCACTGAAAATTTGAATATCGGATTCAAACGTCTCTGGCAACAACGGTCCGAAAGAAAAACGGAAGAATCGAGAATATGGTGTCACATAGTTTGGGTCTTTTGAATGTGGACGAGACATGTCACATTCAGAAGCGCATAGAATTGCGGCACCACGCTTGAACAGTCGCTTGTTGAGCTCAGCACTCGTCATCCCCTCTGGAAGCTCGAGCCAGTGGTAGAATCCACCGTTCCCAGTGTGAACTCCGAGGCCCATGTCCTCGAATGCCTTCCCGTATCGTTCTCGTTGCCAGTTGTAGTGCTGCTCCACGGCCTTACGAGCCTTTTTGACGCGGCCAGGCTCGAGAAGTTTGACGGCGTAGTGCTGCGATGGATGACTCACACCACCCATGCCGAAACTAGAGTAGTTGGCCATCGTCTCGATGTTCTTCTTACTGGCGATAATCCAACCGATGCGAATTCCAGGGGACTGCAGGCCCTTCGTGCAGGCCGCTGCGATGAACACGTTGCTGTTATCCAAGTCCTGCACGTACTCGATTGCACTAACGGAAGGGGAATGAAACATTTCGTATGCTTCATCCAGTAGTATTCCGTTTCCAGGCTGCTCAGCCATTTGGATTAACTCTCGCAACTCCTCGCCTGAACGGGTCTGGCCAGATGGATTCTGAGGATTGGATATGACAGGCATTAGCCGCGTCTCAGGATTTAGGCCTGCGCGATCGAAGTAGGTTGCATTGTTTGGATGGAAACCATTCTCCTTGGTGAAGGGGACGACTTCGAAGTTGGTTTTGGTCTGCTCCATGATGTCCAGATAAGCGGGCCACTCGATGTTCCCGATTCTCACTTGCACGTAATCTTTGAGGAACGCCATAACGGTATAGATTCCAGGCCGGCCCCCTGCGAAGACCATGACGTTCTCTGGTGTAATCTTGGAGCTGTATTGGGAGTTGTAGTACTCTACGATGGCCTCTCGCAACTCCGGATGACCCCATGCCTTAGGGTAGAAACGATCTTCCCAAGTGACATCTATACTCGCAGGAAGAGGAGGGCCACCGAACTTCTCCAGAGGCGTCGTCAGAGGGAATCCCTGTGACCACGGGTGCGTGCCTTCGGTGCCCATGAAACTGCCGAAAGAGTCCCTGAACGCGTACAGCGTCTCGTAGATTCCCATTGGAGGGCAATTGTCAGACAGGAAGGACTCCACTTGGCGAGATTCAACGCCTTTGGTATCGCCTGACACGTCTTTTTGCTCTGCCATGCCTCGCCGTGAGGCTGCAAACAAATGAGTTTGACCTCTCAGTGCATTCGTCGTAATCCAAGGGTACTCGAACAATTGTTAAATCTCGTGAGAGAAGTCAGGGTGCTATGCGCCAGCCTAGCCGACACCAAAACGTCCTCCCGATAGCCCTCGTGATACTGCTTTTGGGGATGTCAGCCTCAGTAACTATTGACTCGGGAGACAGATCCAAATTGGCTGAGGATAAGCCCGCCCTTGAGACTCATGCGAACTCCACTCTCCACTTCCCCGGATCTCAAGCCGGCTCGATATATTCGTCCTCCACAGTATCTGCCTCATATGACAATACTTGTGCAGTATTGGATAACAATTCAGTGAAGTGTTGGGGTGAAGGCCAGGTCGGAAGAGGGGGTTGGGGTGACAACAGTGACCGAAGAACTCCAACACATGTTTTACTCGGCTGGCAGTCCGGAACGCCCAGTTTAGCCACCGAAGTTGGACAGGGCTCCGGGGCCTCGGGACACCACACTTGTACTATTATGGTCGATGGCACAATTCAATGCTGGGGTGAGGACTTCAGTGGCCAAATCGGCCACGGCGGAAATTCTGGGTGGCATACTACTCCATATCCAGTAGCGATGCCTGCAGGAAAAACTGCTATACAAGTATCAAACGGAGGGCATCACACTTGCGCTATTATGGATGACCATTCTCTCTATTGTTGGGGAGAAAATAGTGAAGGAATAGTAGGAACCGGTCAACGTGGCAACGATCATACTACTCCTTACCCAATCGACCTACCCGCCGGCCGAACCGCTGTTGCTGTGTCTACTGGATGGAAAAACTCCTGCGTTATCTTGGACGACGGCACTGGAATGTGCTGGGGCCTGAACACGGTGGGCCAAATAGGGGATGGAACTACTACTAACAGAGACGAACCGACACCGATAACAATCCTCCCAACAAGCAGTACGTTGGCTGCGATAGCAATTGGTGGTGGCGGTGGCACTGGTGCTACTAATGGCAGCGAGTCTGGGACAACAACCTGTGCACTATTGAATAACGGTAGTGTAGCTTGCTGGGGCAAAAACGATGTTGGCCAATTTGGAGATGGAACAACCATATCATCCACCTCTCCCAAGTATGCCTTACTACCACCCGGCCGAACCGCGATATCGATTGATGTAGGAAGATTCCACGCCTGTTCAATTCTAGATGACAACAGTAGCGTATGTTGGGGGAACAACACCGATGGACAAATCGGTGATGGGACTACTATTACTCGACTCACACCAACATATGTGGACTTCCCCAACGGACATTTCTCAACGATATCCACAGGGCAGTACCACACCTGTGGTATCGCATCCAATGCATCAGTACACTGTTGGGGTAAGCATGAGGATGGCGCACTCGGGTTGGGTACCTCTGACGGCGTGAATATTCAGGATAGTGACATCCCTGCATATGTTGAACTAGGGGATATAAATCCAAACTCAACGGTTCTTGCATCCGCCTCCTTAGGCGAGAGAGATCATGACAACGACGGCATTGTTTCAATATTCGACTCGACTCCATGGGTTGCTGAATCATGCTCTCCGGGTCAGTATTTGTCTGGTCTGCAGTGCATAGACGCCTCCCCCGGGCACCACGTACCTTACCATGACATGACTGAGCAATACGAATGCTACCCTGGAACCTATCAACCAAATTACGGGCAGAGCTCTTGCATAGATACCTCGCCCGGGTACTTCACCGACGTCAATGGCTCGATCGACCAGAGCCCATGCTTCGCAGGGACCTACCAGCCTGCCGATGGTCAATCTTCGTGTATTGATGTCGATCGAGGAAATTACAGCGATGCAGGATTAGCCTATCAGATACCCTGTCCACCGGGAACCTACCAGCCCGACCCCGGCCAACCATCTTGCTTAGATGCAGATCCGGGGAACTATGTTTCTGAACCCCAACAATTCGACCAGACCAAATGTTCGCCGGGAACCTATCAGCCCGTGGCAGGTAAGACCGGCTGCTTCTTAGCAACGGAAGGGCATTACGCGCCAGGCTTTGGTTCTACAGATCAACTGGCATGTGAGCCTGGGACCTACGCACCATCGTCTGGCATGGACTCGTGTCACCCTGCCGACCCCGGGTACTATGTCACCGATGGTGGGGGCATAGCACAGATGGCCTGTCCGGCTGGTTCGCATCAACCGACTCCCGCATCGATTGGTTGCTCTCTGGTCGATCCAGGGCACTACGCACCTGAGCCAGGGACACCCTTCCAGATACCATGCCCAGCGGGCAACTATCAACCAGGCACCGG
This sequence comes from Candidatus Thalassarchaeum sp., assembly GCA_965658085.1. Classification (GTDB taxonomy): domain Archaea; phylum Thermoplasmatota; class Poseidoniia; order Poseidoniales; family Thalassarchaeaceae; genus Thalassarchaeum. The sequence goes on from CBFHQW010000001.1 coordinate 18,018, forward strand.
TTCACAGGATTGTATCGAAGTCGCTTCAGGTCACTATGCACCAGGCCCTGCCGCTACTTCACAAACTGAGTGTGATGCTGGTAGTTATGCACCTGAGAGCGGTATGGGTGAATGTCTGTTCGCTGATCCAGGCCACCATGTCCCTGATGTAGGTTCAGACTCACAGACTGCATGTTCTGCCGGATACCATCAGCCGGCTTCGGGCGCTTCGGAGTGCCTAGTCAACCAGATCGGACATTACACGGATGAGAGTGGAATTGCAGAACAGATACCTTGCTCACCCGGGACCTACCAGTCGATGATTGGTGCAACATCCTGTTCCGAGGCCGACTATGGTTTCCATGTCCCCAACTCGGGCTCCGCGGGCCAGGAGGGCTGCCTGATAGGCACCTATCAGTCACATACCGGACAATCAGAATGCATCGACGCTGAGGCGGGACATTACGTTGACACCCGCGAGGCTGCAGTGTCCACCGCTTGCGAGCGCGGGACCTACCAGCCTGAGAAAGGACAGACGGAATGCATAGACGCAGATGCGGGCAAACATGTCCCTTCGGCCGGCTCTCCAACCCAGACACCTTGCGAGCGCGGCACCTTCCAAGAAATGATGGCACAGGCAGAGTGTATTGACTCTCAACCCGGATACTATGTATCAACCAGTGGTGCTGATTACCAGACGGCCTGCAAGGCAGGCACGTATCAAGACAATGCGGGTAAGATGAGTTGCAAGGAGGCAGACGTCGATCACTTCGTCGCTGAATCCGCAGCGACCAATCAGGAGAAGTGCAAGGATGGCTCAACGCAGCCTGAACAGGGGCAGACGAACTGCATTGAGCCTGACAACTCTGTACTCATGATGGGTGCGGCAGCGGGCGTCGCAGCGATCGGATTCATAGTAATCTATACTCAGTCCCAGAAAAAGGAGAAGGCACCAAAACGCCGTAAGAAAATAGACTCTAAACTCGGTCATTTGGGTGATCAGAAGGGCAAGCGCAGGAAATCTCCCGCTAAGGGCAAGCGCAGAAAGCGACCCGCTAAGGGCAAGCGCAGAAAGCGACCTCCTCAAGGTGAGTGAAGGCCTAGCGCACTTGATATGCGAGAGGGGCTCAGGGAGGTCCTGTGAAGGACTATCCGGGTGAACGAGTCGACCTGCGCAGTGACACGGTCACACAGCCCACACCTCCGATGCGCGAGGCGATGGCAGCAGCGGTAGTGGGCGATGATGTCCTAGGCGACGACCCCACCGTGATAGAGCTGCAGAATCGCATTGCAGAGATGCTTGGAAAAGAGGCCGCACTGTTCGTTCCTTCTGGGACTATGTCCAATGCGGTAGCAATCAAATCGCAGACCAAGCCTGGCGACGAAATTGTCACCCATCGCAAGAGCCACATCTACATGTACGAGGCAGGCGGTTACGCGGTACTAGCAGGATGCTCAATCTCCTTGGTTGAAGGGGAGATGGGACAAATGTCTCCTGAAGATGTTCAGAGGGCAATTCGAAAGGTAGCCGGAAGCGATTCACATTATCCAGAATGCACTCTGATTTGTGTTGAGAATACAGCAAATGTAGGAGGCGGGTCAATCTACAATCAGGAGACTTTGGATGCAATCTGTGAAGTCGCACATAAGAACGACTGTCGTGCCCACATGGATGGTGCAAGGATGTTCAATGCAGTTGTTGCCAGTGGTACCGATCCAGCAAGGATGGTTAGAGACTTCGATACTATCTCGATATGTTTGTCAAAGGGCCTTGGTGCACCCATAGGCTCCGTCCTTGTAGGGGATGCCGCTACCATTGCCGAGGCTCACAGATGGCGCAAGATGTTTGGTGGAGGCATGAGGCAGTCAGGGATACTCGCAGCCGCTGGATTGTATGCCTTGGAGAACAATATCGATAGACTCGGAGAGGACCACGCCCGAGCCCGGCGCCTCGCCGAAGCATTGGACGCCATGGAGGCGTATTCAATTGACCTTGGAGCAGTGCAGTCAAACATGGTGTACATCAATTGTAAGAAGGATGGAGCAAAGAATCTCGTCAATAGCCTAGCCGAGCAGGGCGTCGATGTTCTAGACTTAGAGCAGGGTGTTGACTATGGTGATATATCCACTGTCAGAGCGGTAGTGCATCTGCACATCACCGATGAGGATGTCGACCGGGTCATCGCTGCTTTCGATGCCGCTCAATGACCCGGAAGCATTCAATATCCCAATATGCAGGGACTAATGTGAGAGTGACGCCATTTCTCTTGGTCGCACTGCTTCTAACAGCCTCAACCCAAGTCATTGCTACCAGTGAGCAGAGCTCGATGTGGATCGATGCAAGACGAGGAGCCGACGGAGGAGTCCTCGGTGCTCTAGAGATTCCTCTGACCAATGAGACAACAGACAGTGAAACCTCACTCAACTACTCTGAGATGACTCCAGTCGTCGAAGTCTACACCGCCACATGGTGTTTCAACTGCGTGACCACAGAGCAGGCCCTTGACGAGGCCATAGGTGATTCTGATATCATGCGTATCCATTACCACAGGCACAGGTCCGAACCAGAGGACCCCTTCGGCAACAATGCCACGGAACATCGCTGGGAGTCTACTTACGGCGACGCCTCGAATGCAGAGGCGGGATTGTCCAGAGTGGCTCCGTCCACGGTGTTTGATGGTGAGAGGATGCATTTGGGGACCTCACCGAGCTCAAGCACCCTCACGAACGATTACTCTACATCATTGGCCACCGGATCTTCTTGGAGCTTCATAGGAACCGCTCAGTTCTCTGTTTCTGTTACCGAATCAGGTGAGACGAAGTTCTCATGGAACATCACCGATTTGAGTGTTGACAACGATGATGTGCACTGGACATTTACTCTGACACCATGGCTTCTCTTTGTCGAGGACAGCGCCAGTTTCCCAGACGGCTCGAATGGTGTCGAGGACTACCTGCATGTGCTGCATGATGCCATTGAATTGGATGGATTAGAAGGCTCCATGATTGTAGAATCTCCATCGGCATGGGATGGTGATGATGTCTCAGCCGTGCTGTTAATAGATTGGTCAAAGAGAGGGCCTTCAGTTTGTTGCGGCCCCTCTCTACCGGGGCCGGGGATGGTAGCCGTAATGCTGTGTTTCCTTGTTGCTTCTCTGCCGTCACGCAGAGAGCGATGATATCTTAGATTCGATATCAGACCCTTAGGTGGGTTGAATAACCCCACCCCACCATTATGTATGCTCGGTGATGCCATGTCCTCGGAAACCCTCGTTCAAGTGACTTGTGAAGAGGTGCCTAGGGGCAATAGCCCGGCATGGCTCACAGAGCATATTCTGAGACAGTCGTTGGGTCCAACAGGATCCGAGTCAGATCTCTCAGGAAGAGTTCTGGTCGTCTACCCTACTGATGAATCCAGAAAGCAGGCTCTTGCTGAAATGCCGATAAATCAGGCGATTGACAGCACACTCCACCATACCATCGACTCTCTAAAGTCCTCACTGGTGGCGGATTTGAGGTTGCCAAGGGTTCTGAGCACTGAGGGCGGCTTTGAACTGGTGTTGCATGAGGCCTGTCGTCGCGAGGCGGCAAGGCTAGCATTTCCGATGATTAATCCACTGCCGGAGATGAGGTGGGGCAGGGGAAAGACCGCAGCTCTGGCGGAGTTGCACTCGTACCTGACGCGAGAGTCGGCCGAGGCCGCTTGGGACGGCCCAGGGATCGTTTCCTTTGGCTTCATCATCAGGAAGCTCGAGAGGCGATTGGGAGGAACTCACCCTGATTTGGTCGCCTCTCGCATCATCGGTGGATTGAACAGAGGGGAGAAGCCGTTCTCTCTGCTCGATGTCGATGGCATAATCATGCTCGACCATCCTCCAGAGCTCCCCCTCTCGCACATTGAACTCATGCTAGCAGTTTCGAGGCACTGCCCCATCCACCAATTGGCCCACCCAGGCAACTTTAGGCTTGGACACCACGGTATGCTCCTACTGGATCAACACCCAATCAAGACCCAATCAGACCTTCCTCCATGGGTGCCGCCGCACCAGCCAGAATCAACTCCTCCCGAGTCGTCTGCCGAGCGCATGCTGCTGCAGAGGGAGAAACATTCCTTCGAGGTGACGATTGAGTTGATACGAGAACGTCTTGAGTCAAACACTTCTTCCCATCTTATCATCGTGGATCCGGCGCTGGAATCTAACCTACCACAATGGAAGAGGTGTCTGAAGGCACTTGGGGTACCACTTCCTCCTTCGCGCCAACCGGCACACACTCATTCTCTGGGCCACTGGCTAATCGCTTTGGCAACCCTGCCCCACGGTCCCGATGCATTCTCCCTTGAGGCATTGAGGTCTTTCTCTCTGCAAGCGACACTCAAGCCATTCGAAAGCCCCGATGCTCACCCCACGGAGAACAAGATCAGTCCGCTTGCCGACCCCGACATGTTGACGGAAATGGCTCGCAGCGAGCATGTGCTGGGTGGCCCCGGAGCTCTCGCTAGATGGCTACAGACGATAGCGAGACCGCCGATATCGGAGCGCGACCAGTTCAGAAAAGAGTCGACGCAGTGGTGGCTTCTTTGCCTCGTTGATTCCCTGAGGCCACTACTCACGGGGGAGGACCGCGCAGTCCTCGATGAGGCCAGCAGGGTGGGCTGCCACACAGGGCAAAAACTCCCGATGATTGAGTCTTCAGCCAGTGCCGATAACTGGCTGCTCTCCATACTCGGAATGATTGACCTAGAGTCCGCGATGGAGTCGTGTGACGGCGAGGGCCCCACTCCGTCAGCGGTGGCTCAAGCCGTAGTCAAGGACATTCAGGCGCTCAGGTCGATGCAGTCCAGTATGGGTCACAACGCACCTAAAATGGGTCCAAAATGGGTTGATGAGTTCATTCCACTTGTCCGCTCCTCAAGCATCCAAAGCGGCTCTTCACTAGCCTCTGGAAGGGTCAGGGTACTCACTCCATCTGCCGCTCTCGGCTGCACTGCCGATACCATCATTTTAGCAAATCTGTCGAGCTCCTCGTGGGATCTCAGAGCCCCGAAGATGGCCTTTCTCGGCGACGAGGAGAGACATTCACTGGACCTGCTCCGACCGGATGGCCCAATCAGAGCAGCAAGGCACCAACTCGAACACCTTCTCGCCGCGGCTCCCGAAGTCTTAGTCCTCGATCCGAGCCTCGATGATGCGTCCCCGGCAGCCGCTCCTATTCGAGAGTGGGCAGCAGCTCACGACCCTGATGACGCCGCCGAGGTGATGCGCACCGAGCCCGAGCAACCGGTCAGTCCACGCGATCTCAAGCAGTCCGACGGAATTTCTCTCAGGAACATGCTTCCTCCAGCCCGAGCACCCCTCAACCCCAGTGCCATATCAGTATCAATGGACTCGGAATTGCAGCGCAATCGCGAGAGACGGCAACCGAGTCATGCCGATGACGATGGATACCTAGCCCTAACTTCTGTCCAACACCTGTTCTCTATTGACAGGACAGATCTGACCCGTCGGACTCCGCCTGGCATCGAACCTCCTCGCTCGCACGACAGGTGGCCCGTGGTTGGAGGATTTGTCGCTGGAGGCAAGAGGACCCCTACCATCGACCCCCGACCATTCGTCCCTCATGCAACTGGTACGAATGTCAGCGATTCGAGGCACGGTCATTCAGTAGGAGCCGAGCAGGATGTCCCTATCTGGTCGCCGAGTAGGCTACATTACTGGCTCAAGTGCCCGAGAATGGGTTGGTTGTCGAATGGACTCAGGGCAGAGGAGGACGAACTGCAGGCTGAGGACTTAGATCCCCGCACCCACGGTGAGTTACTTCACAATGTCCATCACGATCTAATCTGTCAGACTCTTGGGTTCGAAATTGGTATTGAGAGGCCTTTCGGAGAAGGCAGCTCTGTCAGCAGCGTCGCCCAATCTGGCAGGAGCGAGGATGAGCTGATGCAAATAGTACTTGAGTCTCTAGACAGCCGAGCCCCTTGGCTCGACAGGACTGACGCGGTTTCTACTCATAGGCTGATGATACTGACTGGGATGAGCAGAGACGAGTGGAATCGATGGTTGACTAATCCCTGCCCTGTACCACCATCGGGAAGGGTCGGGACTATCGTAAGGGCCGAATCAACAGTCAGTCATGCCTCACCGGTATGCCTAGAATGGAGCGTGGCTGATTTCGATGAGAAAGGAATCGAGATATCGATACCAAAGAACCTCTCTGGTGGCGAGCAGCTCCCGCCGATTCGGGTTCGAGGCTACATAGACAGGGTCGACATCCTACCAATAGATGAGTCCACTAAAGAGTGGCTAGATCCTGATGGTGAGGAGAGCGTCGCTCCACTCAGAATCCACGGTTCGGGGTGGAGACCGCGCCGCTTAGTGGCAATTAGGGACCTCAAGACCTCTGAAAGCAAGGCCGCAAAGATACGACATTCCGACGGATTGCTCGATGAACTCCAATTGGCGTTGTACGCGAGGGCATGGGAGATTGCTCACCCAGGTGACTTGGTGGTCGCTGCTGGGATCTCCCTGTTCAGTCACCACACCGAGCACATGCTGGAACTATCTTCGCATTACTCTGCAGCTCACAGGGATCTCCTACTCGGTACTCGTACGGACATCACCACATCACTGCACAGATTTCCCGACGAGCCGCCTTCTCCGCACAGTGACCACTTCAGGGCATGGCTCACACAGCGCCTAGCAGTGGCGCTACGTGTCGCAGCCGGGGCTGCTGCGGGAAGAGTCCACCCGACCCCCTCACCAGGAGTGTGTGGTTACTGTCCGGTGAGGAATGTCTGCGAAGTCAGGATGGAGGCTGGTTTCTGATGCGTCTGAATACCGCCCAACGCCTCGCACTCAATTTGGATGCGCACATAGTCGTCGACGCTGGGGCAGGCACTGGCAAGACCAGTACGATAGTTGATCGCGTCATCGAGCACTATCTGACCGAGGATCAGAGAGCAACCCGACTACTCCCCAAGCCCGAGCGTCCATCCAAGTTGCAAGGAGGTATGATAGCCGCCCCAGCAGCAGAGCGCATAGATCTCAGGGAGTGGGGGGGCTTGCTTCCAGGGGAAGTAGTGCTGCTGACCTTCACCAACCGTGCAGCCGATGAGATGAGAGACAGACTGCGACGAAGCATCGCCCGGCTGCGGCCCGGCCCCATAGGGGATGACGGGACTTGGCGCAGCGACCCTAGAATCAGGCACAAGGGATTCAGCGAACAACTCCTGACGTTGCTAGAGGACGCACCAATAGGAACCATCGATGCGTTCCTCAATCAACTGGTCTCGCCGTACCGAGGTATCCTCGGAGACGCTCTAAGCCGAGACAACGTCTCGGACGCAGGCAGGATTATGCTGGTGGAGTCTGCCTTGAACACTCTCTGGAGGTTGCCGAGTTCGGTCTCTCACATCGGAGAGGCGGTTGATGCGGGCATCCCGGCCGAAATCGCTTCAGATGTACTAGCAGCCAGAGACAGGATTGCGCGACATTACTCAGGGCGGCGCTCTGCAGCTAGGGTGCTGCGCAGTTTGGTGGGAAGTTCCGTGTTCATCGAGGAGGCAGCTCGCAGGATAATGGATGGCGACACCATCACCTCCGAGTTGCTGCACCAGCAGATTATGGCATCAGTAGATGCCAACGAGGTCGCCAAACACGCGACTGAGGTCCATTCTATTGCACAGCGTTTCTGCGATTTGGTAAGGGAAAATTCAGCATCCATGGCGCTCACTGGATGGCCGGCCGATTCTAGGATGGCCTGCTTGGACTCCCTATGTAGCGAGGGGCCGCCTGAAGACGCATGGGGGCAACTGACATGGCTGAGCCACACTCTAGTCTGCACCCTCAACTCATCAGCCCTAATGAAGAATAATCCGGCTTTCTTCCCTCATTCTCATCTCCCATCTGATTCATGGGAGGCTGGTATAGAGAAGTACTCGAGAATTCCAGACGCGCGCTCCAAGGCACGCGTCAAGGATGAAATCAGTGACATAGTAATCGATCTCAAAGCCGCTTGGTCCTCCGACCGCGGCAGACTGATGCTGCACTTCACGCGAGTTGCCATGCTGCTCAGTGACTCAACTCCTCCGGCTTCTCCCGCAGATTGGACTCCCCCGTTATCCCCTCTTCAGATTCCTCTACCTGAACGAATCGATGGCCCCGCTTCCAGTCACTACTTTTCTCTCGATGCCGAAGTTCGCAACCTACAGGACCTATACCTCGCTCATCGGGGCTTCCAAGGTATCATCAGGAAACTCAAGGAGAGGGACGAGGTCCACGACTTCGACGACATCCAGAGACTAGCCGGAGATTTGCTTTTGGCTAACTGCCCCTCAACATGCAGATCGTTCTACCACTCTTCGATGCAGGATGCTCTGGACTCGTTGACGGATAGCCCATGGCGTGATGATCACATCGATGCGGCGTTCGCAGCCCTCGAGCGTCTGGAGGCCAATCCTAGTATGGCCGGGGAGGCAGCTTCGAGCCTCGGCGCCATCCGCGCCGACCTCGAGGGCAGGTATAGCCTGCTGATGACAATCAGGAGACGCTACCGAGCCTTCATCATCGACGAGGCCCAAGACAACTCACCACTCCAGTGGAGGCTACTCTCGAGGTTATGGGGCGAGAGGCGCGTAGACGAAGGCGAACCGAACGCCCCCGACACTCCATGGCAGCCAACAGTTTGCTACGTGGGAGACGTTAAGCAGAGCATTTACGCATTCAGACAGGCAGAGGTCACCGGCTTCCTTGAATTCGCGAGGCAGTTGATGGCGGTTAACGACCACGAACTGGCGGGAGTCCCAGAGTTAACACGCAAGCCAGCGCTCAGAAAAGACTCCCACAGTCGCGATCCAAGGAACGCACACTCTCTGACCATCGTAACAGCCACTGAGTACATGGAACAGGGAGGGAGGGATCTAGTGGCTTGGATACCCTTCGACGCGACCGATCGCGACCTGCCCGCCCCGAGTGGGGCTGAGGTCAAGAACCGCAGGAGGGGACTGATTGCTCTGCAGGTGAACTATCGTACCAGCGGGGGACTTCTGAGAGCGATGAACGAGTGGTGGGAAGACGTCTTTTCAGATAGACACCGACTTTTTCCCAACGGTGATTTCTACGCCACCCCTCAGACGTTATTCGCATGCCCAGACAAGCGCGATACCCCAGGAGCCATTGAGTGGATATGTCCTTTGAGCACCGGTGGAGATTCCAATCCTCCCACTGACTTGACCACGCACCTAGATCCGTTTGGTGAGGGCAAGCCAGACTCTCTCGAGCGCCAGGCCCTGCTGATAGCTCGACGCGTTGGCAGCCTCATCGACGGTTCACCAGTCAGTGTTAGGTCGGCAGATGGGAAGTGGCATCAGGTGGATGCTGAAGACCCCGTTTCTCCCAGTGAAATCATGATACTGCTTCCCACTAGGCCGAATATCAGGGACGTGGTCATCAGACATCTCCATGACCACGGAATTCCAGCTCAGGCAGACCGGGAGGGAGGGTTGCTGGACAGACCGGCCGCACACGCCCTTGAGGGGTTGCTACAGTTTGTCGCTAGACCTAGGTCGCGCCACCACGCTTCCTGGGTAGCCCGCTCCGTCCTGATTGGCTTGGACGACTCCCAGTTGCAGGACTACATCGGAGGTGCACAACGGGGGGAAGATTTGCTGTCCCGACTAGTGGAGCATTGCTCGAGCGATTCTCAACGGGCCTTGGTAGAGAGGTGGCAACAATTGTCCGAATCGGGACGTCTAATTGATCTGCTGGATGAGACCATAGACAGGTCTGATTTACTTACTGCCCACCCCGATCCAGTCTCACGTCAAGACGTCGAGCAAATTGTTGATGTCATCAGAGCACTGGCTGCTGAGGTCGGAGGTGACGCAATGGTCCTAGCAGACAGGATACGTGATCTCAGAGAGCGTAGCGCCGGCGCCCTTGAGGCCATCACCATCCCACCCAGTGATGCTGTCAAGGTGATGACGATTCACAGCGCCAAAGGGCTTGAGGCCAAGGTAGTGGTATTGGCCGATGTCTTCTCCAACAGGCAGACCAACATGAGGAACGAGAACCTCAGCCGTCTGATAGTGAGTCCCGAGCTCTTCGCAGGAAATCCCAAGCCGTGGTCTAGCGAACCCTCTCCTCACTCTGCGCTGTGGTCCCACGTTCAGGTGTTGCATCAGGCTCGTAAGGATGCTGAGGCTCGAAGGCTGCTGTATGTAGGTGCCACACGTGCGGAGGAGAGACTGATTGTGGTGGGCTCGAATAGAGGAACTGAGTGGGCCGAGGGAGAGGGTCTACGGATGCCTTGGTCCTACGATACGAAGATACCTCAATTGGGTCAAATGTGGATTGAATCATTGCGCCAAGGCTCGTTGAGGCGAGCGGAAACTGCTTCACCGTGGCTAGATGAGGGTGACGACAATGACGCTCCAGCCATCAGAACCAGAGGTCAGCGCACCTTCGATCCCACCAGAATGTTCTCCAAAGCCTCTCTTGGCGGCAACTCAACTCTCCCGGGCATGCTTGTAATCCACCACCCAGACTGCTTCGAGGATACTGACAATTCGCCTGTGCTGACGCCGCTACAACGTATTGAGAGGCTGGATGATGCCGCCAACTCCTCGGTAGAGTCTGAGGACCCTGCTCCTCCTAGGCAGGACTCAGCACCTCGAATCAGAATCACTCCGAACAGACTCCCAGTGTTCCAAGAGTGTCAACGGCGACAGTGGTTCGAGACCAAGGGTGGCCTGAGTCCGGATCCGATAGTATCCAGTGGACAAGCGCATTTATCGAAAGGGATGCCAGCTAACGTTGATTCTGCGACTCTCGGTACCGTTTTCCACAGGATATTGGAGATAGGAATCGGCAATCCTGGTCTCGACGGCGAGCCGACGAGCTCCCCACTTCAAGCATCATGGACGGAACACAGAGAGAATCTTCTGTTAGATCCAGAGACTCATTCCACGGTGTTCACAGAACTTCTTCCCCCTGACGCTGACCTCCAGCGAACCCGCCTTCTGGTTGAGAGCATGGCAGAGCGCATTGACTCCGGACCCCTGGGCAGGATGGTGCAGCGTGAATCGGTGGACGACCACAGACTCGAAGGACTCAGAACAGAGATGCCGTTCCATATCTCCATTGATGTCGATACAGGGGGCTCAGTCAGGCAACGTTGGAGTCCCGATGGACCCGAGCTGTTGGCGAACATGGATAAGGCCACTATCGAGATGAACGGAATCATCGATCTCGTGCTGTGCACGACGACTCCAAACGGTGGTTCTGCTATCCGAGCTGTCGATCTAAAGACCGAGGATGCCGGATTAATCGACAATGATTCCTCTGAGGGACTCCTCGAAGCCCTCGGTTCGGATGACTCTGGACCCGCTTGTGAAGCCGAACTCGAGATACTGAACAAGCACCGCATGCAGCTGGCCCTGTACTATCGTGCGTTACAGAGCATGGAGGACGCGAGAAAAGCGGCCAATCTAGGGTTCAGGACTGTCTTGCCCCCTGCCATACTGGTTGGAGTGACTGGCAGGATGGTCGAGTACCCAAAGGAGATGCTCGATCTAGCATCACGGGAGTTAGAAGAACTGCTTGTTAGGACTGCTGGCATGGCTCTGGCTTCAGACGCCCCGCTGTCAGATTTCGACAGGCTCCCGGCAGAGTCCGCCCACATATGCGAGAACTGCCCATTCCATCGCGGCGCGCTACCTATCTGTGGCCCTGCGGAGCATTAATGCTCAGCGAAGACTCCATGTGCTGAAGACCTCACACAAGCCCATGGAACCTGATCTTGATGCCCTCGCCCAACGTAGTGACGAGTTGTGGGAGGAATCGATACTCCCCAGCCTGATGGATTTCGTGGCCATCCCCGCTCTTTCCCCTGGATTCGATCCCAATTGGGCCGAGACTGGGGATCTGGACGCCACCGTGGAACTGTTCTGCGACTGGCTCGACACACAGTCCATCGACGGTATGTCGTACGAGGTCCACCGTATTGGGGAGCGCAGCCCAGTTCTGTTAGTGACAATCGAGGGCACGGGTCCCGGTGAGGTCCTGTTTTACTCTCATCTCGACAAGCAGCCGGCCCGCCCGGAGTTGTGGTCAGAGGGTCTGCACCCATGGAAGGCGGTCCGACGTGAGCCTTGGCTGTTCGGCCGTGGGGCCCTCGACGATGGGTACGGTGGCTACCTGTGTGTGACCTCGGTCAGGATGCTACAGGAGCAGGGCGTTGCATACCCTACCTGCCGATTTATCATCGAAACCTGTGAAGAATCTGGCTCGTACGATCTCCCTGAGTACCTTGACGCCCTAACCGACGACCTAGGTAGCCCCAATCTCATTGTCGTGCTCGACACTGGAGGCGGTGATTACGAGCACATCTGGGTGACTGATGCTCTGCGTGGACTACTGGCCGGAACCCTCTCTGTACAGGTTTCCCACGAAGGTATACACTCAGGTCACGGAGGAGGCGTAATACCCTCATCCTTCAGGATAGCAAGGATGCTACTCAACAGGGTCGAGGACTCGGATACCGGTGAGGTGCTAATCCCTGGGATGCACGTGCCAATCACCGAGGAGGTCAGAGCACAGTCTGATTCACTAATCGAACTTCTAGGCGACACGGTATGGGACGATCTCCCGGTGGTCGACGGCATGCGACCCCAGACACCGGGTGCGGCAGAGATGCTCCTGAACATGAACTGGAGGCCGTGCATGTCGGTAATCGGGGCCGATGGGATGCCCCCAATACAGACGGCTGGAAATGTCCTCAGGACCAACACCGATCTCAAACTCAGTTTCAGAATCCCTCCCGGGGTTGACTCAGAGGCCGCCATCTCTGAGGTCAAGAGGATCCTCGAGGAGGACCCGCCATACGGTGCAAAGGTCACATTCACACCAGATGCAGTCTCTGACGGCTTCCGCGCCCCCCCTCTCTCCTCAAGTGCCAGTCAAGCCCTCTCCAAGGCCGCGAACAGCATTAGTGGGCTTCCACCAATGACAATCTGGCTAGGCGGAACAATTCCATTCCTAGCGATGATTCAGGGCAAGTACCCCGACGCCCAGTTTCTGTGCACCGGCACAGGGGGGCCAGGCAACAACGCTCACGGGCCAGATGAGAAACTGCACATCCCAGCTTCAAAGAGGCTCACTGCGGTACTGTCTGCAACTGTAGCCGCAGTTTCTAGATGAGCCGGATAACCCCGTGATGGGATGAGATTGATTCCGCCGAGGTTAAAGCGGATGCACCGGTCGAGCACCCTGAGGACTCGTATGAGCGAGGAAGAGGGAATCATCACTCCTGAGTTACAGACGCGACAGCTCGAGGAGAGGCTGGCCGAGGAGACCGACCGCCTCGAGAAGCTTTACGTGGCTTACAAGAAGGTCGAAGACGAGTTGGCAGAGAAGAACGCCATCATCGAGGTCCTCGAGAAGGAAGCCATCGACAAGGAGATCGACAAGGAGGGACTAGAATCACTCCTATCCGAGAAGGAAGCGAGAATCCACGAAATCGAGATAGAGGGGGCCAAGACCGGCAAAAGGGTCGAGCATCTTGAGCCAGAACTCGAGAAGATGGAGGAGCTGTACACTCGCGAGAAGGCTCGCCTTGGACGTGTCTTCGAGGTCACCGAGGAACTCGACGAGCGCAATCGGGTAGCTACTGCAGAACTCTCCGCGCGCGATGACTGGTATGTCCAGCACATGCAACTCTTCGAGCAACTCAACGAGGCCATCGACACCCGCTACACAATGATAGACAGGGCAGTTGAAGCGGCAAGGGACGTGCTAGCCAGTCAAGAGACCTTCAAGGAGCGCATGGAGGAAGCCCTCGATGCAGTCAAGGAGACCGTCGATGACATAGTTGATGGCGATGACGAAGAGGACACCGACGAGCCCGAAGCGGACGAGTCCTGATTACTTCGGCTGGTGCATGTAGCAGTACTCGCTGGCTCGAAATGTTACCCTTCGACACTTCTTCCCATTCTTCTCCCCGATGTGCATGCAGTTAGTGTTCGCTCCTTTCGCAATCAACTCCGTTATTCCGGCCTTTTTCTTCTCTGCACTCTCTACCTTCCTCCGGGCTATCTCCTCCTCTCCATCTTCGACCGAAGTGCTTTGTTTGACAGTATTCATTTCCTTTGCATCGAACCAGAATGTGCCACAATCTTGACACCCATCGATTACCATTAGGTTTCCTTTTTTCGATTTGGAGGATTCAGCGGCTGCTGCTACCACCGCGATCACGGCAATACCCAGCAGGAGTCCAGCACCACCACCTCCGAGGCCGCCGATGTTTCCACCACCTCCCTCAGGGAGTTTGTAGGCCACTCTAATTTGTAGCATCAGAGCCTCACACCTAGGGCAATTCAGCGAGCATTCTTTGCCGTTCTCAAGGAGATCTTTGAGGGTCTCAGCGTGGTACGAAAGCTTAGTCTCCATCGACTTGGCATCGAGCATTGTACCTCTGCACTTATTGCAATAGTAGTGCCCATTATTGTATTCTGATCGGTAGGTGAGTTGGCCGCAGCCCCGAGGGCACTGGAGCTTCTCGATGTCCCCAAGCTGGGTCCTGTGTCCCTTGCAGAAGAGCGCCCCAGTCATTGCCTCTCTGAAGCAGGGCTTACCATTCCCCATCTTACCCATGCAGATCTTCACGGATGGGTCCTGAGCCCTGTGTTTCTTGCAGTAATCGGATTGGTACATCGATGGGCGCCCACAAACCGAACCATCCTCGTTGGAACCCTTGCACTTGGTCATTCAATCACTCGGTTTGTTTCCATCAGCCAGCCTAATGCATTTAGCAGGTACCCCGCCCCAGACCTCTCCAGGAGGGATTTTGGTCCATTTCGGTACGACTGCTCTCGATGCTACGACAGCTCCCTCACCAATCACGCACCCGGGCTGGACGATGCTTCCCGTACCCAGCAATGCCCCATCGCCAACCTTGACCGGAGACAGTACCAGCTCACCCTTCTCAGTGAGGTGCGCGTTGATAGTGGCATGACCGCCCATCACCACACCTTCACCAAGCGTCACCATACCAGCATCGTTGATGTTGTCCGTGTTCAACTGGGCGCCTTTACCAATCTTGGCTCCCATCAGCCGGTAGTACATGTTGCCGAGGAACGAAGGCACTAGCACCCACAGGAAGAGCAGGGCAGAGCGATGGAATATCATTGACCACGCCCATTGAATTGTTGTGAATGACTCTAGGGGCACCCTGCCCTCATCGAGTCTAGGTCGTAGCAGCCCACCCAGAAACCCACAGAGCAGGACCATGCAAATACCCCAGAAAAGATAGCCTAGGCCGATTCCAATCCCCGTCCCTACTGCTTCTATTAGCAGACCCTCGCCGACCACACGGTCTCTGATCCACATTACGATGAGATAGCCGGGAGCAGCCGAAATTCCCCAGATTACTGCAATGAACAGCATCACCAGCACAGACAGAACGTTCTGTATCAGGTGGAAGCCCCGCATGTCACCACTTCTCGCAACCCTGTCACCTAACTACGACCCTAAAGCATCGTCTACGGCATCCTCAAGTCGTCGTCGCCAACGGCAAGTCCATGGCACAGGCATCAGGGATGCTGGGCGACGGCTCAAAGGCCGTCAAGGTCCACCATTTGGTCAAGGCCCCTGAGAACACCCCTGGTTCGGTGAGGAAACGGGAGTCGTGGGACGCCAGCGAGCCGGCAACGGTGTACAAGACTCCTGAGATTCTACCTGACGGTACTCACTGCACTGCTGCCACGGTGATTTTCAGGACTCGCGGGTGTGTCTGGTGGTGGAAGTCTGGTTGTACCTTTTGCGGCTACTTCAACGATGTCCGCGACGACGTGACAGCCGACGATCTGTTTGCGCAGTGGGATGAGGCCAAGCGCAGGCTCAACGACTTCGAAGGTTGTAGCATGATCAAGGTGTATACCTCTGGGACTTTCTTCGAGGACCGCGAGAATCCCCCAGAGTGGCAGGAGGCTATTCTGAAGGAGACCTACGAAAGGGGACTGGACCTAGTCATCGAGGCTCAGGCACAGATGTGCACGCCTGAGAAAATTGCTTGGGTTGCCGAACGCCATCCTGGCTGTACTGTGGCTATCGGATTGGAGGCCTACGACGATGCAGTCCTTCGGTTTCACGTAAACAAGGGCTTCTCGACCAAGCAATGGCATCGCTCCATTGACATGCTCAAGGAGAACGGCCTGAGGGTCAAGACCTACCTCCTGTTCAAGCCCCCGTTCATGTCGGAGGGTGATGCACTCGAGCTCACCAGTAAGTGGATTAGCGAGGTCGCACCGTACTCAGACGACATCTCGGTCAACCCGATGAACATTCAGCGACGAACTATCGTCGACCGACTCTACCGCAACCGCGAGTACCGCACACCTTGGCTATGGTCTCTAGTGGAGATGCTCGAGAGAACCCATGCCGACATCACCGAGTTGAAGGCACGTATCATCGTCCATCCGACTGCGGGTGGCAAACTCAGGGGTGCTCACAACTGCGGCTCTTGCGATACTGAGGTGGTCGCTGCGATAGAACGCTACTCGGTCTCTGCCGACATCCGCGAGTTCGCAGGTCTGGACTGCGAGTGCAAAGGAGTCTGGAGGGCTGAAGTCGACAGCGACCTCTGGCTACCTGCTCCAATGGGAACTGGTGGTAACAGACGTGGCTCATCTGTGGACCTTGCTCGCGCACCTTAACGAGGGACATAGTCCCTCGCCCAATGCTTAAGGGGCAATCTTCAGTGGTAGATGCGTCCCTATTGGTTGGGACAGAGGGACTGAGATGTCTGAGAGTGGCTCCGGTACAGTCGGCGAGTTCATCCAAGGGGAGGAGGAACCGTCGTCATCATGGGTCGTCCTCGCATTCGGTCTGGTCACCTCACTGGCTTTGCTCATACTCCATGGTATTCTCTATCCCGGCAGGGACCTACCGGTGATTTCCGAGATTCTGCCGGTGTTTGACGGAGTTTTCGACTCCGGTATCTGGTTCTTCATCCTGGGAGTCATGGGGGGCGTATTCGCAATCATAGCCACCATGCTGACGGAAGCGACTAGCGAGTGAGGTGTTCAAATGGGCGACGTTCTGACTTCCCTAATGCTGTTCTGGGGGCTAATGCTACTTACCTACTTCTTGATGCAGAATGGACTCTCAATCTTCAACGATGTCACGAAGGCGATGTCTCACTTCATGCTCGAGAAGGCCTTAGGGCCAGGAATTGACTTAGTCGAAGGCAGGGATGGATCCGCTTCCAAGGCGTGGTTCATTCAGGGCATGCTCTGGCTAATCGCAGCATCTACACTGGTCTTTGAGGGCCTGTGGCTGAAGCAAGATCCAACGGCTCTGCACAGTCTTTCAGCATGGGGTTATGATCCGACCGCGAATTCACTCATCTACGCATCCAACTACGCGGCACTATATGGTGGGATTGGGATGCTACTGATTGGCTCTAGCCTGCACATCATGCCTCGTCTTGCTGGCACCAAGCTCGCCAGTGAGAGGAATGCGACCCTAGTCTCATTTCTTTGGACACTGTCAGTCCTTGTCCTAGTTGTCGCTGCCCATGACTCTGAGATACTGGGTGTGAATATCTTCCTAATCGGAACCGGCATGCACGTCCTTGGCTTCATTGCCATCGTCATCAACCTGCTTCTAACTATATCCGAGAGACAGAGAGCACTACCAATTCCGGGATGGCTCATCATCATGGGGATGCTAGCAGATCCGATATCCACAACTGCCACCATAATCACGGGCAGCATCCAGGCCGGAGCAGGTCAGTGGCTACTGGCTCACATGATTGGTGGTACCTTCTTCTTCGCCACAGCCGCAGGGGTCGCTTTGTACGTCTCGTCCAGCGCTTCGGGTAATCCGCTGTGGTCAAGGTCATTGGGGGCGGCCACACTGGTCGGTGCTCTGGCAACGATAAATCCGATAGGAGATAGTAATGGAATGATGGCTGCTGATATGCTAGGAGTCACCTTTGAGCAACTCCAACCCTCATCTCAGGACAGCATTGTCATAGCCTTCCTGATGGCTCTGGCGATAATCCCCATAATGGCTCTCGCAGCCAACGTCATGATGACACTCAGGGGTGGTGACGCCTTCATCGAAAACCCCGACTCAGCAGGTATCGCCGAGTTGAATCTGGGTGCCTCTATGCTGTTTCCGCTGGCCATAGCCTCGTTGTTCGTGCAGTCTGATGCCCTAGCGGCGACACCCGAACTCTCTGGCATGGCACCAACACTGCTTCTGATGGGAATCTGGCTCGTTCTAGTACCAATATCACTTGGAGCTGCACTACATCTGTTCCCTACAGTCACGGGCAGAAACCTTCTGTCACGCAATCGTGCCCGTTGGGCTTACTGGATGATGGGAGGCGGTGCCTTTCTCGGTCTCACGGTGTCGATGATGTCAGATTTGATTGACATGGCTCTGATTGAGGTCGCAGTGGATGACTCAAGCGCCCTAGCTGCAGATGTTCAGGCAGTGGGAGCAATTCTGTTCTATGGTGTTGCAGTTGGCGCCATCATGCACACTCTCAATGCAGTCAGTGGCTTGTTCCGGGGTGCTCGAGTTGTCACCGATAGAGCCACATCCAGCTCGATAACCACAGAAGCCTACTCTCTGGCCTCGCCTACTTCGGTAAGGAAGATCCTAGCAGGTGGGGCAAGCCTCGACACCACAGTGGTGCCTGTTGGGGAGAGTGACGATGCTGGTAGCGCCACCGAGTTGTGAGCACCGGCAGACAACCGTCACCTTGAGAGCGAGAGCCCCACTTCACTTCTGAGGGATGGCATGCGTATAGGACTCGTCGGCAAGCCGAACGTGGGTAAATCCACTACATTCTCTACGATGACACAAACTCCGGTGGAAATCGCCAACTACCCGTTCACGACCATCGACCCAAACGTGGGCGTGGCATGGCTGCCCCTGCCCTCTGTGTGTGCTTGCTCCGAGTTGCGCAGAAGGAGAGAGCAGGCAGGAAGGCTCGAGGCGAACATCAAAGACGATCCGAGGCGGGGCAGCATCTGCACTCCAAAATCAGGTTCTTGCACCAATCATCGCCGACTGGTTCCGGTAACTCTCGTGGACGTCGCTGGACTTGTCCCCGGAGCACATGAGGGTAAGGGTCGGGGCAATCAATTCCTTTCCGACCTTGCGAGGTGCGACGCCCTGATTCAGGTTGTGGATGTATCTGGATCGACTGACATCGACGGGAATCCTGTCGGCAGCGGTGGCTCAGACCCAATCGAGGAACATAATTTTCTCATCGAGGAGCTTGAGGCGTGGATAGCCGGAATACTCAGCATAGGATGGAAGCGCGGTGCCAGACGGGTGCAGGCTGAGGGTGATAGGGCTCTGATTGACTACGCTGTAGACCAACTCACCGGTATCGGCGCCTCCGAGCAGCATGTTGTAGCTGGATTCAACGCCGTACACTCCGAACACCCCAATGCCGATGTGCCCTGGAATTGGGGAGAGGCCGAGATGAAGTCGATGTCATCGGCGATTCGCAGCGAACTGTTCCCGATTTCGGTCGCAGCAAACAAGGCAGATCTAGCAATGTCTGGTTCATGGACTCCCCTCGCAGAGATGATTCGGAGTGAGGGCGGCGTACTCGTTGCGACCAGCGCCGAGGCGGAACTGGCACTCAGCAGGGCCTCACAGGCCGGTCTAATCGAGCATAGCATCGGAGAGACAGACTTCGAAATCACGCCTGAGGGAGAAGAGAGGCTATCGCAAACTCAGAGGAAGGCACTGACATCGATTACTGAATCTCTGGTTTGGGAAGGGGGTGGACTCGTCGGCCTGCTGTCTGAAGTGGTGTTCGGCACACTCTCGCGCAGGGTAGCGTACCCAGTTCAGGACGAGACCCACTGGGTTGACAGTGAAGGCAATGTCCTCCCTGACGCATTGTTAGTCGCTGAGGGAACCACAGCGAAAGGCCTCGCTTACGCGGTACACTCTGATCTCGGTGATGGCTTCATCAGAGCAGTTGATGCCAGATCATCGAGAGTCATTGGCGCCGAGCATGAAGTGCAGGACGGGGATGTTATCAGCATCTACGCTAGGACCTAATCAGGTCTCTACGTCGATGACAGGCTGTAGTACCAATTCGTAGGTCATAGCGGTCCAAGTGATATCGTACTCCTCGTCAGAATCGACGATGGAACCTAGAGGGGATGGCGGAGAATTGATTTCAGCTGTAATCGTGGCAGCCCAGGTGCCTCTTCCTGTGCCACCATCCATCCACATTTCGTGCAGTTCCGATTCACTCATCCCGGTAGCCGTGTAGTTCGCTCCAGTGTAGTTCTGGGTGACATCCCATCGAAATGTGAAACCTGAGTCTCCTCCTGAGCAAGGCCCGTCAGCGGATTCATCTACGAACTCACCCTCGACCTGGCTGACGTCACTGCTGCCCTCTGCTCTGTCAGTGAAACCGGGTCCGGGGTCGTCGTTGTCATTGCAATCCACATCCAACTCGACATATCCGATATTCAACTCAGACATGACGTCGAAGAAGGAGTCATGAGTATCTCCATCTCCTAATATTTGGGATTCCTGCATTATTATCGGAGTCTCAGCGAATCCGACTTCCCAGTCACCAGAGGGGCCCGAAGAACCTCCTCCAATCATGTCGTCATCAAGCAATGAAGGCATCAACTGGAAGTACAACGGAAAGGCCAGCATGAAAGCCACACTTATCCCGAGGATTCTCATCTTCCTCGGGGTGTTTACGAGGTCCTCAAAGTCCATGCTACTCCCGTACCGCCGTCAGCACGCCCCCTATCAAACACTCTCATTCTGCGTTTGTTACAGGTTCATTCACGAACTTATGTTTACTTCAGATACGAATTGCATGGTCTAGTGGTTGTGCTCACCACCGCCTTCACCCGCCGCCTCATCCCAGCACGAGTCTTCAGGGTCGCTAGCCGCCCCCTCCTCCTTCAGACAGGGGTGGTGGTTGGTGAAGACGTCGAATTCGGTTAGCCAAGGCTCGATAATCCATGCATGTGTCATCCAGTAATCGTCCAGATACACATTGGTTCCATCCCGATAATGGCAGTCCTCATCGCTGATGTCCTCGCCGACCGCTTGGAAACTGGAGTTGGTGAAACAGAGCGTTTCGTGGACATGCCACCAGTCGTTGTCACCAGGGAACCCAGAGGGAGGGTTCTCTGAGTCTGTCTGCACGTACCATGCGAACCCGACGAGTTCCGCATCCTGCGCGTTGCTGGCGTACATCAAGAACTCCGGGCGTTCGAAATCGAAATCATTGTCCATCCTAGTGCCTGAGAACTCGGGGTTGAGGGGGTCGAAGCCGTCATTCTCCATCGAGAAGTCACCTAGCCGGACGTGATGCGTGCCCATGCCCATGACGTAGTCCACCGCCATGTGGAATCCGTCGGCCTCGGCCTCGGCAAGTGTGGGCCACTGCATTGCCCACGCGATCACGTCTTCGAACTGCTCTGAAACATCGATACAGTCCTGCCATGACAGCATCCCCTTCGTCATCCCGTGATAGGCGGGGGCGAGGTGGTCCCCGTGCTCTTGGCCATCGCCGTGACCGGTGCCAGTCGATTGGCACCACCACGGGCGCATCGACATGTCAACCTCGGAATCCGCGCAACCGTCGCTGGCCGCAGTTTCATTGGCAGGAGTGGAGGGGCATGAGTCATCAGCGTCAACGAGACCATCGCCATCACCGTCCCTCTCAGTCGCACTGCATCCGCTCTCGTCCACATCCTCGCTAATCGGGGTCTGCGTGCACATATCGTCCGCGTCCGAGATATCATCCCCATCACCGTCCTTCTGGCTCGCCGAACAGCCGTTTTCATCTACTACTTCGCCGATAGGGGTCAGCGTGCACAGGTCCAGCACGTCAGAGACACCATCGACATCCTCGTCTACAGGTCCCATGCAACCGGAGAGTGAACTGCCTAGCAGTAGCAGGAATAACAACACAGCTCTAAGATTCACACTTCGAAGAACGTACGATGGGTGATAAATCCATCATTCAAACGAATCACTTCCTTTCCAGTCATTGATATCTACTCCTTCACCTTGGAACAGCACCCTTGAGCGTCTATATTCTGGGAGAAAATACCCTATCATGGAACGCTCACCAAAACTCCATTTCCAAGGGCAGCGGGGGAGCGAATCACTCCATTCTCTCAATAATGAACTCCAACTTTCCAGTTCCATCCGGCGCGGAATCTCAAATGATACTGTGGATAGTCTCCCAGCCGAACCCGGAACGTAGGACCATGAGCGTATGGAGAGGCCGGCAGCCTCGCCATCTTCCACGACCAGTCCGATTACCCTCGCCTGCCTTGATATTGGGACGATGATGGCCCATCTGTGGACCATCCGCGACTCCTGAATCCGCCTCATATCCCATCCGTGCGCCTCTCCGATCTCGCGTAAAGCGCGGATGGCATCAGTAGGGGCGATGCTGACTGGAATCTCAAGTAGCCGGCTAGACGCCATCGCCTCGGCCTCTAGGCTCTCGCCCATAGCGGCTTCGCGTCAATTTGTGTTCTGCGGGATTAGCCGAAGAGGGAGCCGAGGCCTTCGAAGCCAGCGTCCTCCTCCTCAGGCTCTTCCTCTGCAGCCGCTTCCTCAGCCGGAGCCGCCTCAGCGCCACCGCCGCCAGAGGCAGCAGGTGCGGCTGAAGCAACCGGAGCTGCCACGGCGGTAGCCATGGCCTCACCAATATCGACGGAGCCCAAAGATGCGACTAGAGCCTTAACTCGGCCTCCGTCAGCATCCACTCCAGCAGCGGTCAAAACCGCGCTTACAGCGTCTTCGTCAATATTCTTCTCAGCAGAGTGCAGTAACATTGCAGCATATACATATTCCATTTTTTTCACCTTTTTTTATTTGAGGAATCACCCGGGCCGTTGAACTCGGCTTACTCCTCTTCCCCCTCTTCCACTCCGTCCGGTGCTTCAGCACCAGAATCCGAGTCAGCCGCATCGGAGGCGACGGCGTCAGCGCCCGAGAGCGCTGAGGAATCTAATTGGCCAGAGATGGCCATAGCATGCGCGTTCGCGCGCGTAATGAACAGTGAAACAGTGTCATCATTGACCACTCCAGCTTCTATGGCGACAGACATCGCCTCGCTGCTGGCCTTGGACAGCAGCGTGGGCATAGTGGTCGTTGAGAACCATCGTGTGTTACATGCCAAGTTGAAGGCGCCCGAGGTTGCTGAGATAACATCGTTCTTGAAACCGTCTAGATCGAGATTTAGGGATGAGGCAGGGAATACGATTCCACCCTCTACAGCTCCAGTCAGGATTAGCCCGATTTCTATCGGAGTTATTCCCAGTTTGGCCAGCATGATCCCAAGGTCGCCGGAGATAATTTCACCCTCGTTGACGACGGTAACAGTCTTCTGGATGGCGACCTTGCCCTTGTCTATCTTGGCTGGTATGCCCACTGCGTTGAACTCACCCACGATAGGTCCCGGTCCGAACTCGGTCGGACCTTTTTCGACCACAATGTCTGAGGGGGCCTTCTCACCCTCCTTAGCCGCGCGACCCTGACGGGTTTTATCGAGTTCAGCAAACAATTCGAATGAATTCAGACTCTCAGAATGCACTATACAGGGCTGGACAGCTCCATCGAGCAGTGAGTTGAGACTATCTTCGGGCAAGCCGGCCTGTTCCCAAGCAATCCTAATCAGCGTCTTCTTGGCCATCGTCATCGTCATCCTGTCGCGCAGCGAGCTGCGCATGTCCAGCATGTTCCCGGCGGGTACTCCACCGATATCCACAATCCCGACGATGCCATCGTTGGAGAGTATCTCTGTGAGTTCGGACACCCGGTCCTTCTTCCAAGGCGCCACCTTGGCCATCATTCGATTACCTCCACCTTGACGGAGGGCCCCATTGAGGTCTTGATGTAGCACGAGCGGATGTTCCCAGCTCCCCTCTCTAGTTTGCCAGTGACCCGGTTCCAGATTGCCATCGCGTTAGTGGTGAGGTCGTCGACCCCCTGCTCACGCGAGCCCATTGCGGTGTGGAAGGTGATACGGTCTCGTGATCTGACAATCGCAGTATCCTTGAGCCCGGCGGCAATCATTCCAGGGTCTAGATTAGGAGGGACTGGGCGAGGCATCTTGCCACGCGGCCCTAGTACAACACCGAGGAATCTTCCTACGGTTCCCATATGGGGTATCTCGGACAAGAAGAAGTCACTCTTGTTGGCCATTTTGCGGGCTTGCTGTCGGTTACCACCCAAATCTTCGATGGTGGATGGATCTATGACGTTAATTCCGGCGGCCTTGGCTTTGGTTGCCATCTCGCCGCCAGCAAACATCGTGATGCGTATCGGTTTGCCCCTTCCGGTAGGCAGTCGAACCTCTTCCTGAATCCTGTTCGTTGGATTCTTCAGATCAACGTCCCTGAGCGTGAAAGCAATTTCGACTGACTCGACGAACTTGCGCTCCGGCGATTCATCGAGAGCCTGTTGAATCGCGCTCTGAATATTTTCTTGCATTTTTTCCCACCTCCGCGGTCAACGAGGTCTCCCTCTCCCGCAATTCGTGATTCTCAACTGAAATGTTCGCTAAACCTACCCTCACTCATCGCTTGTAAAGCATCCTTTGGTGCCATACCCTCGACATTCACTCTCATTGAGACACAAGTGCCCATAATCTCACGGCTTCGGGCGTATAGATTGGCACCCGTAAGCCGGTCCTTCTGGTCCTCTGCCAACTTCTTGATCTGATCCATAGTCAGGTTCTCAGAAGACTCCTCCCAGGAGCCGTTGCACGTCTTCTGTCCGAGCATCTGAATCACCTTGTGTGGCGTTTCATTACGTGCAGACATCGGTTATATCCTCCTGTTAGTGCGCCCCGCCGACCTGCTTTCCCTATTTGAGAGTGATGCAACGCCCGTAGGGCGTGCCTTCAGCACTACTCAACGCGCTGGGTGACCCTAACTTGGTCGGCGCGTACTGTGAGAGCGACTGGCACTGCTGCTTCGAAGAGCTCGACAGTAACCTCTTCTTTCGACTCTGTCACACGGGTCACACGGGCCGCTTGACCTCGGAAGGCGCCGCCGTGAATCTCCACGATGCTACCCTCTTCGATGCCGGCAGTCGCCGCCTTGGGCTCAAGATAGGGAAGCACATCGCCTAGTGGCGACTCACCGCCGAGTACCTTGCGACAGTTCTTCATCGGCGTTGTGGAGACACCGACGCGACCGATGAGCTTCTCGACGTGATGTAGAGCTGAGGCTTCGACGAAGATGTAGCCACGCATGAAGTGGGGGCTGAGGACGCCGAAGATCTCGTCCTGAATTTCTTTGAGCGAACCAGTACCTGAGAGCCGGGCACGAACCTCCCTAGCTACGTTCTGCTCTTGACCAATGGAGGTCTTGAGGATGTAGAGGTAGGAAGCGACGTCGCCGTACATATCACGCAGTTGGGGGGTGGTGTAATCTCTCTCCTGAATGGTTCCCGGGTCAATCCACTCGCAGCCCTTGTACAGGCCACGAGCATCGACCTCCTCGACAGAGCTGACGAAGAGAAGTGGCGTGACTTCATTGAGTCGATTTTCGTAGGCTAGACCGCGGGCGCCGCCCGAACGTACGTACTGCAGATTGTCAGCCTCAATACCTGTGACCTCAGTTATCCTGGCCACCACTGCATCTAGATCCTCAGGGTCACCGATACCATAGATACCGTCCCAGGCGCCAGGGAAGTCTGCGACTCCATCGGCGCGCTGCATGAGCAACACTCTCTCTCCGTTTCGGATGTAGACCGTGAACGCATCTGACATTTTTCTTACCTCACTCTGTTAGCCAATTGAAGAAGGATGGGAGGGCACTATCCATCATCCACAGCATCGCGAATCCGATTGCGCCGAGGATAAACATCCCTATGCCACAAACGATTACGGTCTGGCGAAACTCCTGCTTGGATGGCTTCCTTGCCATCTTTAGAATACGAGCATAAGAACCGGTTTGAAGGCTGCGAACACGCCCTTCAATCTCGTCCTGCCAACTCTGAACAGTCTCCTCGATGGGACCTATATTGGAACTCTCGATAGCCATCACTAACCCTCGAAGCGACCCGGCGACCAACAGACTCCATTTAAGCACGCCGGGCGAGCCCTAAGGGGCTCGAAATCAAATCAGAGTAATAATCAATTCACGAACTCGACAGTTCGGTCCCTGAGGTTGCGTATCTGAGTGTGTCGCGAAGCTCCGTCTATCTGCTCACTCTTCACGCCAGTCAGCACGAGCAGGACCCTGATATTGTCCCCCATGGTGTCATCAGTAGTAGCGCCCCAGATGATTCGAGCATAGGGATTCACCTTTTCGCGAATCAGCTTGGCGCACAGTTCGGCGTCTCCAAGTGACAGAGTAGGCCCGCCGACCACATTTACCAGCGCTCCTCGGGCATCGGAAATGTCTATGTCGAGCAGAGGCGATTCTAGAGCCTCCTCGGTGGCTTTCTCGGCCCTACCTTCACCGTGAGCCTCTCCGAGTCCAATGACCGCCACTCCTCCCCCGTTTTCCATCACGGAGCGCAGGTCTTGGAAGTCGAGGTTGACAACACCCTCCTTAGAAAGCATCTCAGAGACTCCTGAAATACTCCTCATCAACAATTCGTCTGCGACGCGGAATGCAGCATCGAGTGGGAGGTCACGAACCCCCTCGATCTCGAGAAGACGCTCGTTAGGCAGTACGACCACTGTGTCGCACACCTCCCGCAATCTTTCCAAGCCCCATTCTGCATTCTGCTTCCGCAGCGCCCCCTCTGACATGAAGGGATAACTCACCACAGCGATGGTCAAAGCTCCGGCCGATTTGGCCAACCGAGCAACTACATGCGCACTCCCTGTCCCAGTGCCACCTCCCAGTCCCGCTGTGATGAATGCCAAATCGCAGTTTTCAATCTCCGTCTTGAGCGCGCGTTCAGACTCGTATGCAGCCTGCTCGCCTTTCTCCGGGTCGCCACCAGCGCCCCTACCTCTGGCAGAGCGCCCAATTAGCACCTTGTCCCGGACATTGACCCTCAACAGGTGTTGGGCGTCAGTGTTGACCGCCAGCCCCCTGACATATGTCCCGTCGAACACACCTTCGAGCTCTAGCCTTGCTACGGTGTTGGAACCGCACCCTCCACAGCCGAACACACGTATCTTGGGCTGCAGTGATTTGAGTAGGTTCTTCAGTTCCGCATCGTTCTTCCTGTCGTTCAAGTCGTTAGGTATGACATTGTCATCTCTGTCAGCCAGAGCCCTCTCGACGATGAAGTCCACGAGGCCGAGGCGAGTCGTAGAGAGGATAACCGTTACCCCCCGCCTTCGGCGGGCAAGGCGTGTTTCATCGGGGCGGCTACAAGGCCACTATCTCAGCAACTGGTTCCGTGTACTGATGAAGCGGGAGAGGAATGTGTATACTCCTCCCCAAGCGGAGATGGCAAGAGTGGCCGTCATGCCGTTGAGGTTACTATTTCCCAGCATGACCCAACTGGCGTAGCCTGCGTCCGAGAGATCAATACCAACTCCTCCAGAGTAAGCCTGCCAAGAAGCGGCGACCAAACAGGCCACCGTCAGTACCATGCGGTCAGCGCGACCGAAGCCACCGTAGATTCTGTCGAGTCCGACTGACTGAGCCTGAGTCCCCATGTAGGAGCCGAACAAGGTCAGCACCGCTGCCACAGCCCCCGAGCTCGGATCACTGACAAAAGTCGCGTTCATCCCTATCGCAATGAGTAAACCTACGTCGACAACCCTGTCGATGGTGTGGTCGAGGAAGTCTCCGTACGGTCCAGCCACTCCCTGATGACGTGCCAGAGCACCGTCAAGCGCGTCGAGAACGCCGGCAAGTAGTATCAGCAAGACGGAGGCTCCAATCATGATTGCACCGTTATTGTCGAGGGCAGCCTCTGAAATCAGCCAGAAGGCGCCGAGAGCGAGGATTAGACTAGCCCAAGTCAGGATACTAGGGTCAAGACTCCCCATTTTCAGGACTAATGGCTCGATTGCCTTAGTCCAGGTTCCTCTCATCCTCTCAAACACCGTCACTCCTCCATCCTGGCTACCCAGTCAATCAGCGAGCCCGGGCTAGCCGGCTTGAAGCCATCTGCTATCCAGTTGGAAAGCGAGTCGACGACTGAGTCGACGCTGCCATGCGAAGTATCGAATTCACACCATGGGGTATCGCCCTCGCGCTCGTTCCAAGCCCCTCCTAGTAACTCCCACTCGCAGTTTGCCTGCACTTTCTCGGCCGTGTAACCTCTACTCGTGAGTCTAGAGTCTAGAATCTCTGGCGAGCAGCGCAGTACGGCCACCGCATCACAAGGCAGATGATGAGAGAGGTGACCGTCCACCACTACGGTCCCTTCAGGAGGAGATTCCCACTCAGGAGCGAGCGCATCATGCAATGCGTCAGTGTCGATGACCCTCGCCCCGTCGGCTGGATCGGCCTCACCTAGCAAACCGTTCTGCTCGGCTAGAGATTCTACTGAAACTACGATACATCCACCATCGGATAGCATCTGTGCCACTGTGCTCTTTCCAGTCCCGGGCGTGCCGGTCAGGGCCAGTCGGAAGCCTCCGCTCACATTCCGACCGGCCAGTAGGGATACCATCAACGCTACGCGTGGCAGGCGCAATATTGACCATCCTCCCACACCGCGGTCAGTTTGAGCCACATGTCTGAAGGAGAAACTAGCTGGGTCCGAGCGATGGACCCTAGGGATACCAAACTCAACCTTCTACTACTAGCCCTGCCGGTAACTTGCTACTTCGCGTACATCGCGCATGACGAGTCCATGGCCTTCATGTTCTCTCTTCTAGCGATTATGCCACTGGCTTTCTTGATGGGTAGAGCAACTGAGGAGATTGCGCTCTATACATCAGAATCCTTGGGTGGATTACTCAATGCAACTTTTGGAAATGCTGCTGAGATGATAATCGCTTTACTCGCAATTTATACAGCATCGCAAGCAGTCTCTGGAAGTGATACAGAGACACTCATGATTGGTCTAGTACAAGCCAGCCTAATCGGTAGTATTCTTGGAAATCTACTACTCGTGATGGGTCTTGCATTTTTGTGGGGGGGAATCAATTTCCCCGAGCAGAAATTCTCTGAAACTCAGGTCAGTTCCAACGGTTCACTGATGATGTTAGCGATGATTGTACTAATCATTCCAACCGTATTCAACTCAACCGTAGGGGGAACCGAGGGTGAAGAAGGCGTCATGCAACTAAGCCACGTAGCAGCAATCGTACTCCTTTTGTTGTACGGATTATTCCTTTACTTCCAGTTCAAGTCTCACGTGGATCTATTCGCTACAGAGACACATGACCATGAAGCGCCTGAGATGAGTAAGCGTGATGCCATTATTCTCTTAGTTGTCGCTACAATTCTAGTTTCTTGGATGGCCGAGATTCTTGTTCATTCGGTAGAATATGCTGCCTCGGATGAAGGACTGGGCCTTCCCCACTTATTCATTGGAGTGATTCTACTCCCTCTATTCGGTAACGCGGCCGAGCACTTCACCGCCGTGGTAGTTGCGGGCAAGGACAAGATGGATCTCTCCTTTGCCATCTCGATGGGCTCATCAACTCAGATCGCAGTCTTTGTAGCTCCAATGATGATTCTCGTGGCATGGGCATTGAATGTACCATTAACTTTCGAGTTTGGAATGCTAGAGACTGTATCTGCATTCCTAGCCGTACTAATTGTGAATATCATAGCTTCAGACGGCAAATCGAACTGGCTAGAAGGAGCAATGCTGCTTGGCACCTACGCGGTCTTAGGTGCAGCCTTCATGTTCCATCCCTGAACATTGAGTAGTGGATTCTGTATGATGGATGCAGAGGATTCAATGAGTATGAGCAACAGGAGAAGACCGTGAGCTCAGACAATTCCACCAGCCCGCAACAGCGAGCACTTGCCATGTCTGTACATCTGGGCACGGCTTCCGGCGCGCTTTGGGCACTACTTTCTTTGGAAGCGATTTTTGTCGAAGACTACCGGACCGCCTTCTTCTGGATGTTCCTAGCAATGGTGGTTGATTCAGTAGATGGGCCCCTGGCTAGGAAGCTCGATGTCAAGCGTCATGCGCCACAGATTGATGGAGCACGACTTGACGACATCATCGACTACATCAACTACACTTTTGTCCCCATTGTCCTCCTAATCCATGCCGAATGGATCCCTGACCCAGTCTCGCTATGGGCAGCCGTCCCACTCATCGCGAGCGCCCTAGCGTTCACCAACACCGAATCCAAAGACACCGAGGAAGGCTTCTTCCTCGGCTTTCCTTCCTATTGGAATGTCTTCGCCTTCTACGTCGTAGTCGCAGCTCCCCCTGGCAGCGAGTGGTACGTGCTCCTACTGACATTAGCACTCAGTGCACTGAGCGTGATGCCAGTCCGCTTTGTCTACCCGAATCGATTCGACCGATTGCGCTGGTTCTTCATCGGTGGCGGCATTGTTTGGATAGCATCACTACTACTCATTGCCACACTATACCCGGACGCTCCGCGGCTGCTGGTGTTCGCTTCGATGTCTTATCCAGTGCTGTATCTCGGGCTATCGCTGTGGCTAGATAGGGATTGAATCATTCCCTACCTACAACTCTATTCTTGTAAGCAGAGTAGTTTCCAGGCCAGACAATTAGGTTTCCATCTCCTTGTAAATCCCAAATTGTGTCACACACTTTATCTAGGAAAAATCGGTCATGACTTACCGCGATAATACCTCCATCAAACTCATTCAAAGCAATCTCGAGAGCCTCCTTTGCATCTGTGTCCAAGTGGTTTGTGGGTTCATCGAGCAAAAGCATATTATTTTCCTCAAGCAGGAGCCTAAGTAGAGCCACTCTGGCCCTTTCACCACCACTAAGTTTGCTAAGTGGAGTTGTGACCATTTCCTTTGTGAATTGAAACTGCCCAAGAAGTGCCCGCAATTCACCATACTCCATTCTAGGTTTCAATTTCTGAACCTCTTCGATTGGAGTGAGTTCAAAATTCAAGGATCTATGGTCTTGATGGAAGTACCCGATTTGCACCCCGGGACTGATTTCTATTTTCCCTGAATCAAGAGTTAACTCACCTGTTATGAGTCTAAGGAGAGTGGTCTTGCCTACTCCATTTGGACCTATTACGCCTATCTTTTGACCCCTGCGGACACTTACTCCCAAATCCTGAATTATTGGTTTTGAAAGAGACTCAAAGGATAAGTTCGCATCACGGAACTCCAATACCTCCAGACTACTCTTCTCTGCAGATTGGAGATTGAAATTTAGACTCTGACGCTGCTTCGGCTTCAAAGATTTTAGCCATTTTAACTCTCTTTGGGAACGTGCAATCATGAAATGTTTCTGAGATACTGACTTGTCGAACTTGTTAGCTCTCTTCATCGATTGCATAGCTCCTTTAAGACGCTTAATTTCCTTCTGTGTCTTTACGATTCGATCATTCAATGTCCGTAGGAAGATTTCCTTCTGTTTCAGAAACGACGTGTAGTTTCCTGGATAGGCACGAAGATGAGAATCCTGAATCTCGACGATGTTATTGCAGACCCTATCGAGGAAATACCTGTCATGGCTAACTATCATCAGTGCACCCTCAAATCTGTTTAGGAACCTCTCAAGCCACTCTAGAGTATTGAAGTCAAGGTGATTCGTTGGCTCATCAAGGAAGAAAACATCAATTTGACTTAGACCGACCAGTTGTCTGGCAAGAGCAACTTTTGCACGCTCACCACCAGAGAGAGATTTTAGTGGCACCTCCATCGAGTTTTGATCTAGATTCAGTGCCTTGAGAATCTCCTGAGCATGCCCGGCGACGTCGCCCCCACCGGATCGAGCCATCAAACTCTGTAACTCCTGATATCTTTCCATGTCTGGTTGCCAGTCGCCATCATAGAACGATGGTTTCCCCATTTTTTCTTCGAGTTCAGAGATTTCTTCTTCTAGTTCTAGAAACTGCCTTCCTCTGCGATTGAGCTCCTGCCTGAGAGTCGCACCGTCGTCTATGTCTCTAATTTGTGTTAGAAAGGCGAGCCTCAATGCCGGGGCGAATGAAATGTCTCCAAGATCTTGATCTTGGTTACTGATAGTTCTGAGGAGTGTAGTTTTTCCAGATCCATTGTGCCCTATTACGCCAATACGATTACCTTCGTCAATGCGTAAATTTACTCCCTCTAGAACTGTCAGTGGACCAAAGGCCCTGTGAACTTCTTCAAGGCGAATCAGCTCTCTGGCCACACCTCTCCGCGAGAGCCCCCCCTACAAGTAACCGATTGACTGAGGGGCGGCTCATTCACTACTCTACGTTTCGACACTGCTTCGATTCGAAAACCATCCACCTATCCATAGTCCCAATCCTATCATTGCAATCTGGGCGAAAAGCCTCACTATATGTCCAGTAGGCGAAAGAGAT
>CBFHQW010000002.1:0-16147 GCA_965658085.1 Candidatus Thalassarchaeum sp.
ATTTGTGGGGGTGGCCGTTACGATAGACTCCTGTCGAGTCTAGGTGGCAAAGATATGCCAGCGACCGGTTTCGGTTTCGGTGACATGGTAATCATGGAACTGCTGATGGACAAGGGACTCGTACCCAACTTACCTTCGGGTAACGAGGATATCGTTATCGCAATCAGCGAAGATTTGCGTTCGGCAGCGATGTCTGTGGCTTCCAAACTCAGAGCAAGTGGCCGCTCGGTCGACCTCGTACTCGAAGACAAGCGCATGAAGTGGGCCTTCCGTCATGCCGAGAGAACTGGGGCACAAAGACTCGTGATGGTGATGCCCGAAGAGTGGGCAGCAGGCAATGTGAGAATCAAAGATCTCGAAAGCGGCGAAGAGTCAGATGTCGAAGTTGGCGATTTGTGATTACTCTTCTCGAGAGAATCTGCTGGCACCGACTGCGGCCAATGCAAGTGCGCCTATGCCAGCTACTAGGCCGAAGCCAGGCAGAGCGTCCGAGACTGCACCACCGATTCCGTCTCCACCACCACCACCTTCTCCTGGTATAGACTGGTTGACCACTGGAAAGTTCATTTCGACGGTGTAGTTATCTTCATTATTTGAGTAAAAGAACTTGAAGTAAGAATCGCAAAGGAAAACAAGACATTGGAATCCTGAATCTGCATAGCCAACCCACCTGAAGGTAACTATTGGCTCATCAACCGATTTATTCCATCTGGTCATATTCTCATTAACGTCGATTTTCCAGTTCCGAGTTTCAGGATCACCAGTATCTATGCCTGAATACTGTTGTCGAGCTACTTCCATACTACCTTTGTAGAGTGTGACATTCAGATCTTCACAATCATTAGCACACTGTCCCGGAGCATAGACCTCGACAGCGAAATCAAACTCTATGGTTCCGTTTGGATTGAGATACATGTCCTGCTTGAAGTTCTCCTGTATCTTACACGAGAATTCAACTTCGTGCTTACCATTAGTTACTTCGCTCTCTCCAAATCCCTCATTGGCTGAACCCGATGAGTCGTTACCGTCGAAGTGAGTCCAACAGTTGTTGAGACCACTGTCTCCCCAGAAGTGCATATGGGGGTTGTCGACGGAGGGTTGCTTGGGATCCTGAGTCACATCCTGCGCGCTCGCGGGCGCGGCCACGGTAGACAGGGCAATCAGTAATGCGAGTCCGAATGCGTGTGCAGCACGCTGTGTCTGCATGGTTTCGCCCCCAATCTCCCCTGTTTGAGACTTACTCCGTTCTGGTTCACCCTTAATCGAATCGATGAAATCCGCCTTCTGGGGTACTGCGCGTCTTTCTTGAGATATTGAGGGCCTCTCCGAGCATATCTGCGCTCATCATCTCAGCCTCGAGCCGGCTGTTGGCAACTCCGGTGATGATTGACATCACTTTGATGGTGTCTCCGAAGGCCGGATCTTGTCTGGCTCCGAATATGACGTTTGCATCTGGAGAGAGTCTTGCCGTCATCAGATCACAGACCTGGTTAGCTTGCTCCAGCGTCATGTACGGACCACCTGTAACGTGGATGAGGGCACCCGTCGCCCCGTCTATCTCAATGTCGAGAAGCGGATGGTTGAGGGACTCGTGAACTACCTCTTCTGGCCCTTGGTCACTCTCTCCATAGAGCATCATCGTCACGCCCCCGCCCTTCATGATGGCTCGGACGTCTGCAAAGTCGAGGTTGATTAGGCTCGGCAGGGTGATGGTCTCGACTACTCCCTTGACTATCTCTGCGATGAGCTGGTCCATGATGCTGAAGGCTTCGTCGAGTGGCAGGTTTGGGACGAAGTGAAGAAGTCTGTTGTTATCCAGCACCAGAACTGCGTCGGCCGCCTTCCTGAGCAATTCGAGTCCTTCCAATGCTCTCTGCATTCGCTGTCTGCGCTCGACTGAGAATGGAGTTGTTACGACGGCCACAACTAGAGCTCCTGAGCGCTTGGCCTCCTCTGCCACGATTGGAGCAATCCCGGTTCCAGTGCCTCCACCTAATCCGGCGGTGACAAACACTAGGTCAGCCCCACCAACAATCTTGGTGATGACGTCCCTTCCGGCCTCCGCGCAGCGTCGTCCAGTGACTGGGTCCCCTCCGGCACCCAGTCCGCGGGTGATGTGCCTGCCAACCAGTAACTTCTGCATCGCTCTTGTGTGGTCAAGGTGCTGCTTGTCGGTGTTGATTGCTACGGTGACAGCTCCCTCAACACCGATGTGAGTAATCCGATTCATCGTGTTATTGCCAGAGCCTCCACAACCACAGACTAGGATGCGCGGGTCTGGGGGCCCGTACGATTCGAGCTCCCTATCTGTCAGCGCTGTTGGAATCCTACCGTC
Source organism: Candidatus Thalassarchaeum sp. (assembly GCA_965658085.1). GTDB lineage: Archaea > Thermoplasmatota > Poseidoniia > Poseidoniales > Thalassarchaeaceae > Thalassarchaeum. The sequence continues at coordinate 2,336 of CBFHQW010000002.1, forward strand.
GGGTATCTGATCAATTACTGATGCCGGCGCCTCAACCATCCATCCTACCCCAGTGCATCCCTAGCATTGCTGCCTACTTCACGAAGTGCGTTTCTCAGCCTTCTTAACCGTTGAGGGATGTGATGGGCCGACCGAGCCGATTATCGGAGTCTCTCCGGAAAGCGAGATAAGCAGGAGGGCGCTCCACTGGCATGACCGCGCTTAGCTCAGTTGGCTAGAGCACCTGACTGTAGACTGGAAACACATGGTTGTAGGCAGCCATCAGGGGGTCCCCGGTTCAAGTCCGGGAGCGCGGACCAATAATTCCTTCAGGCACTCTTGGAGCAATGTGGGCAGACTGATAAAGGGGGGTTTGGTCGGCAGGCCGCAACGAGGTCTGACAATGGGTGTTCAACAGTATGTTAGGTCACTCTGGAAGACCCCTAAGGCATCACTACCGCCTAGGTACCGGCGCGACCGCATGGCGGGCTGGAGGCGAGAGCCTGTGTTCCAGAGAATCGAGAAACCAACCCGCATCGACGCGGCCCGACGAGTCGGCTACAAAGCTAAGCAGGGAGTAGTTGTTGTTAGGACCCGCGTGCGCCGAGGGGGACTGCGCAAGAGCAAGGTCCACATGAAGCGCAAACCTTCCAAGGCCGGTATCAAGAAAATCACAATGGGCAAGTCGATTCAGCGGATGGCAGAGGAGCGAGTCAACAGGCGCTACCCTAACCTCGAGGTACTCAACTCGTATTGGGTAGGTGAAGACGGGAAGAACAAGTTCTTCGAAGTCATCATGCTGGATCCTGCACATCCTGTGATTAAGGCCGACAAGCAGCTCGGATGGGTATCCAGCGGCAACAGCCACCGCGGTCGTGCGTATCGTGGAAAGACCAGCGCCGGCAAGCGTGGGCGAGGTCTGCGCAACAAGGGTAAGGGAGCCGAGAAATTGCGGCCAAGCCTGAAGGCCAACAAAAACCGCGGCAAGTGAGCCCCCTTCGGCCGTCAGATTGATGCCTGTTCATTCTCGGCAGCAGCCAATGGCAGACCGTCAGGTGTCCGAAATTCGCGGGCTCCCCGTCATCATGCCTAGCGGAAGGCTGCTCGGAACAGTCCACGACACAGTCATCGATACAGACGGTTGGACCTGCACGCACATCTTCGTAGCCGACCCTCCCGCTGATTTGGTTGAGGGCCGAATTCATGTCGCGATTCCCTGGAACTGGGTCAGATCGATAGGCGATGTTGTGCTTCTCCGATGGTTCCCATCCACTCCCATTCCACGTAACTCGTGAAGCCTCTTTCCTCGTTCAGGGGCTCAAAACCCACTCTAATCGCTTGAGCATAGAATGAACGCGACTGCGATACGATTCAAAAGCAGAGGGCGAACCGTTCTGCGTGCGCCGAGCGTCCGCCACCCTACTAATCGCCCTACTGCTGGTCAGTTCAGCACCTCTGGTTCAGGCAGGAGAGAAAGGTGTCATCTCATGCGTCAACGCCGACCAGTCAATGATGCCGGCAAGTTGGGATCTCGATGATCAGTCATGTGTAAGGGTCGATTTGGGGGAGTTGGAGCCCGGCGAAATTATCTCCTTCGATTTGACCACTGATTCTGAAATAGATATCCTCATGTTCTCGGTCAACTCGATTTCGGTTTACCAGAATGAGCAGTCCTACCGCAGCGATTCGATTTGGGAGAGGAACTCGGTATTCGAGGAATTCAACGGAACCGGTTCTTGGCACTGGACTGTCCCTGACGATAGGGAGATGACCCGATGGTACCTCGTCCTCGACAATCTAGTCCACCCTCAGGATGGAGGAGGTGGCGCTCAGGGAGGTTCGATAGCGTCAATCGCCCTCGACTCGGAAATGATCACTCCTGGAACGTTCACCCTCGCTGACACCATCGTTAGACTCGACCCCGGCGAGCACTCGGTACTGCATGGCCCGTTCATAGTAGACGCTGGCACTCAAGTCAGGATGGAGGCCAACACCATGGAGGGAGCTCCCGATGTATTCCTAATGACTTCCTCGCAGGTGGCTCTGTATGAGCAGGGCGGCACCGCAGCCGCACGCGTCGAAGGTACTGACATGCTACTCATCACTCAGGAACGTGACATGGTCTGGATGGCTACCGAGACTTACGAGGGAGAAGATCTCTATCTGGTGGTTGATAATAGAGCAGGTCCTGCTGGAGGAGGTGCTGGAACCGAGGATACCGCAGTCACGGTTACACTCACTCTGACCCCGGTACTGGAACCAGTAATCAGCGGAGACGTCTCTCTTGAGATAATCAACGTCGGCGACATCGTCACTCTGGACGCTACGCAGACTCCGAACAACTCCGGCCAGATTCCTGAGTCCGGTTTCCATTGGGACACCAACGGAGACGGAACAGATGACACTGTAGGGTCGTCTGTGAGTGTCAGTTGGTCAGACCCCACCAATGTCACTATCAGACTTACTGTAGTGGCGATTGACGCACGTAGCGCCAGCTCGTATCAGTCAATCGAGGTCGCGGACATTTCCGAGCCCGAAGTAAGCATTGGAGCCTCTGCGATATTGGAACGCACATATGGGGACGACGTGGTACTCAGTGGGCAGGTGAGTGATAATTGGGGCATCGCCACAATCGAATGGCTCGTCGATGATGTTCTGATACGGACCAATTCGGGCAGCGACGAAGGAGCAACCGTGTTCAACCACCTGTTCAACTCCAGTTACTCCGCCGGACTCCACACCATCACCCTGAAGGCCACTGACAATTCGGGCATGGTTTCCGAAGACACCGCAACTATCAGTCTGTACGACTCCACTCCGCCAGTCATCGGAACACACCAAGAGGAGGTGAATCTGCAGATAGGCCAGACCTTCCGCTTTGAGGCCAACGTCAGCGATTCCGAATCGAACAACCTATTATTCTCGTGGGATTTCAACAGCAATGTAGACTCCGATTCTGACGGCGACCCAAGGAACGACAACGACGGCTTTGGAGACTCGGTGCTGTGGAGTTACGATGCCTCCGGTCCTATGATTGTAGTCTGTCAGATTGAGAACGACGCCGGGCTGGTTTCCGAGTTTGAGGTACTGGTCAATGTGCTCAGCGGTAACGAGGATGATGGATTGGATTTGATGCAGTTGGGACTCATGGCCGCAGCTGCTCTCATAGTGGTAATTCTGATTGCTCTGTTGACTTGGCGATTCATGTCTAATCGTAGACTCGCAGCGATGATTGCCGAAGATGATGAGCCTGAGCAGCCTGTATCCGCAGCCCCCTCAGTCGAGGAGCAGAAGGCCATGTGGGGTGGAGCAGAGCCCACCATGCAGATTGAGCAGCCTGCTCAACAGGTCTTCAATGACTTCTCAAGCGGGATGTCAGGTTCGACCCAAGATATCTCCACTGCAATGGGTGAGTCTGAGGGAGAGGAACTGGATCCCGATATCGCAGCTCTGCTACGGTCATCCGAAGAAGAGGATGCCTCAGGCCCAAGTCCTGCCAAAGAAATCCTATCAGAGTTTGACGAAGATGACTCTGTCGAGAGAGAAGATATCGATTACTCACATGAGACTCAGACTGAGGAAACCGTGTCAAACTGGTCTCCCGGAGAGGACGAAAATGAGGTCTTCCAACCTAAAGAAATTGAGTCGGAGCCGGATCGAAAAGTTCGCCAGAATTGCTCTTCGTGTGACAAGAAGTTCGAGGTTGAACTTCCTCCCGGACTCGACGCCGCTAGGACAGCTTGTCCTCATTGCGGCTCGATTGAATCGATTAGCCTAGGGTGATTCGTCTACAACCTCGGTTATTAGATGCAAAGCCAGTTCCTGTAGGGCAATACCCTATAGCGCACCTCTAGGAGGTGCGAGCATGGGTAACACTGGTGTCCGGTTGGTCTGTAGGGCGCCGAGGACGAACAATTCGCATACCCTGCTGATGGCTCTGCTGTTCTTGCTCCCTATCCTTTCGCCCTTCTCTGCGGTGAGCGCCGAGGCGAGAATAGAATCTCAGGACTTCGAGATACTTGACCAACTGTCCGAAGTACTAGAGGAGCGCCAAGAGATGTTGGACAGTAACTCCGTAGCGCAGCTGGCCCAACCAATCATCGAAGGAATAGGTAACTCGGTAGTGCCTACTGGGCCATCCGATCCTCTCTCCAATGTGGACGGGTCAATAGATGGAGCGAGTATGGTGACGACTACTCCTCCACAACCACAGCATCCTGGTCCCTACAACCTGCTTTTGGACCCCAGTAGCAGTTCTCCCGGCCAAGTCGATAACATCTGGCAGACTCTGATAAATCTGACCGACTATGTGATTTGGACAGAGTACATCGACCTCGATGGGAACACAATCCAGAACTTTGAGGTGGTGACATTCTCAGCCAATCTACTGTCTCTATTTGACATCAACTCCGAACCTCTTCTGCACGAGATTGACATCGACAACGACGGGGATGATGACATCGAAGTCGGACTGAAAATTGCCTGGGAGTTCCTCGGTGGATGGGGAGTGGAGGGGGGAGTGCTTTGGATTGAGCCCGGCATTTCGTACTCAGTCAAGGTACTCGACTCCAGTCAGAATGATCTAGACTGGAATATGATGGACTCGCTGCAAGTATCACTAATCAAGGCATTTGCATATTCTGGTCAGGACTCCATACTGGCCCTCGGAGAGGGTGAAACCTACATTTGGGTTGTCGACTCGAGATTCACCGCCCAACCTGATGACTTCACTCTCCGAGTAGGAATAGAGAGATTCTACTTCGACATCTCTGGAGCCAGTTCCGATCTAGTATTCACTCTCATACAGGCACTCACGTTAGGACTCATCAATCAAGGAGCGGATGAGACCGGAATCACATTCGCTGCGATTGCCGCACCATACGCGATCGAGTTCAGGAACCCTGGTGGACGTGACTGCCCGGACCGGTATTCTCCTGACGAGATGCTCTTCGCTACTTACACGGAGCTGAATTGTGGAGTCTCGGCGGGCTTCGGATACTTGCACTTCTCTCCACCCGACGAAAGTGGTGATAGAGACCTCTGGGAACTGGCATACATAGAGCTCTCATTCCACCCCAACAAGCAAGCCGTGGTCATTCCCGAGGAGGCTGACGTAGTCATTAGGACAGATAGCGTTCTGCCCGAGAACAGCATCGTCGACGGTGAGAGGGGACTGACCACAATCGAGTATTGGGCAGACGAGAGAACCGACTTACATATCCACTTCCACGAGAACAGGTCGGAACTCCCTCCTGAGGAATCCAGCGATGGGGGTAGAGGCAATGTGACCGACTCCGTAGGATGGCTGAGAGGATTACCGAAAGGGTCCTTGTCGGAAGGAGAGATAGAGCGCGTTTTCCGTATGCTTGGCTCTGACGGCTCGCGTTCCCAACTCCCAGGTGAACTCCCACAGAGGCTTGGCTTTATCATCGGAATCAAGAACTTCTCCAGAGATAACAGTGAGAATGTCGACGACCCCACCCTACCGGTAAATCCAGCAAACCCTCCCAAGACCCTGATTCTCATACGGTCGGTGCAATCAGTAGAGGAACTCAACTATGACTCGTGGTTCATCAGAGAGGGTGCTGCAGAAGACCACAGAAAGATACACATCAGAGCGAAAGACCTGCCGACGGCACTGGTCCTCTACGGATCTTTCGAGCTTAGCAGCGGTAGCTCAAGTGATAGCGGACTTGACTCGGAGGACAGCCTCGACTTCGTATCGAAGATTGTGGATAATGTCCTAATCAACATAGTCGATTTGTTCTTGGACATAGGAACCGTCCTGAATGACGTCCCTTCAGCCGTGGTGGATGTAATCAGCGGTGGTATTGATGGGACCAGTGGACTCGCGGGCAGGACAGTCCACCTACTTCTCACAGACAACTGGCTAGTCACCAGATCTGACATGCCGTTAACCAGCCTTTCAATTCAGATAGGTTCGAGTGACCATCCAACTGACTCAGGCGATCATCTGATGCTGGCAAAAGACAGGGGACTTGGTTTAGTTCAAGGCAGGAACGGACCAATCGAACCCCTAGCGCCAGTAGCGGCCAGCATTGGGTTCAGTGGCCTCATTGCATTCTCCCTAATCGACGACAACGAGCTGGACGAACAGGTCGTGATACTACGCACCGAATCTGATGATAGCTTCTCATTCACCTACATTGATTATCATTCAAAAACTCTCGAAGGAGCCTCCTTTGAGGCTCTGACACTCAGTGACATCCCTGACAACCTTTCCATACAAGTATCAGCAAGCGGAATGGAATACCTCGCTTCGTCCGGTATAGAGTCGATTACCTACGCGGGTATGGACGGAACACAGCGTCAGGCGGCTACCATTACCGGTGTGCCCGACTCATTCAGCACCACATCAGGCTTCGTCACTGGATGGTCATCCTCCACTCCTATCTCATCGATTGAGGCGCAGATTAGCAATTCAACTGACCCTGTCAGATTGACGGGTGACCACTTCCTCTTCCATCATGATCAGATAACTGGAACTTCTACTATCTCAACTAGGTTGACCGGGCTCAGCGAAGTCAGTTGGACGGAGCCAGCTGAGGAGGGTGCCTCGGGTCCTGCCGGCAGGGGAACCGCTCAGATATCGGCGTCGGGAGACCGAGCCCTGAATATCAACGTCGACCATGCTCCGACTGTGGGGGGTGACTCACTCTCAGTGATGGCCTCAATTGACCCACTACCATCAACTGTCAGAATCCAGATACCGACAGGATCCGACTCAGGAGCCAGTCTCAATGTGCCTGAATTCAATACCTCAAATGGCCTCTCTGGAGTAGCTTTCTTCATCAGCGGTTTCGCTGACCTTGGCAGGTCGGTAAACAGCGTTCTATCAGGCATCACCTCAGACATTTCGACCAGCTCGGAGTCCGAAGAGGACTTCTCCTTCGGCCTCCAGTTGGAGGCCGACTCAACATTCGACCTGACCGTGGAGGCTGTGCATGGCGACGGCTCTCTCAAGATACCCACTTGGGTCCATGGAGTCGCCTTTCAGGCATCTCCCTCAGGAATCGCCGAGGGCTTCCACTTGAGGATATGGCTGCCTGAACTTCCTCCATTAATTGACTTCTCGATTACTAGGCAGAACAAGGTCAATGGCCAGAACTGGGGCATCAGTGTGGGCCTTGAAGGCTGGGTGCCGGCACATAGCGAACTCATGGTCCAGATCTACGGAATCAATGGTCAAGACTTGCTGCTGACCCTTCAGGGTCTGACGGTCGGAGCACCTACTAATCTCGGACTCGATGCGGTATTTGAAATCAAATCGGTCGGTGAAATAACCGAGGTCACAACCTCGACCCACTATGTTCTCTCCGAGAGGTTGGATTGGGTCCACGTCCTTCTAATCAACAGAGAGGCAGGAAGCAGGACCGAGGTGATGATTCAGGATATACCAGAGACGGTTGATCTGCAAGCTAGCATAGGCACGGCGATTTCCATTGACATGACCGTTCCCGAACAGTACAGACGCGACGGCTCCTCAGTCGGTTCCATCATGATGCAGCAGATGCAGTGGTTGGATTCAGCATGGTGGCCTGCAACGATATTCCTGACCGACGTTCCCGGCTGGATTAACCTGACGACAGCCCCCTCGCTTGAGTTCGACATAACTCAAAATCTGGCTTTCCAAGGGACCCCGACGCTTGACTTCAGGGCTTCCGAAGAGGGCATGTCATTGTACATAGAGGTCTTTGGTAGGGCGATAAACAAGAGAGGAGATACAATCCTACTGGCCGAGGGAATGACCGATTTCATGTCGATTAGTACCACCAAGACATTTGGGCTCTCCATCAGATCAGGTGGCGTTGGGGTCGAACGTCTGTACATCAGGATGAGCAACGTTCCAATCACACCTCCATTGGTTCTCGAGGAGATGGAGGCGTTGGGTGAGAACCTACAGCGAGCCACGGTCAACATCAGGGAGCTAGTGGGTCCGTACAGCATCATCGAGATTGATGACGTTCAGGGTGAGAGAATCATCGTCTCGGCCCGTGCCTCAGCCGACATTGAGGGCAATGAATTCGATCTCAGAGGCGTCCTCCTCGACGCTCAGATTACCGATGGTATTCCAACCGGTACAACTCTGGGAGTCAATGGAATAGCCTCTGATCTCTCATTGCTCAACATGGTTCCAGGAATGAGCGGCTCGACCAAGCATGTGATGGTCGTAGAGCCATTCTCCTCTGCGATTCTTACGATACTTGCGACGTTCATAGGAGGTGATTGAAATGGGACTGCTAGAGAAGCTAAGGAGTGAGGACGAGGAGGCTGACACCCAGATTGCCCACGAGGTGTTAGAGCGAATCGAGGAGGAAGCTAGGAGACACATCTCACCGACTCGAGTGATTTTCGCCTCTGTGGCAGTCATGCTTCTGCTCGTTGCGAGCCTGTTTGTATTGACCTGGATTGTTCCATACGACCGTGTAAGTGTAGACGTGGTGTATAGACAAGGGGGCCCTGGCCACGTAGTTCTGGTCGAACTCGACAACGATGGCAGCCGTACCATCGAAGACATCGATCTGCAGGTTAGATTCATCGACTCAGAAGGAATAGAGATTTCTCGATCATCATTTCTCAGGGACAACCTACCGGCTCACTCGTCGGTTTCAGGGGACGACATGGAACTACTGGTTGACGGCGCCTCAGTGTGGGAGAATTACACCATCGAAATTCTGCTCTACTACGACTCCTACGCCGGCCAGAGGAGTGAGAGGTGGACTCACAATGTGGGAGAGTGGACAATGGAGATATTCACCGACAAGTCACAGTACCGATTCCTGTAGTGTCCAATCATGACTTTTCATGGGTTCGTAGAACCCATACGCTCAAATTGAGGAGGACGAGGCGATAGCCGATGACAAAGCGCTTAGTGACACTGATGATGACAATTCTTCTGTTGTCCTACGCCCCTATTCTCGATCAGTCACCTACTGAGGGAGATACCGCTGTGGAATCCTTGGATCGCGTGGTCGAGAAAGTGGAAATTTCTCCTGACCCAAACAGCATTCAAGACCTCGGTGCCCCACAAATCTACTCTGGTTTCGAAGATTTCCGGGCGACAAGAGCCGACTCCACCATTGGCGTCTACACTCAAGCCGGATTACTCCCGTCAGTTCAGATGAGCGTCGAGTTGGCTAATCCACGAGACGACCTCGCAATAGTCCTCATCGATGGCGAAGTTGGCCTCTGGGAGGCGAGGCAGGCCCTGCTTGAAGCAGCTGATGTTGAAGTCAGGTCTACCATTCCTCCCTCTGGATTCCTAGTGCAGGCTACACCCGAAAGTATCTCTGCACTTTCTCAAATCAAAGAGGTTGAAGCCGTACACGAAGTCCCAGCCGGCCTTCTGGTTCACCCAGATTTGAGAATGGCTAACGGGGACCAAACACTCCTCGTCGAAGTACTTGGTTGGAAGAATTCGGACCTAGTCCGACAAGACCGACCAGGTATGGGTTTCGAGGATTCTTTGAACATCGCCGCATCACTCTGGATGGAGGAGGCGTGGTCACCAGAGGAGGGTAGAATGTGGGGTATGATATCACCTAGTGAAGTGGCTGATTTAGCCAGACATTCTTCTGTCGCTTATGTCGCCCCTATGCCCATTCTAGTTCTGCATAACGACCAAGCTAGGGTCCACATGGGAATCAACTCAGTTGAGACCACCTTCATCACTGGATTGAATGGCAGCGGGCAGAAGATTGCTGTGGGTGATTCCGGCCTCGACGACGACCACGGAGACTTCACAGGACGAATCGCCGGCCTGACTTCGGTCACCCCTGGAGATTCATCGACAGCAGATCTCTCAGACGGGCACGGCACTCATGTTGCTTGCACAGTGTTGGGTGACGGATTTCGCAGCAGTGGCACCTACCAGGGAATAGCACCCGAGGCCCAAGTTTACTTCCAGGCTATGGAGGACGACGATACTGGACAGTTGTACAGTTACGGCATCAATAGTATGTTGAATTCTGCTTACAATAACGGTGCCCGATTGCACACAAACAGCTGGGGTGCTGGCAGTGGAGGCGGCAGCTATTCGACCCAATCAGAAGATGCGGACTCCCGCACCTCGACATGGGATCAATACTGGTCTTATCAGGGTATGACCGTGCTGTTCGCTGCCGGTAACGAGAGGAACGAAGGAGTCTCACCACCTGGGACTGCAAAGAACGTAATCACCGTCGGCGGACACAAGAATCGTTACAGCGGTGCTCCTGATGAGATGTACTACTGGAGCAGCCGTGGTCCGACTGATGATGGGAGAATCAAACCAGACCTAGTCGCCCCTGGGGACTACGTCAGGTCGTGCAAATCGCAGGAGGCAGACAGTGCTCAGGGTTCATGGAGTAACAACTGGTACCTCGAGTATAGTGGCACCTCGATGTCTACCCCAGCTGCTGCCGGAGCGTCTGTCCTAGTCAGAGAGTACCTGATGGAGGTGATTGGTAGGCAGGCGCCACAAGGCGCCCTAATCAAGGGACTTCTGATACTCGGTGCTCAGGATATGGGTACTCGGGATATACCCAACAACGATGAGGGGTGGGGCCGACTGAATCTCGTCGAGTCGCTGATTCCAGACAGCGATGTTGGTATCTTCGTCGACGACCGCTCTCGACTCTCTAGTGGACAGACGAGCGAGTACTCCTTCGATATCACCCGTGCGGGCGAGCCGATGAAGGTGGTACTGACTTGGTCTGACTACCCCGGCTCATCTTCTTCTTCAACTCAACTTAGGAACGACCTCGACCTTGAGGTCATATCTCCCAACGGACAGATCACGTACAAGGGCAACGCCTTCGTAAACGGACGATCAGTCAATGGCGGGACCAAGGACTCCACAAATAACGTCGAAGTTGTGCTAATCGACAACGCAGCCACAGGAACGTGGACTGTGCGCGTGCGCGACGCCCAGCATGGTGGCAGCCGGACTTGGCAGCCATATGCTCTCGCTGTTCGCGGCGTCAATGTCAATGATTTGAGTCCAGATCCAACCTTTGTCCAGAATTCATTTGAGATTTCATCCCCTATCCCTCAAGTCGGAGAGGAGGTCGATGTCTCCGTCATCATTCAGAACCAAGGTGCCGGTTCGGTCGCCGACCTATCGGTCATCGCCCGAGCCGACACCAATCTGCTTGGCACCCATCAGTTGAGTATGTCTCCTGGGGAATCGGCAGTACTCGAGTGGAACTGGACACCGACACAAGAGGGAGATGTGGAGTTCACATTCCACATAGATCCGAGTGATACAGTAGAGGAAGTCTCAGAGACTAACAATTACCTAACTCATACTGTCATTGTCAGCGCACCAGGGGTCAGGGTGTCCTCAGAACAGGAAACCGTCACTCTCGGTGATGCGACAGACAGTTCGACCACCTGGCAACTCTCGCTGATGAATACCGCTCTGTTCGAGACCAACGCTACAATAGAGGTCAGTGACCCTGTTCGGATGCAGGATGGAGTGCAATACGATTGGTTCACGTCGTTCACCTCAAACACCTTCAATCTCGAGGCAGCCGAAACTGAATTAGTCAGTCTGACTATGGTGCATCCCGCACCTCCTCCTCCTGGACTCTACAGTATGGTGGTTACTGGTACAGACGTTGAGAACAGCGTCACCTCAGAGCTGGTGATATTCTTCGACGTGCCAGTGCTGGCTGGAGCTGAAATTGTGATGCCAGGGGAGCAGTTCCTCGTGAGCCCGCTTGAGTCCACAGAACTGCAGATTTTGGTCTTCAACGAGGGCAACGGCGCCCAGGCCTATGATGTGGAACTGGTATCCCCAGCGGGCTGGCATCTCGGATTCGACACGCTTGGCGCCTTCGCTGGATCTTCACACGGTTCGACCGGGACCATGGCTAGGGACGCTGGACGAACAGTCGACATCACAATCAATCCTCCAGGTGCTATGATTCCTGCGGGATCCGTATTCGATGCTGCGATAATCATCCACTCACGAGTCAGCTCCGACTCTTGGAGCGAGGACATTTCACTTGTGGTCAAGGCGATAGACGAGATCAGTACGACACCTTCATCCGACGGAGTAGAGTACGACATCTCCCCCGACGCACTACTAGAAATCGAGGTGGATTTCAGCAATCTGGGAAATCGGATGCTGGACCTACAGCCGTATGTGCGCAACATCCCTGGAGGATGGACTGTATCAGGGGGGCTGGACACCATCAGCATCCCCGCGGGAGAATCTGGTGTCTGGTCTGTGGCGCTACAGGGCAACGGAGTAGCTGTTAGTGGGGATTTTGAACTCAGATTCGCTACTGATGATGGCTTTTACGTAGACTGGAACAGAACTCTAAACGTCCTCTCAGGAGCAATTCCCTCTCTGAGTTTCCACATGGTCGCTCTGCCCGATGGAACCGTCTCAGACTATCCACTTGGAGTTGGGTTTCACCCAGTTGGTGAGCCCGGCTTCGACCTCGCTTGGACAGTTACCAATCAAGGCTCTACCACATGGCGACCTACTACTTATCTCGAGATTCCGGACGATGATTGGTCATCGAGTTGTTCCGCTCCCTCTACGCTTTCAGCGGGCGCTTCATCCACAGTGTGGTGCACTGTAGTGATACCTCTGTCAGCCGAGGCCTTATCCGAACCCATAGTCACACTAGTTATGCAAGGCGAAGGCGTCGAGGTGAGCGATTCGATATCACTGCTGGTCGAGTCTGTTGCTAGAGTGAGTTGGACTTTGAACAATCAACCTACAGGGCATGAGGGCTATCCGACTACACTGTACATCGATTTACAGAACACCGGCAACTCGGAGATATCTCACATTCTCCAAGTATCCGGCCCCGATGGTTGGAACCCCCTGATTCTCGATGGAGTAGTGGTTAACTTGAGACCCGGAGAGACCCGGAGCCTTGATGTCGGATTCACTCCTAATTCTGGGGACGATGGGATTCTCGTGGTCGAATTGGCCGATGCCAATGATGTCGAAGCATTCTCATTCAGCATGGAAATCGACGTACTTCCGGCTGCTAAGGTGCAAGGAACATCTATTCTGGAGACACTAATGATTGCAGTTTTGATACTCGCACTGGTCGGTGGTGGCCTCTATGTTTACTCCCGTAGGGGAGAAGACTCCTCAAGGCTGATCCAAACTGAAGCACTGAGCAAGATAGCCGATAGTTTCGGGTTGGGTGAGAAGGAGGGAGGCGAGAGCAGTGGAATTCCCTGCTGGATTTGTAGTCAGGACATCACATTAGAGGCGGCATGGGCCTGTTCCGAGTGCGGTGCTAGATACCACAGGGCAGGGCAGGTGCAGGGCTGCGACGTCCTCTCCATGGGCAACTGCCTGCACTGCGACACCCCCTCTGAAGATCTCGTCGAAGTGTGAATTTACCGCGACCCAAGGGGTCGCGTCGCCCGAAGTCCTTAGAGGGACGGTTATGTCGGGGTGTCGATGAAGCGCAGTTCATCTGCCATCATTCTAACCGCGATGTTACTGCTCACAATCGTAACACCGTTAGCAGCAGCAGCGGTATCAGTGTCCCTTTCTGCAAACCCTACGGCTCAGGAGGCCACCACAGATGACGACGCTGAGTACGACATCATCGTGACCAATGACGGGGATGAGGACATCTCAGTCTCTCTCAGCACGCAGCAGGGAAATGACTGCAATGGATTCAGTTCCTCCTTGGACACGTTCCAAGTCTCGGTCAACGAAGGTGAGTCTGAGACCGTCAAACTAACCGTCACCGTGAATGACCAGGCCGATGGCGACTGTGAGACAACGGTGAACGCCCAAGCTACTGGTGGACTAGGATCTCCTGCCAACGACGATGTCACAGTGACGAC
>CBFHQW010000002.1:16157-45025 GCA_965658085.1 Candidatus Thalassarchaeum sp.
CCGCAGGCGATGGTGGCGGACTATACTCCGTGAAGCTGACTACAGATGAGCAGTTGAAGACCTACGACGGCGACGAGACCGAGTCCGACAGCGTCGTTTGGGATGTCGAGGTTGAGAACAACGGCGAGCAACAGGCAAACGTTCAACTGGAAATGACTTCAGACAGTGACTGCGAGTCTGATACTCTCGATGCCACCGTAGACCCTCAGGTTCTGCAATTGGACCCAGAGGACAAAGAGACTGTCGAAGTGACTGTGGACGTGCCTGACGGCAGTTCAACCGAAGCGGGAGATCACTGCTTCATCCTCAAAGCCACTGTGACCAACGATCCCAATGCGGCCGACCAAGCCGAGGACAACATCACCCTGACTCTCAAGATACCGGAGCGCAAGGATTGTGATCCCGATCTGCAGTTCACCTCGCACAACCTCGATCCGGGAGATTCGGCCACCAACTCGTTCGAGGTCGAGAACATTGGGAACACGGAGTGGACCGTGACTGCCAACGCACAGGCTCAGAACTCCGACCACGATATTGCAGGATGGGTAGACTTCGACAGTCCCCTGAGCAAACTTCTCTCTGAGCCAGGCGGTTCGCAGGATAGCCATACTTTCACCTTCAGCGTGACTCCTGATGATTCCATCGAATCTGGGACACAAGTAGGAATCAAGATTCAGGGACGTGCTGGAACTTCAATCGGATGTGAGCAGATTCTAACTGTCACCGTCGGCCAGAGCCACGGTGCTTCCATGACCCTAAGCAAGAACAAACTCAGCAATGTTGAGCCGGGCAGCTCTGACACAGTCACGGTCCAGATTACCAATCAAGGTAATGGCATGGAGACCATGTCCATCGGTGCCACAGGACTGCCTCCAGGATGGCAGATTTCATTCTCTCAGACTTCAGTGACTATTGGTAGTTCACACTCCGGCAATAACAAAGAGACAGTGACTGCAGAGATATTCGTTCCCGAAGACGCTAGTGCTGCCGAGGACACGGTCATTACCTTCACAGTCGGACGTGGCGGAGGTAGCACTCCTTACGACACCAAGGATCTCACAGTGTCAGTGGCTGCGCGTCATAGTGTCACCACTTCGATACTCTCAACCCAGCAGACAGGCCGAACGGAACAGACAATCCAGTTTCCCATCGATGTGACCAACTCGGGAAACATTCAGGACACTTTCAAGTTACAGGCCTGCGACCCAGGAGATAACACAGGATGCAACTCTCCGATGTGGGAGTCGTCATTCTCCGATTCGCAGGGAAACACAATCTCACAAATTATCCTCGACCCCAGTCAGAAGCAGACCATCTATCTCGACATCTTAGTTGAGGGTGAGGAGGACGCTGATTCAGTCAGCGTGCTTGCACGGATAGCTATCTATGGAACCTCAGTGGTGGACGAGCACACTGTCAGTGTGGTGGTCTCGAACTTCAACTACGCAATGGCCATCTCCCCCCAGAATCCCGGTGAGGTACCTGACCAAATCGAAGCAACCCTTCCTCCGGGTGGTTCCATGACCGCCGCATTCTGGGTCGAGAACACAGGGGACTATCCTGGAGGGGACAAAGCCGTGATTACCGTCATCGGCATGGAGTCGTCAGTACTCAGGACGATGACGATTGAAGGCGTCGAGATTGATGGGACAGTGACGCTGGGGATGGGAGAGAGAGTACTCGTCGAGGTCCATATCGACGTTCTCGAAGGAGTTGCAAACGGAGTCTCTGGCGTAGTCAAGGTTAGTGCTTCTTCAGAGAGGAACACAGCTCAGAGCACTTCGGTCGATATTGTGGTTGAGGTGAGGACCATCCACGATCTCAGATTCACCCTCGAAGGCGAGGACGAGCAGACCTCCGAATATCCGGACAAGGCCTATTTCACCCTCTACATCACTAATCATGGCAACATTGTCGAAGATGTCCAAGTTCTATCCAGCGAATCTCTTAGGGGTTGGGCCGTCAATGTCGATTTCGACGAGTTTGAACTTGAACCTGGACTGACAAAAGAGGTTCAGGTTAGTGTTACACCACCTAGCGATTTACTCGACGATGATACCTACATGTTCACTGTCACTGTGCAACCTGAGGGGATTGCAGTCGCTGGTGAACCCATCGATTTGACGGTGACCTCACAGATGCCATCGACCTTCATCGGCCTGTCTGAGGAAATGGCTCAGGCGCTCGTCTACGGGTCTATTGTTCTGGGCGCAATTTTGGTCATCGTACTGTTCTTTCGCTCTCGTTCGGAGAACCGCCGAATAGTCGAAGCACTCGAAAATCAGTTTGAGGACTAGTTGCGACTCCAAAGTCGAGTCCGGATAGGCTTATTGCCGAAATTCAGGTGCAATGACCCGTCGGTCCCTAAGGGGACCGTCGGGTGTTACCATGACTTCAGTTCCCGAAGCCTATCTCGCTGTTGCTGTTATGACGCTTGTAGGGATTGGATTCCCTGTGGGGAGTTTCATTGCAGCAGCAGTTCTGATGCCGAGAAAATCGCCCAATGATCCAACCAAGATGCGCTCTTGGCTCCTTCCAGGTTATGAAACAGACCAGAGCCTGTATCTCCGCAGGGACAGCACCTATGAGTGCGGCGCTGAGCCTTTGGGAGACGCCCACATCAACTTCCACTTCCAGTACTATTGGTATGCTATCATCTTCCTTGTATTCGACATCGCCTTCATGTTCCTAGCATTTGGCGGTGTCATCGCCATACAGGACGGCATGCTGAACGAAGATATCCTCGGTGCCCTAGCTACCCTAACTGCGTTCATCGTGCTAATGGGACTGGGAGTCTGGCACGTCTTCCGCAAGCGAGGAAGAATATACATCTAAGGTGAGTGAATGTCAGACGAGGGCCAAAACTACTCTCTCTTCAACAGCAGGATGCTGGTTGATGTAGTGGGCGACGTGACCGATGAGGCTCTGAAGGCCAGTCGGATGAAGGACATCATCGGAGTGCTAGCTGGCAGGATGTTCAACTGGGGCCAACGCAAGTCCTTGTTCCCTCTTCACTTGGGTATCAAGTGCTGCGCTTTGGAGATGGCTGCGGCGGGAGCTAGTCGATTTGATGCTGAACGCTTCGGAGTCTTCTTCAGATCCAGTCCCCGGCAGTGTGATGTCCTGCTTGTCAACGGTCCGATTAGCAAGAAGTTCGCCGACCCCATTGTCAGGCTGTGGGAGCAAATGCCAGAGCCGAAGTGGTGCATAGCCATGGGAGAGTGCGCTATCTCCGGTGGCCCCTACTTCCAGTCATACAACATTCTCGAAGGCGTTGATACCGTGATTCCGGTAGATGTCTACATACCCGGATGCCCCCCAAGACCCGAGGCCCTGATAGATGGTTTTGACAAGCTGCGACAGAAGATCATCCGAATTGGTGCAGCCCCCGACGACTCTATTCCGGCATCTACATCTCCGTTAATCTTGGGAGACGAGTAGGAGGTTCTAGCATGGGTAATATTGTCTCATCGGATTTCCAGAAGGCAGCGGCCGAGGCACTGGCTGTTGCAGTGTCTGTAATTGAGGGAGTGGATGCCGAGGTAGCAGAGCGATCTAGTGGCACTAATCCGCGACACGTAGTGGCCATCAACGCATTACCAGGGAGTTGGAGAGCCCTCGCCGAGAATCTCTACTCCGAGCACGCCGTCGATTACTGCTCCATGGTCACCGGAATCCACTGGCCCGATGGAGATGAGGAGAGGAAGTGGGAGGTGGTCTACCATCTAATGAGGACCGGAGTTAGGGACCCTCCCATTGAGAACGGCATTGTTCGGCCGATTATTGTGAATCCCTCGAAGCTCAGGGGGGCCAGTATCCCTCTCGAGATTGAGATTCATGTTCCTATCCCGGACACAATGACTCCATCGGTGGATTCCGTTCAAGACATTTGGATAGGGGCGGACTGGAACGAGAAGGAGACATGGGACCTCGTTGGCATCGACTTCGATGGTCATCAGGGGATGCGAAGGGTGCTACAGCCACATGAGACCCCAAAGGGGTACCATCCTCTACAGAAGCAGCACCGTCTACGCTATCACGGCTTCGAAGAAATGTACGACGACGCCCAGGGATTCATGCGCAAGCCTGCGGACGTTGGCAAAATCAAGTGAGGTGAGAAAATGGCGGAGATGTGGATTTCAATGGGCCCGCAGCACCCCATGACGCACGGCCTCTGGACCCTCAAGGTAAAGGTCGATGGCGAGACCGTTGTCGACACAGAACCTGATCTTGGATATATCCACAGAGGCGTGGAGAAAATCTGCGAGGCGCGCGACTTTACTCAGATTACGACTTACTGTGACCGACTCTGCTACGCTAGCGCCAACACGTGGTCTCACGCTTACATCTACGCTGCCGAAGACCTCCTTGAGGTCGAGGTACCCGAGCGAGCCGAGTACATTCGCTTGGTGGCAGTAGAGTTGCAGCGTATCGCCAGCCACCTGATGTGGCTGGGAGCTTACGGGCCCGATATCGGAAACCTCTCCGTGATGGTCTGGTGCCTGCGCGAGCGCGAGATGATGATGGATCTTCTACAGGAGTTGGGTGGCTCCCGGATGCACTACAACTTCCCTCGTGTTGGTGGTGTCAAGCGTGACCTACCTCATGGCTTTGCACAGCGTGCTCGGGCCAAACTCAAGTTGTTCCTCAACAGGATTCAGGAGTATGAGGCACTGTTCGACGAGAGCACAGTGTTTTTGCTGCGCAGTCAGGGAGTTGGCTACGCCAAGCCAGAGGAGATGATCAACCATGGAGTCTCAGGCCCTAATCTTCGCGCTGGTGGGGTGAACTACGACATCCGCTGGGCTCATCCCTACTCTGTGTACAGTGAACTCGACTGGGCACCACCGGTCGAACGCTCATCGATTAAGGGTGCTGACTGCTACGATCGCTACAGAGTCAGAGTCGAAGAGATGCGCGTTAGCGCATCACTTGTTTTGCAGGCACTAGACAAGATGCCTGGAGGTGCTGACACCTATCACGAGCCCGAAGATCCAATGATCCTCGCTAAGGCGCCTACTCGAGCCCCAGAGGGGACCTCAGGTGCACATCACTTTGAGGACAGCAGGGGCGAGTCGATGTTCTACATCGCAGGTGGTGGCGAGGGTCGTGGAAAGCAGCCTTACAGAGTATCGATACGGTCTCCTATGTTCATCACGATTCCATATGCGGCCAAGTGCATGATTGGCTACAAGGTCGCCGACATACCGGCCATCATGGGCTCCTTCGACCCATGCATAGGGGAGACTGACAGGTGATCTGATGGCGAGTAGTGACTGGTTGGATGTAACGGGATGGTCCGAGTCCTTCTCCGGTTGGTCGATGGATAATGTGCACAACATCATGCCCTCCAACGATATCGATTTGCAGGTGACGATTCCAAGTACATGGGCATGGCAGGAACCAATCACCCTAGGTCCAATTTTCAACATGCAGAGTGGATTCGCTAACATTCAACCCGCTCTTGAGTCATTCATGCATGCCACCATCATGTGTACAG
Source organism: Candidatus Thalassarchaeum sp. (assembly GCA_965658085.1). Lineage (GTDB taxonomy): Archaea > Thermoplasmatota > Poseidoniia > Poseidoniales > Thalassarchaeaceae > Thalassarchaeum. Next base: position 21,658 of record CBFHQW010000002.1, read on the forward strand.
TAGTCTTCACCACGATGATGCTCACCATGCTAGCTATCCCATATATTGAGAGGAAATTTATCGGACGACTGATGGACAGGCTCGGTGCCACCACCACTCTCAGGAGCCTGTGGGTAGGTGAGAGCGGCGTCACCGCTGGTGAGTGGTGGAAGCAGTTACCGTTCGGAATGGGTGTCCCCATCGGCTGGGCTGTGAAAGCACTCAATTCTACGTGGGGGAACTCGCACGAGCTTGAGACAATTGCGCGAGTCAACAACCGCAGTTACCATGGATACTGGTTTTTACTTCCCGGCTTTTTCCAGGCCTTCGCTGATTTCATGAAGTTCGCTACCAAGGAACACATTGTACCGAAGAATGCTGACAAGGTAGTATTCGAGGTTGCCCCGGTAATCATCCTAGCGACCACGGTAATGGTGTTTGCATTCGTCCCGTTTGGGCCGCACATTTACGCCGCCAATCCGGAACTCTCACTACTCTTCATGATGGCGATATTCGGGATAGCTCCTCTAGGTGTATTCTTCGCCGGCTGGGCGTCAAACAACAAGTACACGCTGATTGGAGGTATGCGTTCGGCAGCCCAACTCACCGCTTACGAAATACCTCTCTTGATTACGGTTCTCGGAGTCGCAGTGCTGAGCGGCTCGTTCAACATCATTGAGATTGTCGATTTCCAGATGGGGCAAGACCAAGGTAACGTCTGGAACATCTTCCTGATGCCACTCGGTGCCCTGCTCTTCCTGGTCACGATGATTGCGGAGGTCGAACGCATTCCATTCGACATGCCCGAGGCTGAGGCCGAGCTTGTAGAGGGCTGGTGGACGGAGTATGGAGGCATACGCTGGGGGCTGATGTTCGCAGCCGAGTACATGCGCTCGTACGCGGCATGTATCTTGTTCGCACTATTTTTCCTCGGAGGATGGGAAGCACCGTTCCAGCACACGCTATCTGGTCTTCCAGTTGTTGGGGGCATCATCACAACAGTCTTCTCACTGATACCAGGCATGATTTGGGTTCTTCTCAAAGCGTGGCTGCTATTCGCTGTCTTCGTATGGATTCGCGCTTCTCTCCACAGAGTGAGGACTGATCAAATTCTCGAGTTTGGATGGCGTTATCTGCTACCTCTCTCTATGCTTAATCTCGTAATCGCTGTCTTTCTACGTCTACAGTTCTGGACCGGCGAGCCATGGAATCTTTGGGTCCCAGTGGTAGTCACGCTGATCTCAGGAGGGGTGTTCGTTATCCTCGCAATTGATGAAGACAAGGAAGCACTTGAGATTCAGCGAAGGCCGTACAGCACGCAAGCAGTGGTCAAGGCATCACCAGGGAGCCACAGGGAGTAGGGGGTGAGGAGATGAGTTACAAAGCTAATACAGGACACCCTCACGCCACCCCAAATTTCCGTAATCTAGTCATCAGGCCAATGTGGATGACTCTCAAAACCGCACTGAGGACCGTTCCTTTCATTGGCAAGTTGAGCATCCTGAAGAATAACTACCACGGGAAGCCTACGACCATGGTTGACGCTACTACTATGCTCAGAGTAGGCTCGAATCACCCGAGTGTCGGGCAGAGCTTCGCCCCCGACCGTGAGACCAGCCAGGTCATGCCGTTTGTCGAGCGACCAGTTACTGTGATGTATCCCTACGAGCGTTTGGAGGACCTAGAGCCGTGGCTGTTCGTCCCAGGCAACTACAACGGTCGCATAGGAATCATCTGGGAGACCTGCACCGCTTGCAAGGCATGCGTCAGAGTGTGTCCCAATGACTGCCTGCACATGACTTCCGAGGTCAGGGTCAACGTCCTTGAGCTGGCCGAAGAGGGAGATGACCACCACGGTTACGGCGAAGAGCTGCAGGAAGGAGGATATGCCGCAAGAGAGAAGGGAGACTACGATGGAATCGCCTCAGGCTTCGACCTCGTAAATGCCCATGCTGACGCCCCTCAACAGTACGATTTCGCCGAAGTCATTGAACTGACAGGCGACAAGGCGACTGTACGATGGTCTGACGGCTCAGGTATCGAGACCATCGATTCCAGCACTCTCAAACCTGCCGAGCAGGACATCGTCTCAGGACAGATTGACATCGGCAGGTGCATGTTCTGCGGGTTGTGCGCAGAAGCATGCCCGTTCGAGTCCTTCTTCATGACCAATGAGTACGATGGTATGGCAGAGTTCTCTCGAGAGGAACTCTGGATGGATGCCAGTAGAACTCGAGTTCTTCCTGCAGTCCATCAGGAAAGGGTAGACATGGAACTCGCCAAGCGCGCCAAGAAAGAGCAGAAGAAACGTGACAGGAAGGCTGCAAGGGCGGAGGCCTGATTATGACAATCGACTTTGAGGCATTGGTGTTCATCATATTGGCTGCGACCGCCATAGGAGGGGCCCTCGGATGCGTCTACGCTCGGCGCGTCGCGCACTCACTACTCTCTCTGATGATGACATTCTTCGCCGTTGCCGGGGTCTTCGTGATGGCTAGCGCAGAGATGCTGGCGGCCATTCAGATCCTAGTCTACCTAGGCTCGGTAATGCTTGTGGTCCAGTTCGGCGTCATGCTGACGCGTAAGCAGATACAGGAGGATGCCTGAATGAGAGGTCTTTCCGCACTCACTCAGTTAGGTGTCCTTGCTTTCATGCTTGTATTACTCTCTGAGGTCATGTCTCACTCGATGTGGGGTGGAGAGGGGAATGCCCCTTCGACTCTAGACTTCGCAGTAGCTTTGTTCGGCGAGTGGTGGTTGGCCACCGTGGTTCTCGGGGCCCTCCTATCGATGGCGATGATTGGCTCCTCATACCTCGTTCGTGATGAACGCCTTGTCAATCTGATATGGGATATGGAGGGAGATCAGTGATTGAGGCCAGTTGGATAGCTGGGCTCGGGGTCATCCTGTTCAGCATCGGTCTGATTGGGGCGTTCACCCGCAAGAACGCCATCGTGGTGCTGATGTGTATTGAGGTGATGTTGAACGCTGCCAACCTAAACTTCGTGGCTGGAGCCAGCCATTACAGCGATATCGATGGATGGGTGTTCACCGCCATCGCCATCGCCATCGCCGCAGCCGAGGTGGCGATTGGACTGGCCATCTTGCTTTCTCTCTACAGTACCCAGGAGACAATCTCCTTGGACGAGGCGAACATCCTGAGGAACTGAGGTGAGAGAGTGAGCGATACGAAGAACGAGTGGGAACTCCTTGTTCCGATTATACCCTTCCTACTAGTCGCCCCATTGCTCAAATTCTTGGCGGACTGGGAGTCCGTAGAAGCCGCCTTTCTCATCGTGGTCGTGCCTCTGCTGACCTTCCCCGCTATACTGGTCCTCGGACAGTTGTACAATGGTAACGAGACTTGGAAGCACCGCTACAAGGAGGGTGGAATATTCGCTCTCGGATCGCTTGCCCTCTCGCTCAGCATCGCTATTTGGATACTCTATGACTACATCGTAGGATCCGCCCACTTCGAAGCGCATTCAGTGGTCGACCCATTCTCGTGGCTGACTTTCGATGTAATCGAGCAGACCGGTGCGCAATGGGAAGTCAGCACGGGCTTCGCTGACATCGGAGTCGGTGTCTGGATAGACTCGGTCACTCTAATGCTGCTATTCGTAGCCACCTTCCTATGCTTCCTGATATGTTGGTTCAGCCTTGGTTACATGAACACGGACACGATTAACGAAGACAGCAATCACCGCTTCTACGGAGAGTTCGTTCTATTCGCCATCGGCATGTTCGGCATGGTGTTGGCTGACAACTTTCTGTGGCTATTTATTTTCTGGGAGATAATGGGGCTTTGCTCCTACCTTCTCATCGGCTTCTACTACTGGAAAGATAGCGCAGCCTACGCCGCCAAGAAAGCCTTCCTGACCACTCGTGTGGGCGATGTGTTCCTGGTGGTCGGCCTCCTGATACTCTACGACATCTACGGCTCTCTAGACTTCGCGGTAATCTTCGATGATCCCTCAACCGGGGTCGGAGGTATGATGGTAGAATCAGGTGAGTTGTTTTGGGCTCTGCTGATGTTATTCATCGGGGCAGTGGGCAAGTCAGCCCAGTTCCCACTCCATGTCTGGCTACCTGACGCCATGGAGGGCCCGACTCCTGTGTCCGCTCTCATACACGCCGCGACCATGGTGAACGCCGGACTTTACCTCGTTGTACGGATGGTACCTTTCGTCGATATCCACGTCGGCGGCGTCGCTGGGCTCGAAAATTTCGCTCTGATAGTAGCCTGGATTGGCGGCATCACGGCGTTCATGGCAGCAGCCATCGCATTCGTGCAGAACGACATCAAGAAAGTTCTCGCATACTCAACAATGAGCCAGCTGGCCTACATCTTCACTGGATTGGGCGCCGGCCTGTTGTTCCTCAATATCGGCGAACATCATGCGGGCTACTTCGTCATCGGGGCTTCGATGTTCCATTTGTTCAACCACGCCATGGCCAAGGGAATGCTCTTCATGGCCAGCGGCTCAGTCATCCACGAGATGCATCACGCGCACGATCACGTGCGTGAGCTCAGTGAGAAGTACAGTACGAACGAAGGTGATGACCACGGTGATTTCGACCCGCAGGATATGCGCATTATGGGGGGCCTTGCTGCTAGGATGCCGGTCACTGCCACGGCTATGATGTTCGGATCGATGTCCATCATAGGTATCCCACTCATCGGCGGCTTCTGGTCCAAGGAAGGCATCATCGCTGAGACTTGGAAAGCCTGTCTAGAAGAGGAGCCACTGATGTTCGTCCCGGCTATGTTGGTGTTGGCAACTGCAGGGATGACCGGCTTCTACATGACTCGGATGTGGCTGATGACCTTCGCTGGCCCACCGAAGAGTGAGGTTATCGGACATGTTCACGAGGCGACACCGTGGATCAAGGAGCCGTTAATTGTCCTCTCCATCATTACCGCGATTGGGGGCTTCGCACTCGCTCTTTTTGGCGCCACAGAGTATCTAGGCGATCCTGAGTACGACCACCTTTCATTCCATGGCATCCTCTACACGTTAGAACACGCCTTCTTACCCGAAGACAATAATCTCAGGTTGGTTGGCTGGACCACCATACTCATCGCCATGGTCATCGGTCCTGTGATGGCCTCACGAATTCACGGCGGCAGGCTAATTGACGGTGTCAAGGCGAGTCCGCTAGTCTCTTGGCTAGTCAATCTGTCAAGCAAGTGTGGTTCGCAAGATGTCTCTGAACTAGCGGATTCCCAACTCGCTGAGGCACTCCAGAGGAGACTATACTTCGACGACCTCTACGAGATGACTCTCGCCAAGACGGCGACCCCCCTCGCCGGGCTCTCGGCTTGGTTCGACAAGAACGTCATTGACGGTGTAATCAAGCAGATTGAGTCCAACTCCTCAGCCGGCTCGTTGCAAATCAGAAGAATCACCACTGGCAGTGCTCGTGACTACATTCTGATGGCTGTGGTCGGAATGCTCTCTATATTCGCACTGGTGTGGGGGGTGAGCGCTTGATAGACGACCCTCTGTCAGTGATCACACTCGTCCCATTGGCTATGGGGCTAATCTTGATGATACTCCCGAGAGTTCTTCCGAATTCATCTGCAGAGGGGCTAATACAGGTTTCAAGGAACATCAGCATGGGCGTCGCCCTTGCCATAGCTACTATCACTACCATGTTGTTCCTAGGGCAAGTAGGCAGCATCGACTGGACTAATATCACGCAAGGCGGATACGTGCTCCAGAATGAAGCAGTTGACCTCATTCCCTCCATTGGCGTTACTTGGAAGGTCGGGGCTGACGCCCTTTCCTTCCCGATGATCTGGCTGACTGCCATTCTCATACCAATCTCGATGCTGGTTGAATGGGATGCCAAGCGAGGACACCTCTTCTTCCCACTGCTGTTGGTGATGGAGGGCGCCCTACTGGGTGTATTCGTAGTTCTCGACCTGTTCGTATTCTACGTGTTCTGGGAGCTGACCCTGATTCCAATGTTCCTCCTGATTCTACTATGGGGCGGGGAAGATCGGCGCTATGCAGCGATGAAGTTCTTCATCTACACATTCACAGCCAGTGTCTTCATGCTCATCGGAATTCTCGTGATGTACTTCCATACAGAAGCTATAGCAGGTCTGGGAAGTCTGTCCGGCCATCACTTCGACCTCGTCGCCATGACCGCTCAAGAGAATCTGATTCCGAGCGAGGGGCTGAGGCACTTCGTTTGGCTCCTCCTGTTAATTGGGTTCGCCACCAAAATGCCTAGCGTACCTGTGCATACCTGGCTGCCTGATGCCCACGTTCAGGCTCCAACGGCAGGCTCGATGTTGTTGGCTGGAGTGATGCTGAAGATGGGAGCTTACGGATTCCTGAGAATCTCAGTCACAGTATTCCCCGAGTCTACCATAGAGTTCGTACCCCTGTTGATTTTCCTCGGGATGGTCAGCCTCGTATACGGCGCATGGGTGTGCATGGGACAGACCAATCTCAAGCGAATGGTTGCCTATTCATCAGTCTCCCACATGGGCTTGATTTTCCTTGGCATTGCCACTATGCAGCCGTTGGGTTTCGCTGGTGCACTGTTCATGATGTTCGCTCACGGAATAATCAGTCCGCTACTATTCGCTGTGGCTGGTGCGTTCAAGCACCACTATCATACTCTGGAAATCGGATCGATGCGCGGCATTGCGCACCACAGCCCCTGGTTGGCTGCCCATATGATGCTCGGCTGGATGGCTAGTCTTGGACTCCCTCTCCTAGCCGGATTCGTCGCTGAAATCGCCATATTAATTGCATTCTGGATGACCTATGGATGGTTAGTTCTACTGCCCGCACTAACTCTGATTGTCACTGCAGTCTACTACCTGAATTCGATGCAGAGGACCATCTTCGAGTCCAACGATCCTGAGAAAGGCATCCTCCCGGAAACTCTGGATGGCGAAGATCCCAGTGACCTGACCTGGCACGAGAATGCTGGGATGATGACTCTCGCAGCGATGACGGCGCTGTTCGGTATTATGCCATTCATCTTCTGGGACATGATGTCGAACTGGAGTTCCGGATTCGTCATTGATACTATGATTGAAGCCATGCAGACACAGGAGTGGAGTCCATGAGTTCGATGATTAGCGACATGGACTCGGCCACTACCCAACTTATCCTACCCGAGTTACTGATGCTTGGTGGTATCCTCACGATGATACTTGTTCCGAATTTCGGGAATGCGACGATGCGAATCCCACTGACGAGTATCCGAATTCCGGTTCTGTTCGGTGGCACCAGATTCGCTACTACTAACAATCCAAAACTTCCGAATCAGATAACGACGGCCACCCTGGCTCTGGCATTCATGACTTCCTTGCTATTCCTAAGCGAAGAGGGTGAGGTAGGCAACTCACTGTACGTGGACGAGTTCAGTAGGATGTTCACTCTTGTATTCACCACTGCACTCCTGCTTGCCTCTCTGGCGACGACTGCTCGACTACCTGCTAGGCCAATGGCTTCGGCACCACTCGACACTGATTCTATAGCCAACTCTGATGCCAAGGTCAACGCACTGATAGACAATCGACGACAGGTCGATTTCCACATCTTACTGCTTACCACGGGGCTCGGGATGAGCCTGATGGCAATGGCAACTAACCTGTTCATGCTGTTTGTATGTCTCGAGCTCGCATCACTGTCATCCTACATCCTCGTGGCATTCCACAAAGAGACTGAAGTTGGCGGAGAGGCCGGCACGAAGTACTTCATCGTCGGCTCAGTAGTCTCAGCGATTGGCATTTACGGAATGTCGCTGCTGTATTTGTGGAACGGTAGTCTCGACATGACCGATCTAGCATCCTCATGGGATGCGATGGAAGGAATGGATCCGTTGGCGATCATCGGCGTCGGCCTGATGCTGGTTGCATTTGGCTTCAAGGTCGGGGCAGCCCCATTCCATCTGGCCGTTCCCGATGCCTACGCCGGCGCATCTTCTCCGGTCGCAGGAGTTCTGGCAACGGCCTCTAAGGCGATGGGCTTTGTCGCCCTCATGCGACTCCTCCTCGTGGTTACAATGCCCTCAACAGGGCAGGCCTTCTGGTTTCTCACACTGGCAATAGTCGCCGTGGTGACGATGACTTGGGGCAACCTCGCAGCGCTAACCAGCGATAACCCGAAGCGGATACTAGCCTATTCTAGCGTAGCCCACGCAGGATACATACTCGCAGCCCTCGCTGCAATTGGCTCTGGACTGGCCGACTCAGACATGTCCACGCTCATAGTCACCGCTGTGGTGTTCCATCTTGTCGTGCTTGTGCTGTTCAAGTTGGGCGCCTTCCTAGTCCTCTCGATGCTTGAGGCAGAAGGTAAAGGTCACAAGATGGAAGATCTACATGGACTGGGTCGACGTGATCCAGTAATCGCAGCGTCAATGTTCGTGTTCATGCTTTCTCTCGCTGGGGTTCCACCGCTCTCTGGTTTTCTCTCCAAACTGCTGATGATTAACGGGATAGTCAACGTATCAGCTGGCACCAGCTCTGCATCAGCGGCCACCGCGCTCTCTTGGGCACAGGGGGTTGACCCCGTGTTCTGGCTCGCAGTCGCCATCGTGCTGAACAGTGCACTGTCATTGTTCTACTACCTAAGAATCGGCTTGATCATGTTCTTTGAGTCTCCAGTCACTGAAAATCCCCTCAAGCGTTCCTCATCTCTGAGGATGGCCATCATCGCATGTGCCATGCTTACACTACTCTTCGGAATTGGCCCGTTGAGCAACTCACTGCTCGACATGGTAGGCTCCGCAGTCGACTCCTTCATGGGTAGTTGATTGGGTATGCTCAACTTCACATAGGGGACTCTCGACGCAGCCCCATGGCCCGTAGGGAAGAGAAGGTCGACACAGAGCTTCTAGCTCGGCTAGAATCCGGTGGCGACCGCATCCGCGTCCCCCTTCCAAACAGGAAGGTGAACGAGATGTTCGCAATCGCCGACCAAATTCTCGGTGGCCGCAGGGTCAGAGCAGTCTGTGAGGATGGCGATAGTCGCCTCGCTCGCATCCCAGGTAAGATGCGACGCCGGCAGTGGGTCCGCGAGGGCGATCTCATCGTGGTCCAGCCTTGGGACTTCCAAGATGAGAAGGCCAATGTTTGCATGCGCTACACCAAGACCCAGTCTCTCTACCTCTCTAGGAAGGGAGTGCTCCCCGAGATTGTGGATTTGTTTGGTATGTCCAATCTTGAGGAAGTAGAAGGCATCGACATCGAGACTACGGCCGAGGAGGAGTCGCCCGAGAATGAGTCCGAACCACAGGTCCCGGAAACCATCGATGCCGAACCCGAAACCACTCCGGCCCAAGCTCCTGAGGATGACATAGATTCGTTCTTTGGGTGAGAGTATGTCGGATGAGATGGACGACCTCCCAGAACTCGACGCCCTGATGAGAGCGGAGAAGAAGCACGACTGGATGTCCGAGCCGCGCTTCAAGCGAATGTTCGACGAGATTGAAGATGGCCTGCAAGGAGTCCTCGGTAAGGGACGATACGAGTGGGTCGATAGACGAGTCTTTGATCAGGTCTTCGACCGCTCTACTCTGCTGGCGGTTCACAAGCTGATGCAGAAGGGGAAAATTGAGACAATTGACTACCCGATAGCCAGAGGCAAGGAGGCGCATGTTTTCCACGCTACCACCAATCATGGTCCAGTGGCCGTCAAGATATTCCACACAACCAATGCGGTATTCAAGGGTCTGGCGAAGTACATCGACGGTGACCCGAGATTCTCAGGCCTGTCACGCAGGCACCGCGAACTGGTGAACATCTGGGTGCGTAAGGAGTTACGAAACCTCAAGCGCATGCGCAAGCATGGACTACGTGTTCCGGAACCGATTGACAGTCTGAAGAATGTCCTCGTAATGGAATATATCGGCGATGAGAGGGGCGCTAGCCCCCGACTCAAAGACATCACCATCGATAAGCCATACGAGGTCTTCGAGGACCTGCTCGAGTTCGTAGCGATTAACTGGCAGACATGTGAACTCGTACACGCCGACTTCAGCGAATACAACATCCTCTGGCTCGACGGAGAGCCATGGATCATCGATGTAGGCCAGAGCGTAACCCGGCAGCACCCCAGTTCAGAGGAGTTCCTAATCAGGGACGTGACTAGGATAGTCGATTGGATAAATCGACAGGGGCACAACGTAGATCTAGCCGAAAGTCTAGCTAGAGTGCTCGACGACCCAGTTCCCTCACTCCCTTCGCTCTCGGGCGGAGATTAAAACAGGGCGGCGGGTCGGCCGCAGTCGTGGAGTATCTGGCACGCATCCCTCAGGACCGCATTGCCGTGCTGATAGGCAAGGGCGGTGAGACCCGTCGTATGCTTGAGGAGGCTTGTGGGGCGACCCTCGAAATTGACTCGAAGAGTGGTGAAGTGATGGCAGAATGGGGTGATGAGGGTGCAGACCCAATCGTCCGCATGAAGATGCCCGATGTCATAGTGGCCATCGGTCGTGGATTGGCTCCTAAGCGAGCCGTGCAGTTGATTCGGGACGAAGTATTTCTCAAGATGTACGATATCCGTGAGTGGGCCGGCAGGCAGCCCAATCAGACCCGTAGGATGAGGAGCAGACTGATTGGCAGGAACGGCCGTATCCGCAGTTTGATAGAGGAGATTTCCCGCTGTGAGATGGCGATATATGGCTCTACTGTACTGGTTATCGGAGATGAGGATGGACTCGCTCTGGCTGCACCCGCAATCGAAGGGATACTGCGCGGCTCTGAGCACAGTACTATCCTACACGGACTCGAGCAAGATCGTAAGCGACAGAGGCTACGTTCACGCAGGCTTGAGAGCTATGAGGGACACAGTCCCGATGAGTCATCCACCTTCGAAACACTGGTCCCGGGGCTGGCAGAGGCACGTAGACGCAGGGAACGTCGTTACAGGGACTCACAGGTCGACCCCGGTGACGAAGAGGAAGTCAGCAGTATGTTGGATCTCGCAGATGACGAAGAAATTGTCTACGAAGAAGAGTGACTCACACCGCCATGCATAAGCGTAGCGCGCTTCACGGAATACTGTGTTTAATCCTCTCGAGGAGATGTATGACTACGAGGAGTGGGCCACCAAAGCCCTGCTTCTTGTCGCCGGACTGGTCTTTGGTGGCATCGCACTGAATTTCCTAAGTGTGGAAAACCCCCTGACCGATTTCCTATACGAGTACTACCTTGACCCAGTGATTAGCGAGTCCAGCGGCGATGCCAGTTACAACGTAGTGAACACAGTGACCTACGCTATCGTGCTCGGTGGCTTCGCACTCGCCCTACCAGCATGGCTCCGTCGTCTAGGGTTAGACCACAGTGATGCGATGATTCTGGCACTGTTCCCCTATGTATTCTGGGCTGCCCTCGGTGAGGTCGTGGAGGACGCCAGTATGTTCGACACCTCTCTACAGCCTTACTTTGTCAGCCCCGGCATTCACTTCCAGACCGCGGCTTGGGTAGTCATAGCAGGGGCTTTCGGATATCGGATAGCCAACGACGAGTCCGTATCGGGCGACGAGGCGATGTCCAAGATCGACAGCGCTGCGACCATTCTCATCCTAGTCCAGATAGCGATATACTACACTTCCATACAAGCCGGTTTCGTCGCTTCCGCCGAGGGATTCGACAACACGGCTATGCTAGCGTGCCTCGTCACGGCACTGCTCTTGCCCACATTGATTTCCAACAGACATCTATCTGGCTTCACGCTGGTTCAGCGATGTGTCTTCTTGGTCGGACTCGGGGGGTCAATCGTCTTCCTAGGACCACTCCTGTCTTTCGGTATCAGTAACCCCGACCAAGTCACACTTTGGCCCTTGGCAGTGGTAATCGGAGCTCCGGCCGTGCTAGCCTATCAGATGCATCAGACTGGTCTCCCAGCAGCCAACGAATTGGCCGAGCACGGCTTCGTCTCCGGTATCCTGCCACCGGGGATGACGGAGGAACAGTACAATGATTTTGAATCTCCCGACAAGGACCTCATCGAGAGCCTCAGGAACAAGGCTGTGATGGCTTCCCCAGTGGTCTTCCTCGCGGTCGCAGGGCAGTTGCTTGACGGACTTGCCACAGGCATTGGGATAGAGGCCTTCGGATACTCCGAGAAGCACGTGTTCTCGGCAGGGATCATCGAGTTCTTCGGTAGCGCATACGGGTTCTCTGTAGTCAAACTGGCTCTCGGTGGGCTGGTCTGGTACATCTTTGCGATAGCCAACTTCGAGCACAGGCAGCAGCATCTCAGACTCCTCCTAGGGATGGCCATCCTAACTGTCGGTATGGCACCTGGATTGAGGGACGTCGGACGGCTCGCAATTGGCGTCTAAATTCGACATCTACGATGTCGAGGCCATTCAATTGAAGGCTCGCTCGCCGTCTGAGGGGGGCGAGAGGCATGGATCGACTGACCACCCGCATCGACCGAGGGGACGAAGATTTTGAGTCCCGTACAAAGACCAATCTGGCTCTGGTGGAAGCGCTGAGGACCAGAGTGGACGCCGCCAAAGGAGGAGGAGGGGGAAAGTACGTCGATCGCCACCGAGAGCGCGGCAAGAGCCTGCCGAGGGAGCGGATATCGGAAATCTGCGACGCTGCGACTCCGTTCCTCGAGCTTTCTACACTAGCTGCCAATGGACTGTACGACGGCAGAGCCCACTCCGCCGGAATCATCACTGGAATCGGAGTGGTACACGGCAAGGAGTGCATTTTTGTGGCCAACGACGCCACTGTCAAAGGCGGTTCGTACTACCCCATGACGGTCAAGAAGCACGTCAGGGCTCAGGAGATAGCCGAGGAAAACAACCTGCCTTGCATCTATCTCGTGGACTCGGGAGGAGCTTTCCTTCCTATGCAGGACGAGGTCTTCCCGGACAAATTACACTTCGGACGGATCTTCCGCAATCAGGCAATCCTATCGAGTAAGGGGATTCCGCAGGTCGCCGCCGTGCTGGGTTCGTGTACCGCTGGCGGCGCCTACATCCCGGCGATGTCCGACGAGTCAATCATCGTTAAGGGCAACGGCACCATATTCCTCGCCGGTCCTCCTCTGGTTAAGTCAGCTACAGGAGAGGAGGTTTCGGCGGAAGACCTCGGTGGAGCCGATCTACACACCAGAGAGTCAGGAGTGGCCGATCACTTCGCCGAAAATGAGATTGAGGCGCTCAGGATGGTGCGCAGCGTGGTTGAGAACCTAAACGTCGACCCCAAACATAGGCTCGACACCTCGCAACCAGAAGAGCCAGCACACGACCCGCAGGACCTGATGGGAATCATACCTACTGACAACCGTACTCCCTATGATGTCAGGGAGGTCATAGCCAGAGTTGTGGATGGCTCGCGCTTCCACGAGTTCAAGCAGCGCTATGGCAACACACTGGTCTGTGGCTTCGCTAGGATTCATGGCTACCCTGTCGGTATCGTTGCCAACAATGGCATTCTGTTTTCCGAGTCGGCACTGAAAGGCACCCACTTTGTCGAACTATGCGGCCAGCGTGGTATTCCGTTAGTATTCCTGCAGAACATCTCAGGCTTCATGGTCGGGCGTGATGCTGAGGCCGGCGGCATCGCCAAGGACGGTGCCAAGCTCGTCACGGCAGTCTCCTGCGTGCCTGTTCCGAAATTCACAGTCATTATCGGTGGCTCGCATGGAGCTGGCAACTACGGCATGTGCGGGCGCGCCTATGACCCACGCTTCCTTTTCATGTGGCCCAATGCGAGGATATCCGTGATGGGCGGCGAGCAGGCCGCCAGCGTGCTCTCCTCAGTGGGTAACGCTAATCCTGACGAGATACGCGAGAAGTACGAGAGCGAGAGCAATCCATACTACTCTACAGCCAGACTCTGGGATGACGGGGTAATCGATCCGAGAGACACTCGCGATGTGCTTGGACTTTGCATATCTGCCAGCCTAAATGCCTCTATGCCGGACCAAGACTACGGCGTTTTCAGGATGTGATAAGATGAGAATGAGCGATGTAAAACCCTCCGCCGAACTCTGCTCTTTGAGCATCAATACCTCGGTCGCCACCCTCACTCTGGAACGAAGCGACGTCTACAACGCTCTCAATGTGCAACTAATCAGCGAAATAATCGATATTCTAGATTGGACCTCTCACCGCGCGGTTGGCAGAACTGGTTCTTTACGCGACCATGACGGCGCCGAGTATCTTCGAGTGCTGGTTCTTCGGGGTGCAGGTCGACACTTCTGCGCAGGAGCTGACATCAACATGATGCGTGATGCCGGGGTCAAAAGTCCTGAAGAGAACCGTGTTGGCTCCGAACGCCTTGATCGCTTGTTCAACAGTCTGTGGGCACATCCTTGTTTCACCATCTCAGCGGTCCAGGGTGTTGCACTTGGAGGTGGCGCCGGACTCATCGCCTGCTCGGACCATGTCATCGCCCTAGACAGTTCTAGGATCGCTCTGTCTGAGGCGAAGTTGGGTATTCTACCAGCAGTGATTGGACCATACGTCTACCGTCGTGTGGGCAGTGCTCAGTTTCGCCGACTCACTATGCTCGCGGGGCGCTTTGACGGGCATGAGGCGTTGAACATCGGTATGGTTGATCAGGTATCCACTTCATTGGATGAGACGGCAGAGATGATTGAAGCTACTATTGCGACAGTCATGAGCACTGGTCCAGTGGCAGTCACCGAGGCCAAGAGCCTCACTCAGACACTCGATAACTGGCGCGGCACTGATGAAGACCTGCGTCGGTGGACGCTGGACAAGACTAGTGAGATGAGAGGATCACCCGAGGGTCAAGAGGGGCTGTCAGCATTCCTCGATCGCCGACCACCGGCCTGGTCTCCGGAAGATCAGGACGGTTGAGAATGACAGCAGGCCCATTCAGCAATGCTCCACGACCATTCTCCACTGTGTTGGTTGCAAACAGGGGCGAAATAGCGGTCAGGGTGATTCAAGCCGCCAGAGAAGCCGGTCTCGGAAGCGTCGCCGTGTACTCGGACGCCGACGCAGGATCACTCCATGTCGAGGCGGCCGATGAGGCTGTCCACCTTTCTGGCGAGGCACTCGCTGATACCTATCTGAACTCAGAAGCTATCATCTCCGCTGCCCTTAGCAGTGGCGCTGATGCAATTCATCCCGGCTATGGCTTCCTGTCCGAACGAAGTGACTTCGCCATCGCTGTTACCGACGCCGGACTGGTCTGGATTGGCCCCCCGGCAAAGGCTATCTCGACAATGGGTGACAAGATATCGGCAAGAATTCAGATGATTGAGTCAGGCGTACCGGTAATCCCGGGTGAGGAACTGACCGTGCCTGATGGAGCAGACCACCTCGGAGCATTGGCAGCATGTGCTGCTAGAGTGGGATATCCTCTGCTACTCAAGGCCAGTGCCGGCGGTGGAGGAAAGGGAATGCGTGCAGTGCAGGAGCCAAAGATGCTCAGAATCGAGTATGAGGCTGCCTCGCGTGAGGCCTCGACGGCATTCGGTGACGGCACTATCTATGTCGAAAAATTACTCACCGGCGCGAGGCACATTGAAGTCCAGATTCTAGCCGACTCGCACGGCAACTGTATCCATCTCAATGAGAGGGACTGCTCTCTGCAGCGCAGGCACCAGAAGGTAATCGAAGAGGCCCCCTCTCCTGCTGTAGATCCAGAACTCCGTCAAGCTATGGGGGCCGCCGCCGTCAAGGCTGCAGAATCTGTCGGCTACGAAGGGGCTGGCACAGTAGAGTTCCTGCTATCCTCAAGGGGTGAATTCTACTTTCTTGAGATGAACACCCGATTGCAGGTCGAGCACCCTGTCACCGAGATGACAACTGGCATTGATCTAGTCCTCAAGCAGTTTGAGATTGCTGCCGGCTTACCTCTAGGAATTATTCAGGCAGATGTAAGTCTAAGTGGACACGCAATCGAAGCGCGCGTATACGCCGAAGACGCATCTCGCGGCTTCCTGCCTTGCGTTGGACGCCTTGCGATATGGAAGACCCCGCAAGGCCCTGGAATCAGAGTCGACTCAGGGGTGAGGCAGGGAGATGCAATTACCATCGATTTTGACCCTATGCTTGCCAAACTAATCGTTCACGCGCCGACGCGAAGAGCAGCTCTGCGAAGGCTCGATACAGCCCTGTCCGACCTCATCGCTCTCGGAGTTACGACAAACATCGGTTTCCTGAGAGATGCAGCCGCACACCAAGTCTTCACCTCTGGCAGCGTGACGACCGACTTCCTAGACTCCTCCGACATTTCTGGATTCTCACATACCGAAGTCGAGCCTACGGTCTTAGTGGCCGTTGCCTGTGCAGCCCAGAGACTCGGACTTGAGCGAACCTCATTCGATGGTGGAATGGAGGCATTAGACGAGCATACAGGCCATCCTGGAGATCCATTCAGGACCCTGACGAGGTCATTTCCCTGAGGTGCAACATGGAGTGGAGTGTAGCAGAGGGCACAGGGCGTTACACCGCTAGTGTATCAGATTCAGAAGGATTCCTGAGTATCTCTTCCTTGAATCTCAATGGCATCGCCGTCAATCTCCCAGATATTATCATCTCGCGTGTAAATCAGCATGGGCGACTCAGGGTTGAGATTGATGGAGCACTGCACCTAGCACACGTTGCCAAACTTGGAGATGACTGGTGGATTCACCTTGACGGACGAATCCATGTAGTGCGCATGCACGAGCCCGGCAGTGCTGAGGACAAATCTGTTGAAGGCGGCCTATCAGCGCCGATGCCGGGCACAATCCTAGAGGTCCTTGTTAAGCAGGGCCAGAGAGTTCGTGAGGGTCAGACTCTAGTGGTCATGGAGGCGATGAAGATGGAGCATAGGATTCAGGCCCCCACAGCGGGTGAGATTACCAAGCTGCACTATTCGGCGGGTGACCGAGTGGAGATGGGAGTAACACTCGTTGAAATTGGGGATTGAGGACGGGTCTGGGTTAATATCGAGCTTCGAGGTCGGCTGTACATGGAAGTGGTCGCCGTAATCATGGCCACCTTGATGGGAATAAGCCTAGCGGCAGCATCAGGATTCAGGGTATTCCTGCCGCCATTCTTGCTATCTGTGGCGGCACGCCTCGACATCGTCTGGTTCCTCGAACTCGATCTTGTGGGAACGCAGTTCGAGTTCTTCACTTCCACTCTGGCCATCATAGTCCTAGGGATAGCCACCGTGGCCGAGTTCGCGGGCTTCTACGCACCGTGGATAGACAATGTTCTCGATACTATAGCAACACCTGCTTCTATCCTTGCTGGAGTGGCGATGACGGCAATAGTTCTCGAGGGGTCCGAACCCATCTTCCAGTGGGCGGTAGCCATTATTGCCGGTGGGGGGGTGGCTGCCACTATTCAGTCAGCTACAGTCGCGACTCGCAGTCTAAGTTCGACCTTTACCTTCGGACTAGGCAACCCTGCTGTCGCCACAGGTGAGAACATCGCCAGCGTGGCTCTCACACTAATCGCTATTCTGATACCGTTCATCTCAGCCTTTGTCGTGATACTGGTGGTGGCATTGCTTGTCAGGATGAAGCGCCGCAGTGAAGCGGCGGCTCAGTGAAGCGGCTCTAGGACTTCTTGGCCACCCATGTAGGGTCTGAGGGCCTCAGGAACACTGACGCGCCCATCTTTCATCTGATTTTGCTCCAATATCGCGACTAGTGCCCTGCTGGTTGCTATCGCCGTAGAATTCAACGTGTGCACCGTCTCATTTCCCTCAGTGGTCCTATACCTCATGCGCAGACGATTGGCCTGGTAGTCGGTACAGTTCGAGCATGAGACGACCTCCTTGTAGTCCCCAGCTCCGGGCAGCCACGCCTCGAGGTCATACTTCCTCGCCGCCACTGTGCCCATGTCACCTGTGCAGATGTTCACAACTCTGTAGTGCAGTCCGAGACTGTCCCACAGATCCACCGCATTCCCCAACAGCTCTTCGTGGTGACCCCAAGAGTCGTCCGGATGGCAGATTACAATCTGCTCTACTTTGGTGAACTGGTGAACTCTCCAGATACCGCGGTCAGATAACCCGTGCGCACCAACTTCGCGACGGAAACACGCCGAGATTCCAACCAATCTTATTGGCAGTTCGCTGGGCTCGATTATCTCGTCCATCCGCATTGCGGTAAGAGGATGCTCACTGGTAGCGATGAGGTAGTAATTGTCTGGTTCTATGCCGTACATCACGGTCTCGAAATCTGCTAGGTCGGTGACACCTTCGTAGGCATCCCGGTTCATCATCAGAGGAGGTTGTACGAGTGTGTAGTCCCTACTTATCAAGAAATCAGCGCCGTACTGCTGTAGTGCCATCTCTAGCCTAGCTAAGTCGCCCTGCATGAAGTAGAAGCGACTGCCAGCGACTTTGGCCCCACGCGCTTGGTCGACCCAACCGTTCATCTCAATCAGATCATTGTGGTTACGCGGCTCAAAACTCAGTTCGACCTTCTCGCCATGCATACTGTGCAGGGTGTTTTTCTGGTCGTCCTCTCCTATTGGCACCTCAGCATGCAGGATGTTGGGAATTCTCATTCTCAAGGCGTCGCGCTGCGCTAGGCACCCATCTGAGCGCTCCGCCAACTTGTCAATCCGAGCGCCGATGTCGGCTACTTCGGCCAGTATTGCATCAGCGGCCGACGAATCACCCGATTTCTTTGCCTCAGCGATGCCCCTAGCAGCTTCATTGCGAGCCTTCCTGAGTTGGTCTGCATCGTACCTTATACTGCGCCATTCCTCATCGAGGCGGATGACCTCGTCAATGCTCTCGTGTGTCAAGCCACGTCTGTCATGGTCAGCCCTGATGACGTCAGAATGCTCTCTGAACATGCTGATGTCTAGCATTGCGACCAGCCCCTAGGGCTGGTCAGCGACCCTTCAACCAATCGGCCGTTGAGCTCACAGGAACGAGATGTCTTGCCACAAGGCGGCTGGGCCGATTGCGATTACGCCCGATACTAGGTAGCCCAGGATGCTGCCACCGTTGAGTAGCGGTAGACCAGCTTGTGCTTCACCACGAGCAACTTGTGTCATCAGTGCCACGTAGCCGCACAGACCACCAAACAGTGTGCCTAGACCGACAGCTAGAGGTCCTGCGTACATGGTACCGAAAATCGTCCCGATTTCGGGTCCCCATTCAGGTAGGAAGGATACAGATGAGATTACCAACATCCCTGGGAATATGATATCGCCCAAACCCATGAACAACGCATCCCTGCCATCGCTCTTCGGCTCGATGTGAGGGGCCGGATCATCCCAATCCATTCCCTCAGGTGTCTCACTACGCATCACCTGATCATCTTCTTCAATGAAGGAATAACCCCTCCCCTTGGGGGCAACCAACAGCACTGGGAGCTTGTTCTTGATCATCGTGTCAGCCAGTTCGAGCATGTGCTTGCTGCTGTTGACTGCCCAGTGATCGTATATCGCCGCTGCGATCATGAACGCGATGATGAGTACGGGAACGAATGAAACCCCAATTAGCGTGATGACTCCAGCACCGACGAGTACTCCAACAGTGTTGACAACATACCATTCCGGATACAGGTGCAGAAGTAGCATCAGTGCTGTGCTGATGACCACGGTGCTGCCGACCACCAAGTTCACAGAACCTATACCGATTAACCACCATAGAAGTGCCGAATAAGGCTGCACGGCGTAGAACAGGCTGAACCACAGAGCAAACATCACAATGGCCTTGATAATGAAATCTAGGCCCTTTCGCGCCAACCAGATAATCAACACCGTGAAAATCATGATGAATAACAACTCCAATGCGATATAGCCGCCCTTGGACGCACCCTCAGCCCCAAAGGCCCTAACTTCGTCAAAATCGTAAGCCGGCTGGATGCTGAGACCTAGCAGAATCGTGCCAACGAACATGCCTCCCATGCTCACCATCGATGCCCACTGCTGGCGCATCACTTCGAGCACACTGGCGGGCTCGCTTCCGTCCATGCTCCCACGAACTTCAAGGCCCATATCACCTTGACCCGTTCGCGCCCGGGTGTTGCTTGGGAGTGGGGAATCCGAATGAGTGTCCGAGACTGGCTCGACGAGCGGATGTTAATGGGGATAAAACTGGGCTTGGAAAACTGTGCAACACTTCTTTCCAGACTGGGAAATCCGCATCTCGACTTCCCTTCAATTCATGTCGCTGGCAGTAACGGAAAGGGATCTGTATGCGTCCAACTGTCTGCGGCTGCCTGTGCCAATGGGCTCACCACCGGACTGTTCACCTCACCGCATCTGGTTACCGTCGAGGAGAGGATTAGAATCGACGGTAGACCGATATCGCCTGAGAAATTCGATAGATTGCTCAGTTCTGTTAGGGACGCTGCCGAAATGGAGCCAGAGTGCAGTCCGACCTATTTCGAGACAACTTTCCTCGCTGCGATGCTTGCATTTAGTGAGGCCGGAATAGAGCGTGGCATTATCGAGACTGGGTTGGGGGGACGACTCGATGCGACTAGGTTGGTCGAGGCCGATTTATGCATCCTGACCACTATCTCGAAGGAGCACAGCGAGTTCCTAGGTGATTCTCTCACCGAGATTGCCGGCGAGAAGGCGGCCATACACCGTCCAGGAGTTCCTCTCATAGCGCTGCAACAAGACGACTCGCTGATTAGACAAGTCATTGAGGAGGAAGCAGCGGGCGACCTGTCCTGGTCGCCTAGACACCGAGTCGGCTCGGCGTGGTCCAGCCACTCTACTATGATCGAGATCGTGGCCGCGCATCTTGGGTGGAAAGTCCCCTCGGGAAACTGCATCTGGCCCGGCCGTTCACCGAGCTATGGAGAGGACTGGATAGAAGGAGTGGTTACACGCTTGAGCGCCGCACACAACGCAGAAAGTCTTGCGAACGACCTCGCAGAGGTAGACAGACCTAGCGTGGTCCTGCTGGGATTGAGCCAGAAAGCTGACCTGAGTGAAACACTTGAGCCAGTGCTGGCTGAGATCTGCAATGACGACAAGTTCCCCCAACTAGTCTTGACCGAGCCGAAGAGCGGTAGGAACCCTGCTGTCAACGTCCAGGAACTATCCGCGACGATAGAAAAAACGGGCTCGGGTAGTATCTCCAAAACCATGGAGAAGAATCCCGGGAAGGCTTTCGAGATGGCGGGCAAGTTGGCGAGGGAACTTGAGTGTGAATTACTCGTAATCGGCAGCGTTTACCTCATTGGAGACCTGCTCGAATATGTCATCGATAGGGATGGATTGGAC
This sequence comes from Candidatus Thalassarchaeum sp., assembly GCA_965658085.1. GTDB lineage: Archaea > Thermoplasmatota > Poseidoniia > Poseidoniales > Thalassarchaeaceae > Thalassarchaeum. The sequence goes on from CBFHQW010000002.1 coordinate 42,808, forward strand.
CTCTGGAACGAGTTGACAGTCCACTAAGAACCCAAGTAGGATGACTTGCTGAGATGCTCGCATCACATGTCCGAAGGTAAGGAAGACAAGGTCGAAGTCAAGGTTGTAGTGGAGTCGAAGGACTCGGCGTCAAAAGTCATCCTGATTGCCCTCACACTGGTTCTTCTCGGTATTCTGATTGCAGTAGTCTCCTCCGGAGGGGTAGACGAGTTGTTGCCTAAGAGAGGAGATAACGGGGTCGGGAACTGTGGAGATGGTATTGATAATGACAACGGCGGTCAAGCCGACGAAGACGACCCTGATTGCTACTCAAATCCAAAATTATGGGAAGGATACGACCCGAATCTGACCGAGGATCAACCGGACAATGATGTCTAGAGAGGTGTAGAAATGAGCGAGAAATGGGATAGAAGATTTCTTGATTTGGCATCTCACATCTCGGCTTGGAGCAAGGATCCCTCGACCAAGGTCGGATGCGTTGTGGTCGGCGAGGACAGAGAAATCCGCTCGACCGGATTCAACGGTTTCCCGCGTGGCATCGAGGACGATGCTGAGAGACTCGCGGACCGTGAGCAGAAGTACCCACTGATATGCCACGCTGAGGAGAACGCCATAATGCATGCAGCCAGGACCGGTGTTTCTCTCAAGGGGAACACCGCGTATGTTACTTGGCCTCCGTGCACACGCTGTACACGCTCACTCATACAAGCAGGAGTTTCTGAAGTGGTTTACCCTGCAGACATTGAGATACCTGGGCGCTGGACTGAGGACTTTGGCATCGCCATGGGGATGATGCAAGAGGCTGGAATCACAGTCAGACAGGCCTAGGGCAGCCTTCCGATTAGGTCTTCTAAATCATCGTGCAGATCTTCTATAGAGCCGTTGTTGAAAAGAATCAGATCAGCAAGTTCTGCTGTTGCCACCAGAGCTTGCCCGGCAGTATCGAGAGCAACCTCTTCCGATTTTTCCTGTGAGATGAAGGTGGCTCTGTCAGACGGGTCACCTGGACGAGCCCGGTTCTGAGAGCGCTGCCAGCGTGAATCAGTTCCGGCCAGAATTTCGATGAGCACGAAGTCGTCTCGAACCCTCAAGGCCTCAACTTCACCGGGGGTTCGTATCGAGTCGATGACGGCGTCATCCCCTGACAGCTCATCGAGCAGCATCTCGGCGAGGATACCAGCTCCACCACGCCGCCTCAACTCACGTCCTCCTTCGATGAGAGCATCTCTACTTTCCTCGATTCCTTCCTCAGATAGCCACCTCCTGATGGAGTCGGAGCATGACATCGTCCGCACCCCTCTACTGGCGAACCACTGCAACACAGTAGTCTTGCCAGAGGCGTACCTACCAGTCAATCCTACCAGCATGTCTCCTCCGTTGGGTCTGACGCGCATAGGTATTGCGTCACGACCCGAATCAGGGATGTTCAGGGACCTCTCCTGACCAGTCAGGCATCTTGTTCAACGTAATCGTCACATTCGTTACCTCGCCATCCTCCCAATAGTCGACGGCGATGAAGGTGGGTCTGTTACCTATCTCCTCCCAGCACTCCAGAGTTCTCTCTAGCAGGGTGTCGTAGTCATTCACCTGTCCAGCTCTGACCGGATCGGCTAGGCCAAAGGTGCTCGACAGCCAGTTGTTTAGGTGCCAGACTGGCTGGATTCCGTCGCCCCTACCGACTCTGCAAGACATCTCATCTTGCTCCTGCTCGCCATACGGTGTATCCCAACTGTGAGTCCAAGCGTGGTGTAGCCAAGGGTAGTCATCGTTCTGTGATTGCTCCCAGAAAACAACCAGGTCCTTGCCATCAAGAACCATGTCGCCCAAGCTGGGCCATTCTTCCCCTAGGGTGTGTGTGTAAATTCGGTCAGACATGCCAGTCTCATTGAACAGGAACTGCAGGTGAGATGCCGGGACGTAGTTCTCTATAAGGAGGGTGACCACATCTCCACTCGAGTTGTTCATCAGGGAATTAAGGAGATTCAGCCACAGAAAAGCATCCACCTCTCCGAAATTGCAGGGGTGGAAGAACTGGCCAGTGCTGTGGCAGAACCTCACGTCCTCAGCAGAAGTATTGTCGTAGCTCCTGTGATGGGAATCGACCATGAATGCTCTGATCCCGTCATCCCACTGCCGTTGCAGTCCAGTGTAGTGATTAACCCCGACTAGAATTTGGTCCTCTATCGTAGAGTACGCGTTGTGAGTCTCTGCGAAGGTG
>CBFHQW010000003.1:0-36558 GCA_965658085.1 Candidatus Thalassarchaeum sp.
CACGCCACCAACTGCTCGGATGCGGCTACGATTGAAAATGCCCCCTCAGATACTACTGTGGTGACAAGTTCCTGATTGTCATCCACGACCTCCAGATAATCTTCGTGGACCATTATCAGCAGAGGCTGACCTGTCGCCGACTCGGCTATGGTTACATCGAGCAACACGTCACTCTCGTTGCGACTGAACTTCGGAGTGAACTCGGCGCTGATTGACTCAAGATTGTAGTAATCCAACCTATGTGAGTCGTGAAGCACCAGTGAGGAGCCCGAGATGACGACGGCTGGTGAAAACCCCCATGGCTCGCCCGAGATTATACTACCTTGCTCGGCACTCACATTCCAGACACTTATCGAGACACTCAGGGATTCAGGGTCCTCCTCGACCGAAACCAGCCACCCGTCAGAGCCGGCAGCTGACGTCGGCCACTCCACTCCCTCGACAGGAAAGTCCTGATGCGTGGCATCCCATAGCAACACTAAGCCAGTGGAGAGGAGTAGTGCTGCGATTATCGCACTGGTCTGCTTCCTGCTCGGCTCCCTAAATGGTCTGAACACAGAGACAATGCTGCTGACTGTACCTTGGATTGACTTACTCGGATCTGCGATAGCGCGCGCCAGCCTACGGCTGAATAAACGCTCATCTGCAACATTCCACAATGGCTGATTGGTCCTAGAAGTCATCTGGACTGCTATGATGCCTACCGCCATGCCGCCGATGATGTCTACTATCCAGTGGATGCCAAGATAGATGATGGTGAAAGCAGTCAACATTGTGAACGCCATCAGGAAGTTGCGGTACTTCTCCCACCTACCGTCATCGTCCCATCTTTGCATGGTCAGCCAGATTGCGAATGGCAGCCCAATGTGCAGGCTAGGCATTCCGTTTGAGAACGGGTCTATGCGGGTGAACCAGTTATTGATCTCGGGAGTCAGGTCGTAAGCGATGGTCTGCATAGCTGGAATGTGGGCCCCGGTCACTCCTACGTTGAAGAACAGGTAGAATGGGATGGCTATGACGTAGACCCAGAACATCGACAGCGACACCCTGTCAGCCATGTGCCTGTCATCGAAGTATATCGGATACAGGAAGGAGGCGAAGGTGGCGGTCATGAAGCCCATGACGTAGAAGTGAGTGAGAGCTTCGTCGAGGAACGCGTTACGGAGCCCCTGCTGTACCCACAGCACGATATCACCCTCTATGGCATACACATAGGGAGTCATATCGATCTGGGTGTTGGCCATCAGGGTCCTGTCCATGCCATCCAGCAAATCCTTCCAGAGATAGACCGAGAAGACCACAATCATATGCGCCCAGTAGCGCCTGAACATGTCGATGAAACCGTCAAGACTGAGTTTCGCATACTTCGGCTTGAACAACGGCATCATCGCTATGCTGAGTATGATTGCACCTGTGACCCAGGTGATGTAGATGCCAGTGCCCGCTGCCATGCCCTATCCTTTTCGGGTCGTGAGCGCGCCATCAAATCGACCCCTCTGCGAGAGGCTCCGTCAAGTAATGCGACCCTGAGGTCCGGAGCCCTCTTCGAGGGTGGTCAGAATGTTGTCCACTATTGAGTCGAACGAGATCGCTGTATCGCCGTCAGGCTCAGCAATAATTCGATGCACCCCGTCATCCCCTCCTCTGACTACTCCTGGATCAAAAGGCAGGGAGCCGAGGAATGGCACATCCAGTTCTGTGGCAGCGGAGGCACCACCTCCGGACTTGAAGACATCCAGAGTCAGCGACCAGTCACCTGCTTCATCGGCCAACGCCTGCACAGGTACACCTGCTGGGCCCATTACTGAGACCTCGGTGCTAGGCTCGGCTGTGCCTCGGATAGTGTAACCACTCATGTTCTCGACCACGCCCAGCACAGGGACAGATAGCGTCTTGGCGAAGTTGATTGACTTGCGACTATCAAGCAGCGCCACCTCCTGGGGCGTAGTGACGATTACCACGCCATCAATTCCTGGTAGATTCTGGCTGACTGTAAGGGGCTCGTCACTGGTTCCGGGAGGGAAGTCGATGATGAGGGCGTCGAGCTCACCCCAAGCCACGTCACCAATGAACTGCTGAATAGCCCCGAGCTTGATTGGCCCCCTCCATATGACCGGCTTGTCAGGATCCTCGAGCAGGAAAGCCATCGAGATTACCTTCAGCCCGTGAGGTCCAGGTGCGGGATGTATCTGACCGTCTTCGACATTCAGCTCGGCTGCCTCTATGCCAAGCATCTTTGGCACATTAGGGCCGGTGATGTCGATGTCCATCAAACCGACTCTCATGCCTCTACGAGCGAGGCACAATGCGAGCCCCGTTGCGACGGTGGACTTGCCCACACCTCCCTTGCCGGATAGCACCATGACCTTGTGCTTGATGTCCTCGTCTAGTTTGGTTATTCTCAACTTACGTTGCATCTGTTGGTAGGCCTGCTCCATCTGCGCTTTCTGTTCAAGAGAGCCATCATCTTCGGCAGCCTTCTCGTCCGAACCTCCCGTATGATGGCTGATTGGTGAATCTGTCATGTCATGCTCGCGGCATGAGGTATACTTGAATTCTGTTCAGGCCTTCTCAGACTCCGTATTGCGAATATTGCGGTTTAGTTCATTAAATCTGGACCGCACAGGGTCACCATGCGACTGCTGTTTGTCTGCGTCGGCAACACCTGCCGCAGTCAGATGGCCGAGGCTGTAGCCAAGCACATGGGACACGAGGCTCAATCCGCTGGAACGAGACCCGGTTCTGCAGTGGCCCAGGACGCAATCAAGGTGACCGGAGAGGTTGGCATAGAAATGAGCGGGCAGTACCCCAAATCAATCGATGATATCCTCATCACAGGTTTCGATCGGATAATCAGTATGGGCTGTGGTGTCGAATGTCCGGCCCTATCGATGGACGACGATTGGGAGCTTGAGGACCCAGTTGGTCGGGGTGAGGCTTTCTACAGAAAAACTCTCGAAGAAATCAAGCAGCGGCTCCTAACGCTGGATTGAGACAAACCGACGCTTAGAAAAGCGATTCTAGTTTCCCAGATTCCACACGAGTGTAGTGTAGTGGTTATCACCGGGCGTTGCCAACGCCTGAACCCGGGTTCAAATCCCGGCACTCGTACCATTCGATTGTTCCAGATACCCCCAAATCACCCACAGAAACGTCTTCGACAGATTCAATATGTGATGCCCATGACTCCATTTCATGAAAGAATTCAGAATCAACATGAGTGATGAACCCGGGTCTCTAGCTGAGCTCTGCGAGACCATCGCTTCGAAAGATGTCAACATACTGGCTATCGTTGCAATATCCGGGGAATCCGCATCTGCTGCGATTCTGACCGACAATGCAGATGCTACCTCTGCGGCGCTTGATGGCATGGGTGCAGATTACTCAGTAGCAGATCTGAAGTCAGCCAAGTTGAATCACAAGCCCGGTTCTCTGGCCGCTTTCACAAGGGGTATGGGCAACTCTGGAGTCAACCTCACATCGCTGTATGTCATGTCGATAGATGGCGACAGTGCCACCATTGGCTACACTACAGAATGATGCAAGCGGACATGGTCTAGTGGTTATGACAGTAGGTTCCCAACCTGCTAACCCGGGTTCAACTCCCGGTGTCCGCACCAATCGCACGTACGAGATTCTTCATCGCTCAACCTTCTCTCCGCTGGTCCAGTCGTAGATTCCCTTCCCCGTCTTCTTTCCAAGGTCACCAGCCTCCACCAGTTGGTCAAGCAAAGGGTGCGGCCTGTAACTCTCGTCATTGAAGGCATCGGCGAGGTTGTTGAGTATGTCACGTCGTACATCCAAGCCCACGAAGTCGCTAAGCTCCAATGGCCCCATCGGATGCCGATAGCCTAGGCGCATCGCGTTGTCGATATCGTTTGCAGAGGCAACTCCTTCGGCCAGCATGCGAATGGCCTCATTGCCAAGCACGACACCGAGTCGACTAGTCGCAAAACCAGGTACATCGCGCACTAGGATAGTTGTTTTTCCCATCGCAGAACCGATTGATTGCGCGGCTGTGATAGTCTCCTCGGAGACAGCGTCGTGGCGAACCAGCTCGAGCAGACTCATCAGTGGAACCGGATTGAAGAAGTGCATCCCGATGATCCTATCAGGGCATCCCGTCGATTGCGCTATCTCTGAGATTGGTAGTCCTGAGGTGTTGGTAGCGAGGATCGCGTGACTCGGTGCTAGGCGCTCCAACTCGGCGAAGATATCCTGCTTCAACTGCATACTTTCCGGAACCGCCTCAATGATGAGGTCGGCGCCTTCGACCGCTTCAGTCAAGTCATTGACAACTCTCAGGTTTCCCAACCACTCGGCCTTCTGATCAGATGTATTCTTGCCTCGCTCGATGCCTACCTCCCAGAAAGCCTCGATTACAGTCATCGCCAAGTAAAGACTCTCTGGAAACGCGTCGTACAAACGGGTCTTCCAACCGGTCTGGGCGCAAACTTGAGCTATTCCAGCACCCATGGTCCCAGCGCCGATGACGGCGACGCTCTGGACTTCCATCCTATTACTCCCTACCATAGGCCGCAAGCGCGGCTTGGAATAGCCGCTGGCGTGGCACATCGTGCTCTATGAAGCAAGTGAATGGAGCGACGTCCTTCAGTAACTCGATGGCACTCACATAGGCGCCGTAGATGAATGGATTAGCTGATTCAGTCGCAGGGATTTCAATTCCGAGCTTGGCCAGTCCCTTACGGGTGTCTTCGTCCCAGATTGCGTAGGTATGGTTGGTGAAGTGGAGGTATGCGGACAGTCTGCGCAGATCTGACCTCGCCGTCTCGGTAAAGCTCTCTATCAGGAGCGTGTCAGGATACCTAATGGCATACAACGCCAACATAACCTCTCTCTGAGTCTCCTCGCGCCAGTCACGTTCTGTTAGACCCATCCATGAATCAATCATGTCGAGCATTTCGGGAGTGTACGGTCTGCGGACCATGTACAGCAGTTCCTCGTAACCCTCTGCATCGCCCTCTACGGAGTGGTGGTGTTGGTGGAAGTATTCAGTCAGTCTTTCGAAGAACGGTCCGCACCGCTCCTTGTCAAATGATATCAGCGCGACATGCTGCACATCAAGGCCCCCAGCCGAGTCAGTCTCCCTTCCATTCTCGGTATTGAATCCATTCTTGTTGCATGTACTCGTTTACCAACTGATCCTCGTCCTTGTCTGACGGGAGGACTGACGAGAGGTAATCCTCCCAAGATTCATCATCTCCTTCAAATTCATCGCCGTGTACGGTGTAACGCTTGCCGGCGAACCTACCTATGCCCCGCTCAAACTTGTCAGAGGGGATGTAGAGTTCCGGCTCTCCATCCTTGCGAACTTTGCTGATTCTTCGCATCTCATCTCGAAGTTCTTGGAAGTATAACTCTCTACTGGCTTCGTTCAGGTGCTCCCTGTCCGCATCCTCCTGTGCCTCACGCTCATCGTAGCGACCCTTGACTCCGTAGACATATGCCCATTGGGCGCTCGCCGAGTCATCGGTCCCGAACAAATCGAGTCCAGTGCTCACCCACTTGTTGACATATTTCTGAATGAGGTCGCATGGGATGACACCCTGCTTCACTATCCGACGCAGGCCATTGGCTCCGGTTCCGAGATGAAAAGACTCCTCCTTCAGCATTGGCCCCATACTCGCAGCCAGTGGTTTGAACGATGAGGTACTGAGCATCTTGAGTTGGTACTTGCCGTCGCGATCAATGAAGTGGGTGAACATGAAGAAGTCGAGCCAGTGGTCAATCGGCTCGTTGAAAGAGCCCAGTATTCTCGTTCCTTCCTGAGCGTTTCTCTCGAGCAACTTGGAAGCTTCGCGTATCCCCTGCTCGCCGAAGAATGTGCATAATAGATAGGCCATCTGCCAGCCGTGGCGCTGCTCCTCGCACATGATTCTTAGAGCGGACTTACGGTCGTATTCAGTCGGAGCTGAGGCAAGCAGGTGGTTTTGCTGCTCAACTGAGGCGAATTCAGTATCGCCCTGAACACTGACCATATTGATAATCGCATCGCGAATGGTTTGCTGGGGAATCTGCATCCTGCGATCCCACTTTGGTTTACCTACAAAGTCACCGAACTCAATTTGGCTGCCAGCTGTATCCCAATCGAACTTGATGTCGAAGCGGTAGTCGCCGAGCCAGGAGGGGTCGAAGCCTATTCTGGTCTGCCACTCGCTGAAGTCGTGAATCCACGCCTCGAAGTTCTGAGTATAGTCCTTGACAATCTCTGCGTCTGCCATGCAATATCGGCAGCGAGAACTGGTATATCAAACGCTGTATCAAAATTCGCACTCTTTAGAGTGCGTTCATCTAATTCCCATCGAATTCAGGTACTTCCCTGTTGACATAGGCTGCAATCCCCTTCTTGGCATCGTCACTCTGGAACAAGTCTGATTGCAATTCTCTCTCTAGGGCGAGATGATACTCAAGAGGTATCTCCATCCCACTTTGGACGCTGCGCTTGATGTTCCCGATGGCTTTGCTGGCTGCATAGGGTAAAGTGAATTGTCCGGCGTAGTCAAGAGTGTCTTGACGGAACTCATCGAGACTGCCGGCCCAGACGTCATGAACTAGGGCCATTTCCTTGGCTTCTTCGTACGAGAACTTGCGTCCTGTAACCATAATCTCCATCGCTTTCGCCTTGCCGACTAGGCGAGATAGTCTGGCAGTCCCGCCGGTGCCGGCGAGAACACCTAGGGAGACTTCGGGCAAACCCACCTGGCCTGAGTCCTTGCGACTAATTCGGATGTCGGCTGCCATAGCGATCTCAAGGCCACCCCCTACGGCGTGGCCATTGAGGGCGGCGATTACGAGCTTGGGTGTCTGCTCAAGCCTGCTTAGAGTCTCATTGGCATGGAGGCAGAAGAAGTACTTGAAGCCGGGACTGACTGAGTCCAGCATGCTGATACTGGCTCCAGCCGAGAAGAACTTCTCACCGTGCCCAGTCAGCATAATCACGGTGACGTCATCGTCGAAGCGCGCCTTAAGCACGGCTTCATCGATGTCACACATCATCGAGTGGGTGTAGGTGTTCACGGGAGTCTTTCCCTTTGTGAGGGGTTCTCCAGCTGAATCCGAGCACAGCTCAATGACGGCTATCCCGTTGTCCGTCACTCCGTAGTTCACCAGATTGTTCGTCATCGGCTCAATTTCGGGCCAAGAGGTCATGCTAGCGCCACAGAGGGACGCCATATCAATCAAACGGAGTTGGAGGGACGCCTTTAGGCGTCGTTCTCGACAAAAGACGTCTTCCCTCCGCCCTTGCGAACGAGGTCCCAATGTTCTGCAATTTCCTCGCCTCTGGTGCTTGGTTCCCAGACATCTCTAGAAAGCGCCTTCCTAAATGGCATACGACTAACCATCCTGCCGTCTGCGAGCCGTTTACGCCTCAACATGCCGAGCCTGACTGCTGGCCACAGCATTCTCCGAATTAGTCCAGGCTTGTACACCCAGCGCATGAACACGAGACCATCTCCCTTCTTGCGCTGGTCACGCATCCAGTGGTTGGCCACCATCTTGAAACCTCGATTGCCAACTCTGTTCATTAGGAAACGGTTGACGGCGCTAGCCCTGACAAGGGGAACGAGACGCCCCCTCACTTCACTCTCGTAGTCACACTCGCCTAGGACAGCCTTGGCGGCCATAACGCCGCTAGTAACCGCGTAACGCATCCCGAAGCCCCACATGAAGTCCTGTAGGCCACCTGCCTCGCCGACATAGTAGCGACCCTCGTGTACGTACTTGTCAGGCAGCGAGAAGTCGCCCTTGCCACCGACCCTCTTAATCGGTCTTCGATTCAGGTTGTAGTGCTGTTCGTACCATGCGATGGTCTCGTTGAGGTAGCGCGAAGTCTTCTTTTGTTGGCGCCACAGACAGGTGCAAATCAGACCTATGCCATCGATGATGATGAGATAGGAATAGGCTCCTGGGGCCAGTTTGTCATTCAGCTGGAAGGTGACGTGATTGGGATGGTCGGTGTGAAAAATCTCCCCGAATGCCACTGCACTGGACTCCTTCGGACCGGCGGCGATGATATGACAGTCATTGGGATCCCTACGGGTATCGTAGTGGATTTCTGCACCCGCATTGAGTGCCATCCGCTTGAAGCCTTGGTCGATGCAATGTTCAGCAGTCCCACGCTCTACTACACGGAAAGCGAGTCCTGATGTTCGAGGTTGAGTTATTTCGTCGTCAGGATGGACGAGATCAATCACATCAAACGCATCGGACTTGAATTCCTCTGGGTCGAAGCCCCATTCTCGTATCTCATCGAAGAAGTCGGAGCCACTGGTCCAGTTCTCTATACCTTGGAAATCACCGTCGAAGCGAGCCCCACTATCTGAACGAATCTCGTGTACATGCACCTCAAGTCCCGCATTCGCGAGATAGGTAGCCGCAGCGAGGCCCGAGAGACCTGCACCTAGTATGTGGACTGGCTCACTGCTCATGTTACTTCGACTTCAGGCCCTCCGCTTGAACGGTTGGGTCGTGTCCGTCGCGTTCAAGCGCAGCACCCTGATGGCTCTGCATGACCCGCGTACGAGTACTCATCGAGTCCGAGCGACTCGACCCCGAGGAACTGCGGGAGATGCTCGCTACGGATGGCTGCGGCAGCGTAGTCTCCTTCGTAGGACTCACCCGAGGAGAGGATCATGGAGTGGCTGTCGAGAGGCTAGAGTTCGACGCTTGGGAGGAAAGACTCCCCGGAGTACTGAACGAGATCGCCGAGCAGGCTCTGGGCCAGTTCGGTGTGAGTTCGGTGGTGCTGGGCCACCGCACAGGCTCGGTCGAACCGGGTGAACCCATAGTATGCATCCACATTGGCTCGCCTCATAGGGCTGAAGGTTTCGAGGCCTGCAGTTGGTTGATAGATGAGCTGAAGCGGCAGGCCCCGTTATGGAAGAAGGAGATTCGGGCCGACGGTGAAATCTGGAAGACCGGTCTTGGATGATTATTTCGTGTCCATCACACCACTGACGCTGGCCACTGCCCCAGGTACATTCGATGCTATTCCTTCGACCATCATCCAGCCATGTCCCTTGACCCCATCGCCAACGAGGCGAACCCCCTCTATGCCTACATCCGATGGAAGCTCAGCGCCCTGTGGGGCGCGATTACAAGGCCAGTTTCTGTGGTAGGTGTGGACACACAACTCCTCTCCGTGGTCAGAGAGCCACGGGATGGCGTCGTAGAGATCCTCACGCCCCTTCTCTATCTCTGATTTCACGCTCGGATCCGGTACATACTGGTGTGTGATCATCATGTGCTTGCCCTCAGGTGCGAGGCTCGGATCGGAGAAGGTCGGAATTACGTACCCACCAACTCTTTCCAAGCCCGGCAACATCGTTACGCCACTACCGCGGTGAGGAATATCGTCGTCTAGTGCGAACACGAAGCCTATGCCTCCGACCGCCTGAGTGTCACGGACTTGCTCTCTGATTCCCGTAGCCACCTCGAAGTCGTCCGAGAGCGCCTTGAGTAGATTCGGGTGACCGCCATTGTGGATGATAGCATCAGCCCCTATCCACACTCCCTCATCACGACCGCGCCGCCTGATGCCGATACAGAATCGGTTGTCCTTGGTCGCCTCTTCTGCATCGCCGGGCAGTATTTCAGTGACCTCGTGGGACAGTTTGACGCGGGCTCCGTTCTCCCGCAGGTCGCTTCGCAATCCGTCGATGACTCCCTTGCAACCCCCCTTGGGGACATGGGGACGGTCGCTCCAGAATGAGTTCTGGAGCATCCTCACGACGGTTGATGCAGGCATCTGCTCGAACCTCAGACTGATGGCGAAATTGGCGAATGCATCGACAAAATCGATGAAGTCACTAGAGAAGTACCTTGACATCCAAGTCCTGCCGTCCTCTGTTTCGTTACCCCACGGTTGTTTGGCTGGCTTCATTAACAGCCGAGGCAGGTTCAACGCGTCCTTGACTGAGAACCACGGTAGGACTCCGTAAATCGAGTTGGCCCGCCGCAACCTACCATCCTTGATCTGACAGGCGAACTTGGTTGTCGGCAGAAATTCGACCCCATGCCGCCCAAGATTGAGCCCACCACTACTCCGCTTGCCAAGTATCAGTTTTGCGAAGGGCCCTTTCTTACCGTGCGGAATCATATGGACCGCGCCGGTTGGAATTTGAAAACCATCGTGGTCGTGCTGGGTGAACCTGCCGCCGGCGAAAGACATCCTCTCGTAGACTGAGACATCGTACTTTTGTGTCTGTGCGAGACTTGCGGCTGATGCTAGCCCTCCTACGCCGGCGCCGATGACCACTGCCTTTGCGCGCTCGCTCATCCTGCCACCTCAGGAGTACACTAGGGCTCCTGTCGGGCACCAAAGGAGGCACCTCAGGCAGTCGGTGCAGTTATCCTCGATGACCTCACAAAGACCCTCGACGATTAGTGCATCGTCATTACAGGCCATGAGGCAGTAAGAGCAGCCGACACAGAGTTCGTCGATGACCTGTAGTTTGACACCGTCAGTGATAGGTCTGTCATGGGTAATGCCTGATTCTAAATCGGGGACAGCGCCCGGAGTCGCCTTGTTTCGAAACGCCTCGGCCACGCCACCCCATTGCCGCCAACTATTTCAGATGTTATCTACAAACTCGCCACAACTACGACTCCGTCAATAGGCCGGTTTGCTGAATAGTGATGATGAACTCGCGAGCATATAGGCGAGAGAGGCGATTATTTGGACGAGGAGTCGTGGACTGGGATAATTGACGTGGGTTCTAAGCCCGTTGTCGCCCGTGAGGCGGTAGCCACTGGTCTGCTTATCCTCTCCGAGAGAGGTATCGATGTAGTGTCCAATGGCCGCTCCCCCAAGGGCGATGTCAGAGAAGCCTCGACGGTAGCCGCTATCCAAGCTGTGAAGGAGACACCCCGGACCCTACCTCACTGCCATCCAATTCCAATCGAGGGTTGCACAGTGGATTGGAAGGTAGAGAAGAACGGTCTACGCTGCACGGTCTCCGTTCGCACCCACTGGGTCACTGGTGTGGAGATGGAGGCACTGTGTGGAGTAAACGCAGGGCTGTTATGTGCATGGGACATGCTCAAGTCAATTGAGAAGGACTCCGAAGGCCAGTATCCGACATCCAAGATAGAAGGAGTTCAGGTCCTGCGTAAGAGTAAGGGCGACCCGCATGATTGAATGCTAAGGCTCATTCGGAGCGGCATGGCGACCACTGACCTCATTGAGCACTTTCTTCAGGCCACCGAGGCCGCTGCGGTAGCAGCTTCGGCTTGGAGGGGGCTAGGGGACGGCAAGGCTGCAGACGGAGCAGCCGTTGAAGCCATGCGTACCATCTTCGACAGCGTACCTTTTGACGGACGCGTGGCGATAGGTGAGGGCGAGCGCGACGACGCACCAATGCTTTGGATCGGTGAACCCCTAGGTTCGATGCAAGGTGTCACCGGGGCACCGGCAATCGACATAGCTGTCGATCCTCTAGAGTGTACCAATCACGTCGCCCTCGACCTGCCCAATGCGATGGCCGTTCTCGCCGCAGCTCCTCGTGGTAATTTGCTACACGCGCCTGACTGCTATATGGACAAAATAGCCGGTCCAGCCGCCCTCGCAGGCGAGGTCAGCCTCGAGGCTGACACTTCTTACAACGTCGAGGCCGCCTGTGCCGCTCTTGGAAAAACCACTTCACAGCTCCGTGTGGTAGTCATGGACAGGCCGCGACACGAACTACTGATCCGCGAGCTGAAGCAGCACGATGTCAACATCATCCTCATTGGTGACGGCGACATTGCTGCGGCTCTGAACGCCGCAGATCCCGATTCAGACATTGACATGCTGATGGGGATAGGGGCAGCACCCGAGGGAGTAATCACAGCAACTGCTCTCAGGGGGCTAAATGCTCCCTTTGAGGGACGACTCGTGTTCAAGAATGAGGGCCATCGAGAGCGTGCTGAGGGTATGATCGAGGGCGATGTGGATAGGATATGGAGTCGCGACGAGTTGTGCTCATCAGATGATTCAGTATTCATTGGCTCTGGAGTTTGTCCAGGACGGACTCGTGGTGTCAAGGAAACCGATGACGGAAAACACTCAGTTCACTCAGAAGTGATTGACGTTAAATCCGGCGAGCATTACTTCGTATCCTCGGTGCGATGAGTTCTTCTCCTACCGCCCGCACGTGCTCACGAGGTCATCGGATGGATACTGAACTCCTCGAGAAGACCGCAAGTGAACTGGTGGCTCCAGGTAAGGGAATTCTCGCCGCCGATGAGAGCAACGGGACGATGTCGAAGCGCTTGGCTGCTGCTGGAGTCGAACCATCGTCGGAGTCTCGGCGCTCGTACCGAGCGAACCTGCTTGATACAGCAGGATACGAATCCGCCGTCGGAGGTGTCATATTATTCGATGAGACAATCAGACAGAACATGGATGACGGTTCTCTCATAGCCGAGGCACTTAGCTCCAGAGGAATCCACCCAGGAATCAAGGTCGACACAGGGGCAAAGGACCTCGCCAATTACTCCGGTGAGAAAATTACAGAGGGTCTTGACGGACTCAGGGAGCGCTGCATCGAGTATTTCGAGATGGGCGCGCGTTTCGCTAAGTGGAGAGCTGTTATCCGTATCTCCGAGGGGATGCCTAGTCCTGCATGCGTATCGACCAATGCACACGCCCTGGCCCGATACGCTGCAATCTGCCAAGAACAGGGGCTGGTCCCCATCATCGAGCCAGAGGTTCTGATGGATGGATCTCATGATGCGCAGCGCTGCTACGACGTCACAGCTGAGATTCTCGATGCGACTTTCGCCGCCTGCGCTGAGCAAGGTATCCACATCCCAGGAGCACTGCTCAAACCCAACATGATCATCGCTGGGAACGACTGCCCCAATCAGATCTCAAGAGAAGAAGTGGCTAGGATGACGATTGACTGTCTAACCAACCACGTCCCGAAAGATCTGCCGGGGATAGTTTTCTTGTCAGGAGGTCAGTCTGACGAGGATGCGACAGCCCATCTCAATCTGATGAATCAGATGGATGTTGAGCACCCTTGGCAACTTTCCTACTCCTACGGCCGGGCACTACAGGCACATGCACTCACGACTTGGGCCAAAGGAGGTTCCGGGTCTGCAGCCGCCAGCCAGCAAATGTTCGCTCATCGAGCTAGCATGAATAGCCTAGCCCGAAGTGGCGACTGGGGTCCCGACCTAGAGGCTTGATTAGATTTCGTCCAAGGCTCCAGGCCTCAGTTGCCAGACGCAGATTTCGTAGCGACCAGAGAGGGCACCGCCACGCTTTGTCGTTGCGACCTTCATGATATCCTTGTCTTTGGACAGGACATTCCCCAGTTGCTGAGGAGTAGTACCGTGACGCATGGTAGAATTCACGTGTTCAAGAATCTCCGTTGTGTTGGCTTCTCCTCTGTCATCCAAGAATTTTTTTATCTTCTGTCGTAGTCTTGTTGTTCTCATCTAATTCCTCCTATTTGTTTTCGGGCTTAGCACGCTCATGGTGCTGCACCCACTCCTTGGTCGCCCATTCCGAGAGTGGGGGGGTACTGCCGGTCATTCCGCTCTTGCGAATCGTTCCGATACGGACGATACTCGCGTCTGTCTCCATCAGTGATGCTAGATCCAAGCTTCCAGAGTAGCCTTCCTGACTACTCAGCCAGGTTGCAATCTCAGCACTGTTCCTAGGCTGCTCAGAGAGGTATTTACGAATGATAAGTCGGATTTTTCCCGCTTCCATCTGTCTCCCTCAAGCATACTCTCGGACCCGGCAGTTGGCCCGATGCGCATAGGATGGCGGGCGCTGATATAACCGTTCTGCACGAAATCATACTTTTTCGTTACAGATAGTTGCTAGAAATGGGGGCGTTTTCAGGTTTGAACCAAGTGTGGAAATGAAACTGATATATTCTCCATAAGAAATGTGTAATCAATTGTAACTAAACAACATAATTTAATACATCAACTTTAGTAAGATGTATTGGGAGGTGGCGAGTGGTGTCAAATGAACCCCCTGAGCCTCTGAAACCCGATTATTCGGACAGTGCTTACAAAATCAGGAGCAAGCATCGCAGGAGACTCCTTGATCGGCTAACTGAGGGCGGTGCTACCGTCAGTGTGCTGGCTAGGGATGTTGAACTCAGGGTTCCGCATGCTTCGGCAGAGATAAAACGACTAAGAAACGATGGACTGGTCTCTAGTGACCTATCTGTTGGGAGTCGTGGAGCTAAGATCCACCTGACCGAGTTGGGCTGGAAGTCAGTGAGTGCTGACGAGTGGGCTAGGGCTTCCGAGGCCTCTCCCTTGCCTGAAGACTCCAGCATGTGCTGTCTGCTTTCTCGTGATGGTCCAAACCTCCTGCTTGGAGTTATGGAGCCTTGCGACTCTCCGTTGCTACTGATTCCGAATCGCCCCCCCGTCGCGATTCCAGGCAATCCCGGTTCCACCGGAAGCGAGGGGGTTGCTTGGAGTTGGGCAGTACTCAGGGAGAGGGAACCTCGATGGTTTGACCTCTCGTCAATGGAACCCAAGTCGAGCCCCCCGCCGCCCTCCAACCCCGAGAACATAGCGGCTTACTTGGGACAGCGCACTGTAGTCGGAATAATCCGCGCTAGGTTGCTCGATGCCGAGAGACCGATTGCTATAGCGCCGGGCCAGTGGTTCGGACCTCCAGACTTCCGGCCCGCGCCCCCGTTGCCTGAGAGCGACTATCATCGGGGGCCGTGGGTACTCGGTGAATGCCATGAGATGTCACCGGAGATTAGGCCGAAGGGACCAGTGGTTGCTGTGATGGAAGACAGACTCCCTCGCTCTATGCTGCTCAGAACAGCGAGGAATAACTCCCTGGTTATCGCGGATCTCGGGGGGCTGGATACCGAGGGTGACCCATACCCTTTGGCAGCGCTTGATCCGTGGATCGAGAGGGCCCACCCGCGTCTGAGTGATGCCGAGAGAAGACGGAGACTAGGCGCCCTGAAGGACAGGGTTAGCAAGACAAGAAAAGTGAGGACTGAGGATTCCACCTGGAGAAGATTCAGACAGGATTGGGGTGAGTCGGTATTCACCGAGGAAGGGGATTCAATCAGGATTCTTGACCTAAGGGGACTGGGTGGCACGGCGGCCGAGGCATTAGTGAGATGGGCAGTCAATGACGACGGCAAACGCCCGCTGACTGTTGAAGTCGGGTCAGATATGCCTGAGGAACTGGTCTCTTCGATTGCTTCTCTCTCCAATCTCCGAATGGCTCTTCTCGGGGATGAAGCAGCCGCGTTCTCCAACTTCGATATACTGGATGCCGATCCTCTGAGGCCACTACCTTGGCTGCGCTTGACAACTAGGGGAGGGAGGATATTGCCAATGCGACTGATCGATCCAGCCCAGGTCCCTGAGTTTTCAGACTCCGATGAACCGACTGTACTAGAGTGGGAATCCCTAGGTATCGATATTGAGTTGGCCGAGAATATCGAAGAGGGCCATCTCTCAGTCATCAATTCAGCTGTAGTTCAATATCCCACAGGCAATGAGGAGTGGGCTAATCAAATGGAAGCCAGATACCCAATTGCGGCTTGGATAGCATCTCCTGCTAGGACAAGATGGCCACGCTGGCAGAGACTCAGGACCCGACTCAGTCCAGAGTGGCTAGTACTCATGAATCTAGACGACCTTCCGCTGGAGAGACTGTCAGAGGTCGCAGACGAGGCACCCAACTCGGTTTTGGAAGAATTCTCCAAGAAGATTACCAACAGACTCAGACAGGATTCCGACGCAGCACTCAGAACGAGACCAGCGACAGATCCGAAGCAAGCAACCCGTGGAGCCGCTTGGGTAGCAGCCCAACTGCTGTCAAACGCCCCCTGGCTGCCGGAACACATGCATTCGGACTTGCTCCATTGGGCACTTGAGGCATGGCTCTCCGAGCCCCCAAGTGATTCGATGCCTGCACTACAAGGAGTCGCATGGCTATATTCTCAGGGCCGCAGCGATGAATCCAGTTTCAGACCAATACTCGAGGGGATTCGGAGCAAGGGAAGAAACTCTCCCTCTGACCATGACCTACATACTTGGGCTAGCCTAGCAGACATGATGCTTGATGACTCAAAGACTAATCTCGATGAATTGGAGAGGATACTGAACCTACCTCCTGGTTGGTGGGCACCTGTTTCCGTCAAGATACTCTCAGGGTTATTGGATGAGGA
This sequence comes from Candidatus Thalassarchaeum sp., assembly GCA_965658085.1. Lineage (GTDB taxonomy): Archaea > Thermoplasmatota > Poseidoniia > Poseidoniales > Thalassarchaeaceae > Thalassarchaeum. The sequence continues at coordinate 16,179 of CBFHQW010000003.1, forward strand.
GGAATCTACAGATTGGGCTATTGCCAACACTGTCCCATGGTGCGCGGCAGTGCTGCGCCCGATTGGTGATCTCTGCCAAGCACCCGGACTCCGTTCCTACGAGCATCCTGGATGCGACTCAGAACTATACTCCCGCCTCTCTCGGAGGTTGAGGGGCAGACGCGAGCGACAGGGTATGCCCGATACTGCTGAACCGTTACTCGATTTACTCGATGCCCTAGACGCGGTGAATGATGACAAATCCCCTTCGCCGGGAAAGACCCATCCCCTATCGGGGTGGCTCGCCCAGCCTCTGGAGAAATGGCCGGATTTCTCCTCTGCCGAGATCATGGATGGCGATTCTCACATCGCTGAGAGGTTACTCTTGAAGAGTTCAGGATATCATCCAAAAATCGTCCCTTTGACCTCGATTTCGGGTTGAAAGCCAGTAAATTTCTGACCGAGGGGTTCTTGACCACCCTCAATGGCCGATGTTTGCCCGAGCTGCAACACCGTGGCGACGAAGCCCCCCGCTGGAGGAATAGGATGAATCACGGTACCAAGTTCGGGTCACCACTTGCCGAAGACCAGTGTGACCAGCTGCAACGGAATGATCACTGGAGCAAATCAAGTGGCCGGATTGTGTTAGGTCCCCCGATGACCGGAAGGAATGACTCAAGGGACTACCCCACAGTTCGACAGACGTCCCGGGGTGGGTCAGGCGCCTGAGCCTTGCTGTGAAGGCCGCCGTTACGCCCCGGGGCACACACTCCATTTATCCAAAAAGGTGGGAATCTGATGCACGAAGTCGGCCTAATCGGCGGCACCTTCGACCGCTTCCATGCCGGACACTTATCGCTGATGGAAGCCGGACTGTCTGAATGCTCCTCTATCGAGGCCTGGCTCACCGCAGATCGTATTGCTCTCTCGAAGGACCCGCGGGTGAATCCATGGGATACAAGGACTCTAGAAATGAAGGAGGCGTTGGGGGACGATGCTGGCAGAGTTAGGTTCCATGTTCTCGAAGATAACCATGGACCCGCACCGGTGCATACTGATGCCACAGCGATTATCTGCACCGAAGAGACTCGCGCCGAGTGCGAGGAGATTAACCGATTGAGAGAAGGCAACGACCTGTCACCACTACACATCATCAGCGTAGGACACGTACTCGCATGGGACGGTGAACCGATATCTAGCTCTAGGATTAGAGCAGGGGAAATCGACCGTAACGGAAAATCATGGATTCCAAACTCGATTAGGACAGGCAGAGTTGTCCTGACATCTCAGGTCGAAGCAGAACTCAAAGAGCCCTTCGGTCAGTTAGTTCCTGGTCCTGAGGACAATCTATCTGTTGCGATGACAGAAGTCCTCGCCCATGTCGAAGGTGAGCCAGGTCCAATCATCGCTGTCGGTGATGTGACAGTCCGCACTATGCAGGACCTCAACCGACCAGCTGACATTGCTCTCATAGATGGACTCACTAGGAGGGAGCCATGGGAGGGTGCAGACGGAATTGACTCATCGTTGTATGATGGGACCCTGCAGTGTTCCAGTCCTGCTGGTTCCCTGACGCCTTCGCTACTGGAGGCCTGTGAGCGGGCAATGAAATCCTGGAAGGAAGGGCGATTGACCCACCTAATTCAGGTTGAAGGTGAGGAAGATCTAGCCCCACTTATCTTACATCCACTGGCTCCCTTGGGTGCTGTTGTGCTATATGGCCAGCCGGGGAAAGGAGTCGTAGTCAGATGGTGTGGAGAGGACGCCAAACAGCGTTGTCGCAGACTGCTCAGAGAATTCATTCCCGCCGAATGATTATGACTCGGAATCAGCCATTGTGTGGATAGCTAAGCCGAAGCTCACCATCACGATCATTACAGCGTAAACTCCAGGATCCACCCAAGTTGTGTTCATCAAACTCCAATAGAGGTAGAATCCAACACCGAGAGCGATGAGCCAACTTGCGATGGTGCGAGAGCCTACGTCAGGAGAGAATAGACTGGATACAATTACACCTTGGGGGATGCCACTGACCCAAGCAGGGAAGCCACCTTCAACAGCCTTGCCCATTCCCCTGGCACCTAGGACTAGGAGGACTATGCCTATCAGTCCGAAGACGATGTCATCTGTGACCACTTCAAATCCGTCGTGGGCAATGTTCGAAGCAGCACTGTCACCAGCGATAAATCCAATCCACAAAACCTTGAATCCTGAGGAGTAGGCCCCCGAGAAGAGGTTGACTACAGTCAGTAACATTACCCAGGCACCGAGCAAGACGGCGGCGCTGGACGCAGTGCTACTAGGTCTGGTCAGGGCACTGCCCCACTCGGATTCCTGCATGGACATCGAGCCGGCGACCTTGCCCTTTGGTTTAACGATTGTCTGAGGGAAGAACAGCCTCTCAGAGTTGACTCTGTAGGTTGTATCTGCCGAGTGCGGCCTCGGCAATCATGGGTTCACTCTCACTCATTGTGGTGATGGCGTCCACCGCCTTGGGTATGGCCGAGTTGACCTGTTTGCTCCTTCCACCGCGGCCCTTGCTGACGTTCCTAGCCATAATCAACCCGAGCGTATCGAGTTCGTTGAGCAGCGAAGATATTCTCCTAGGAGTGAGTGGCTCGACACTGATTTTCATGCATGCTTCGGTATAAGTCCGGTAAGTCTCTCCAGTGGAGATATTCCTCAGGCCATTATCTTCGTTCAGCCTGATTGAGAATAGTAACAACTTCTGGTGCAGGGGCAGAGTCTTCAGTACAGGAGTCACTTGGTCATACTCCAACTGACTCTGTGCCAGTCTGACGTGTCTTGGGTCCACAACCTTCTGAGCCCGCTGCTCCGCCTTCTGCACTGAGATGCGCAACAGGTCGAGCGCCCTGCGCGCGTCCCCGTGCTCCTGTGCGGCCAGTGCCGAACAGAGTTCAAGCACGCCAGAATCGAGGACTCCCTCGCGAAGACCGGTGCTAACGCGCTCGGTTAGGATGTCCTGAATCTCCGGAGCTCCGTAGGGGTGAAAGACGACATCCTCTTGACTGAGCCTCGAGCTGACTCGAGGGTCGAGTTGCTGAGTGAAGTGCAAATCGTTGCTGATTCCGACGAGACAGCAGCGGGCGTTTTTCAGAGAAGTGTTCAAGCTGGTCAGGTTGTACAGCAAACCATCTCCAGCTCTGGCCACGAGATTGTCGATTTCGTCCAATACTAGGATGTGCACCCCCCCCGCTCGATCCATCCTTTCAATCAGGACATCGAGGACCCTGTCAGTGGGCCAGCCAGTGAATGGAATTGGAGTGTCTCCTCGTCGAGCGAGTTGGGAGGCGATGCTCTGGACGACGCGGTACTTGGTATCCACGACACGGCAGTTGATTTCGTAGGTCTCAACGCTTTGCCCCATCTCCTTGCCCTTGTCGAGAAGCTGCCCTAAGACGAATCTCGTGACCACAGTTTTGCCTGATCCTGGTACCCCATAGAGAAGCATGTTCGAAGGGATATGGCCATTCAAAGCATCAACCATATTGCGTACCAAGGCATCCACTTCGTGGTCTCTGTGGGGCAGGGTAGATGGCTCGAAGGCGTGATCGAACGCTCGCCTGTCAACGAAGAGACTATCTTGGCCGAGAATCTTTTCGAAAATGTTTCCTTCCATTTTCTTTCACCCGGGGTCCAGTCGCGTATCCAGTCCCTCTCTTACTCTGGTTGAGTAGGTGTCGGCGAACGCGGATTCTTAGCGAGGGTGCAGGAGGTAATAAGACTGTCCGAGAAGAATGAAATTTTGGTTGATTATCATGCCCTCTAATGCCTCAGTATCATGCCCCTCTAACATTCACCTGAGATCTCGCTTAGTTGTACTCAGTCAGGCTTTTTATCAATATAATTTCAGTGTATTTATTGCATCAAATTCACTCATTCATATATTTCCCCCACCCCTGCCAATATGGCAGGTAATCGAGCCTTCCGAGGACTCTCCAACAGCGACATCTGCCGCTATTTCTGGGAACTACCCTGAGGCTCAATGAAAGCTAATATAAAACAAGATAAATTATTCACGAATTTCTTTGCAGAGATAACTCCCCGTCATCGCCTATATTCAGGTAGTCACCATCTTCGAGTTGGATAATCGAATCGGGCATATCAGGCATTCTAAAACCTACTTCCACTCCAGTGGCGCTTGCAAAGTTATGAGTTACCAAGACCAGCGCGTGAGGATGCCTCTGGGCGAATGTAATTGCATCTGACGGAGTGTGGTGGTTGGGGCTGTCCACAAAGTCGGGGATACCCATCTCAAGTAGCACGACATCGGCATTCGGGGCCCGCTGCTCGATCCCTTCGCAAGGGCCCGAGTCTCCGCAGTGGAGGAGTCTGAATCCACTCGAGTGGACGAACTCGTAGCCATGGGGATCGGTCTCCGGAGTGTGACTCACAGGAAACCTTTCGAAACTCCAGTCAGTTCCCGCCAGTTCACCCGTCTCCGACTCTGACCAGTCGACTCCATCTCCTAGGGCGTCATCGAGACTCCCCGGGAATCCCGTTCTGCACAAGTCACTGAGTAGTTCTCTACCACCAGGTCTGAGGTGAACTCCCAATGCGTTCTCAGATTTGGGATCCGAGATGTACTTCCTCTCAAGCAATATGAATGGGAAGCCGAAGATGTGATCGGCGTGCCAGTGGGTAATCATGAGGTGCTTGAGATTAGCGGGCGAGATATCGGCCCTCCGCAGCTGGACCAGCGCCGTCGGTGGAGCGTCTACTAGCACGCTGCCGTCCAGCAGTGCCATCGCGTGCATCCTACCTGGAGGTGAGAAGGCATTCCCTGTGCCGAGGAAGTCGATGCGCGCCACGAGCCGCGATGAGGGCACCATGACTTGACCTCATCGCCTTCCCTCTCTCTACGCTCACAGTACCCGTTCAGCATTTCTTCATAAACAGGTCGTGTCTCGCGGGGAACGAGCATTCAGGAGGCTTGACATGTCGGATTGGAGCGCAAAGAATCCATACTCTTCTAATCTGAATGAGAACTACGTTCTCAATGGTAAGGGTTCGCTCAAGGAGACTCGACACATTGTCTTTGATCTCGGTGACTCCGGTCTAGAGTACAAAGCCGGCGATGCACTGGGGGTGATTCCACGCTGCCCTCCTGAACTGGTAGGGGAGATTCTTACCACCTGTGGCTTCTCAGGTGAGGAAGAGGTCGAAACACATCTAGGGGCTTGCAGTTTGCGCGAGGCGCTCACTGACCGATACGAGATTCATAGAATTTCAAAGAAGTGGATTGGGGGACTCGGTTCGAGACTGTCATCCAAATCGGGCAGCATCGAGATTCGAATCGTCCATCGGCAGCGAACTTCGTCACAAGATGGCTCAGTAGTGATGGACTGGAGAGGGAGCGGAGTCGAAGATGACATTCCGGATGGATATGTCGAAATCGGTTCAGTCAGTGATCCTGCCGAGACACTCTGGGCCGAACTAACAGAGGACCCCAAGGCAATGGAGGACTACATTTGGTCGCGTGACTACCTCGACGGCCTAGCAGACTTCGGGCACATCGGCTTTACTCCCCAGCAGCTCGTCGAGGACATGGACAGGCTCAAACCAAGACTCTATTCTATCGCCAGCAGCCCCGACTTTGAGCCGGGAACCGTTCACCTCACAGTCGCTATCGTCCGTTACAATCACCACGAGCGTGATCGGGCCGGGCTTTGCACTGGATTCATGGCCGACTACTGCGAGGTCGAGGAAACCGAGATTGGCGTATTCATGTCTCCGACTAGGTCATTCGTCCTGCCCGAGGACGGCTCGACAGACGTCATAATGGTAGGTCCGGGAACGGGAATCGCTCCATTCAGGGCCTTCCTGCAGCAACGTGAGATAGATGGCGCAAGCGGGCGCAACTGGCTGTTCTTCGGTGACTGGACTGAAGAGGGAGAGTACCTATATCGCGAGGAGATGGAGGCATGGAAGGATAGCGGACTTATCGATCGTCACGATCTAGCATGGTCCCGTGCAGGCTCGGAGAAGGTCTACGTCCAGCACCTGATGAAGCAGAACGGTGAGCAAATCTGGAATTGGATTGACGGCGGCGGATACTTCTATGTCTGTGGCGACAAGAACTACATGGCCAAAGACGTTCACACCACCCTCATAGAAATCTGCTCAGAGTTCGGTGGCATGTCAGAAGAACAGGCCAAGGAGTTCGTCGAGACTGGCCTGATGAAGACCGAGAAGCGATATCTCAGAGATGTCTACTGACCTCTACTGCTCCGCATTCCTCATACGGCGCACGCTAGGAGCGGTTCACCATGTTCCGCCGAGTGCTCATCGCTAATCGCGGCGAAATCGCACTTCGCATACTCCGCTCTCTACGTTCATTGGGTGTCGAAGCCGTAGTCACCCACGGGCGAGATGACAGACTGACTCTCCCGGTCCGACTGGCTGATGAGGGTGTGTTCATCGCGCGCGATGATCCTCTGGCCTCCTACCTCGACATCGAAGCAGTTGTCTCCGCTGCCAAGGAGGTCGGTGCAGATGCAGTGCATCCAGGATACGGATTCCTAGCCGAGAATCCGACTCTAGCCGAGAGACTGGCTGAGGAAGACATAGCCTTCATCGGACCAAGTCCCAAGGTTCTCAGACTGCTTGGGGACAAGTTATCCGCTAGAGATGCGATGGTGAGAGCGGGCCTACCCGTTGCACAAGGTTCTGACAAGCCGATATCGGACGAGGAGGAAGCCCGGGTCATGGCTGAGGGCATCGGCTATCCAGTGATGATCAAGGCGGCGGCTGGTGGCGGAGGGATAGGCATGCAGATTGTAGAGTCTGCCGATGACTTCGAAACTGCACTGAGGCTCTGCCAAGGTCGCGCATTGTCGGCTTTCGGGGACGATAGGGTGTTCGTGGAGAAATACATCGAAGGGGCTCAACACATCGAATTTCAAGTGCTTGGCGACGGTTCCAAGGCTATTCATTTCGGCGAGAGGTTCTGCTCCATCCAAAGGAGGCATCAGAAAATCATCGAGGAGGGCCCTTGGCTATCTGAAGAAGTACGTGATGAGCTTGGTGCCAAGGTGGTAGCTGGTGCTGAGGCGGTGGGCTACAAGGGGTTAGCCACCTTCGAGTTCCTTCGAGATGCCAACGGTGAATTCTACTTTCTCGAGGTGAATCCAAGGGTGCAGGTAGAGCACACGGTCACAGAGATGATTGCTGGTGTCGATTTGGTTTCTCTTGGCATCAGAGTAGCGGCAGGAGAGGCACTCCCTCTCACACAGTCTGAGGTCAGCATCTCTGGACATGCCATCCAGACTAGGATAAACGCGGAGAATCCGTTCACTCTCGAACCTTCACCCGGACGCATTTGGGAGTGTCACTGGCCAGGCGGTCCTGGCGTGCGCGTAGATACGCATGCGCATACGGGGTATGACATGCCACCCTCCTTCGATTCCTTGTTAGCCAAGGTGATTGTATGGGCCCCTACTCGCAGCGAAGCCATAGCCAAGATGGATTCGGCCCTGAAGGAGACACTAATCATTGGTGTTGACACTCTAATACCACTTCATCGTGCAATCCTCAATGAAACCGACTTCCGAAATAGAGAAGTCACAATCAGTTACCTCGACGAGCACCCGGGACTACTGGAAGGAGCGTGATTGCGTGGAGATGGTGATTGTTGGAAGCATCGGTTTCGATGACATCGACACACCTGAGGCGAGTGGCTCTGATCTTCTCGGAGGTGCCGCCACCCACGCCGGTATGGCTTCAGGATTTCACCTGCCTCCGACACCCCGAAAGCCACCGAGAATCGGACTGGTCAGCGCTGTCGGCACTGACTTCCCAGAGGAAGCTCAAGAGATACTCGAGGACACAGGACTAAACCTCGCAGGGGTGGTCCGAAGAGAAGGACGCACGTTCCGTTGGGCGGGACGTTACGAGGGTTCTATGGAAGAAGTGCAGACCATATCGACAGAGGTCAACGTGCTTGAGGATTTCAGGCCCGAGGTCCCCCCGTCTTGGCGCACTCCAGGTATCCTGTTCTGCGCCAACACGCACCCACGCACTCAGGTTTCGGTACTCGATCAGTGCCCGGGTGCGGCGGTAACCGCCCTAGATACGTTCATGCTTTGGATAGACACAGAGTTTGAATTGCTGTCGGAAGCCCTACGTAAGGTGGACATGGCCATCCTCAACGAAGAGGAGGTGTGCGCTCTAGCTGGAGAGGAGGTGCTTCACCGTGCAGTCGAAGCGATTCGCTCGGGCGCAGCGTTGTACGGGGGGCAAGCGGCCGGCCCCGGACCTCGGAGCATGGTCATCAAGCGCGGTGGTAGTGGCTCAGTAGCCTACCTGCCCTGCGGCACCATCACGCTGCCTGCCTTCCCAACTGACGACCTAGTCGATCCGACAGGTGCCGGCGACTCGTTTGCCGGGGCCCTGCTGGCCAACATAATCGGCAGGAAGGGCGCCTTGAACCAGACAGAGACCATGCGTAACGCGCTAGTACATGCGACAGTGACTGCGTCTTTCACTATAGAGGGACTCGGGGCTTCCGCCCTCTATGGTCTCGAGAGAGGAAGGTACCACGCGAGGGCAGACAAGTACCGCAGAATGGTCGGGCTGTAATCACTCGAGCCGCTTGATTCCAGGAAGCGGGTGCGGGTCGCCCTTGGATGATGTTCTTCTGAGTTGCGAGAACCTGAGTCCATCTTCCTGTTCAGGCAGTTGAGTGGGCCCACTCTCTCCTCCACCCGATACCCTGTTCACGAGATGGTCTAATGCGTCCTGTGCTGAATGGGGGTGAGGTGCCCGCGACTCTCTCGCTCTGCCAGCCACATCCGCCTGGTGATCTTGGTCACTGCGAAGACGGTTGTGCTGAAAGGTCTGAAACCTAGCCCCTGACTGTACTTCCTCTCCGTCTCCATCTCCATATTCAGAAGCGTAAGAGTCGGTGGTTCTGCCAGTCGCCCGAGCCGCCGAACCTAGTAGGGCACTAATCCAACTGGCCCTTCTACGTGGAACCTTCCTACTACTGGTTTTGACTCTGCCCGAACTCATCGACTTGGCGATTCTAGATAGTCCCGGCAATCCCTCAAGACTCGAGACATCGAGCGCAGACGGGGATATCTCACCGCTAGTCAGCAGCGCCTGCTTGGCGCGTGCCTGCTTGACGACGCCGGGTCGACATTCCTCTCGTATCGCTGCCTCAGTGGGGGCTGGCAGGCCGGGTCCGGAGTAGGGGCCTGAGGTCCCAAACCTATTTTGAGCCCGCCTAATCAACTGCGAGCTGGTCGGTTCACGTTCGGAAGCAGGAGGCCCTACAGCGTTGATGTAGGTCTCAGAAGAAGCATAGCTTGTTGCAGGTGTGACGGAACCTGAGGGAGGAGGGGTTGTGGGTGGTGAGTAATTAGTCGCAGGTTCAGCATCGAATATGCCGCCCTCGCCGAACATACTGCCCATACCATCAGCAGCCTCACCTAGTGCCGAATCTATCCTGCTGCCAACCGGCTTTTCTTCGTACCATGAGGGAGCCTCATCTTTCCCCCATGCTCTCTCGTAAGCCGAGCGAGCATCCTCCTGAGGAGATGGAGACGGCTCGTAACTTGGGAATGATTCTGTAGGAATTTTGTCTTCCCACGGGAAAAGCGACGCAGTCTCAACTACCACAGGTGCTGAAGGAGTAGGTGGCGGGGGGGCAGCGAAACCGTCGAACAACAAATCTTCTACTGGCTCTGACTCAACACTGAGCGGCAAATCTTCCTCAGGTGCAGCCAGCAGGCCCTTTGGTTCTGGCAGCCCACCCCCTGCGTCTCTGAAAGCGGGGTAGCTCGACAGTTCCGCATCGATGTGCTCAAGCCCTCTGCGAGCTTCATCTATCGAATTGCCGTGGCGGACTCTATCGACCATCAGGCACAGCCTGAGCAGTATTCCTTCGCTGCCAGATACGATATGTCGGTCCCCTGCCTCTGTCTCGATGGCAAGGCCCGAGGTCCTGGATAACACGTATCCTAGGAGCGTCAGAGATCCTCCCGCTGTTGCCACTATGGCGTAAGGCGGCATCAGGACATTCATGCCGAGATAGATTGCCAACAACCCAATGGGAACGGTGCCCGATGGAAACATCGGGAACTTCATGTGTCGCATTCTTGAAATCGAACCTAGGGATAGTCGGATTCCATGTCCGTCGAACCTCTCCAGCGTTAGCTGACGCTTAGTGAGGACCGCTACGAACCTACCTCCAGACCCAACCAGACTCAGATTGCCGAACAGTTCCGACTTCTCCTCATCTCGGTCGGGCGTTAACCCGACTGAATACATCCCAATGCGTCAGCAACTCCGATTGGCTATAACTGCTCGGGGTGCTGAGCGCTCGCGCGCGCCCCTTACGCGCACGAGAGACTCATACCGAGGCCATTTCTGAGGCAATACCCATGATGCGCATCGGCACAGCATCGAGATGAACTATCAAAATGGGTCCAGTACCTCGTTTTCTCAGTAAAAGAGGAGACTCCCAGTCAATTAATACAGAGTCTTCCTCGACTTCTCTGACTCTTCCGACATTGAACTGTAGGTCTACGGCGGCGTGGACTACATCGTCCAGTGATAATTCACGCTTCTGAAACGGGGCCCCGATTAACCTGAAACGTGACGATTCATGACTTTCTATGGTATCTGAATCTTGGTGCACTATCATACAGCCCTTGTGTAAAGACTCTTCCTTGAGATTCCGCAATGCTAGGCCGACCCTGTCGCCAGTAACCGCAGTGTCCACATCATCGTCCATCACTTGTAGACTTCTGACTATGCCGAAATCTCCTGCAGGATGAGATTCGATAGCATCGTGCTTACTGACTGAACCTGACTGTACATATCCAATGCCCACCAGTCCTATTCCTTGAACGACGAAATGCTGATCGATAGGAATCACAAGTGCCTCTGAAACTGAGTTTCTCTCCACGCTCAAGAATTTGAGTAGAGTCTCTCTGATATCGTGAGAATCAGGATTCCCTTCCAAGACGGTCCAGGGCAAACCTGCTTGAGATAAAATCACCCTGACCTGATCGGGATCTACCCAACCACCGTCTTCTGGATTGATGACTACTATTCCATCTGTGATTCCCGCGCATCCGAAGGATACCAAGATCTCTCCAAGAGCAGCATCCACTTTAGTAATCTCGACTAATCCTGCCTTGGCGACATTCAACACAGATAACAACGGGCGAATACTATCGGGGAACTTGAGGGGACGGAGCAATGAGATGATGCGAGTTTCACTATCGATTATCTCCTTGTACACATATGACTCGATATCACGAACGTCTCCAAGCTTAGCGATACTTCGAGCTAATTCTTCCGAACCTACGTATCCAACGTTTAGGACAGGCACGCGCCCGCGAACGGACTGAACTTGTTGAACCGAACGGTCGCTAACATCATCCCATGGCGTCGCGGGCAGCTTGAGCTCTAGTCCAGAGATCTTTCTCCTCATTGGTCACAGGCGAGAACTGGGGAACACTTGTCGGCTGCATATCTGAGTCGACCGCCACCATGAAAAAGAAACCCGAGCAAATCTCCTCTCCTTCCCACGCCGAGCGTGATAGCCTGCACGATACCACGTGAACTCCAGTGGTATGGGGCGAGGTCCAGACCACTTTGGAGGTGGTGCGAATGATGTCCCCCTGGTAAGCCGGTCTACGGAATTTGAGGGAGTCGACAGAGACGGTTACGAACTCACTGTGTGCGAACTTGCTTGAGACCATCCCGGCTGCGGTGTCCATGATTGACATCAGACGTCCCCCATACAGCGTATCCATCGAGTTGGTGTGCCCTGGAAAGACCTCATTCAGCAGTACGACGGGCTCGAGAGAGTGGGGTTCAGACATCTTTCTCATTCGCTCTTGAGAGCCCACCCCCCTTCAATCCTACATTTCAGCAATCTTCTCCGAATCGGTTCTTTGACCGTTGTCTTCAATCGAGAGAGGCCGCTCGCAGAGCTGTGGAAGTGCCCCAGCTACGTTGGAATCCAACTGCCTTAGACGACCCAGACGGCGGACGCATAGTATTGTGGCCGCACCTGCCATGCGTCCGCACGCCGTCGTCATTGAGGTATAGGGAAACGTGGGACGGACTCGCACTTCTGTTCAGTCTGAGTGATCTCAGTGGATGGCGACAGGACGAGGAGCAGGACATAGAGAGTCCGGGCGTACACATCGAGGCGGCCATCGCTTCTGGCACTGTGCTTGGTCGGCTGATGAAAGACCTGCAAGAGTACGAGGTCGACGGACCGAAGATTCCCGATCCGGAGCAGGTCCGACTGCTGCTGCATGCCGACAACGCGAGGGGAGGGATGCCGATCTACGCGATTGAGCCGGAGCTAGATGATGCCGATTGGGCTAATTGGTTTGAAAGGAGCGCTGACGAACAGTCGCGCGTGACTAACCTTCTCTCAACTCTGACCACCTCGCGACGCTGGCGCAAGACCCGCTCTGCGGCTGCAAGAATGGTCGAGATGTCGAAGGGTGTGAACCCGGACATGGGCGCAGCAGCAGCATCTTGTGCGACTTGGTGGATTGAAGAGCAAGGAGCACTGACCGCAGGGCTACTTTCCGAGCGCAACAGCCGCTTTGCGGCCCGTTTACGCGGCGCCCTCGCAGATTTGAGGAACAGTAGGGTTGATGATGCGAAGGCATCTGACTGCACCCTACTGGTACCAGTCCACCAAGCCTGGCTGCCCTCCTTGGAGGCAGCAGTCAGGGCCTGGCCGGACGCAGAACCGGTTAGTAAGGAGGAGCGATGATGGAGGAAGGGAGGATAGTGGTCGGAATCGAGACTCAGACCTTCAGATTCACACCTTCTTCGCCGATTAATCATCACGATGCAGTGTCTCTAGCTGGTGGGACGGTGAGCGGCCCCTATGTCGTAGTCAGTCATGAGCAGCCTCGTGCCACTTTCATCATCGAGCCAGATGGTTCTGTACTTGTGCATGGCATCGCAAGGACCGAAGTCGCAAGGATTGCAATGCAGGAGCTATTGCTGACTCTTGGAATGTCAGAGGAGAACCTGACAATGGAGATGGGAGGGATGTTAATCAGATTCTCAATCGGCAGGGCGGTGATGTTGAATCTCGCCGTAGATAGATTCGCTGATATCGAGATCGACGACAGACTGGGTGCCCTGAGAATCAATGCCACTCTGCACAACGCACAGATCCTGATGTTCAACAACGGCCACGGCATCGTACTGGGCCAGTCCTCGAAGAAAATTGCCGAGATGGCTGTGCGCCATTGGGTCAGTCTTCTCGACGAAGAAGGAGCCCTAGCGTGAGACCATGTTGTTGGATGGGCGCTGGACAGGCCCCATCCTCGATCAGCACATGCACCTCGATCGCTCCAATAGGTTCCTCGAAGCAGTCTCAGAATTCACCCTTGCCGGTGGCACCGGGATTATGCTAGTCCACAAACCCAATTTCTCCTCGGACTTACCTACAGATTTAGACGGCTATCGGGCAGCCTATTCGGGCACTCTTAGTATGGCTGAGGAAGTGAGGGCTGCATACGGGATCGAAGTGGGAGTCGTACTTGGCCCACACCCTGTTGTCTGGGAGCATCAGATTGTGCCGCTTGGCCTCAAGAGGGCGACAGAACTTCACCTTGAAGCAGTAAGCCTCGCGCTTGACCACATAGAAGCAGGAGACGCGTTTTGTCTCGGCGAGGTAGGGAGGCCGCACTATCAGGTCTCGGATGAGATTTGGAGCTCTGCCAACGAGATGCTCAGAGAGGTCATGGCCATGGCCGCCGGAGTTGGAACTTCGATACAACTGCATGTTGAGGACAACGGTGAGACTACTTGTCGAGAACTCGCAACTCTGTGTGACGAGGCAGGACTTGCTCGCAACAGGGCGATTCGACACTACGCTCCCGCTAACGTCGGCGCCAACTTCACACACGGTCTCGCCGCGACCGTGAGCGTTGGCAGAGGGAGTGTGGAGGCCATCACCGCTACCGCTGCCAGTGCCAACGCCCCATGGGGGATGGAGACCGACTTCCTCGATGATCCGCGAAGACCTGGCGCGGTTCTTGGCCCCAAGACCGTGCCTAAGCGTACGCAGCAACTGTGCACCGCTTTACAGGCAGCCGATTGGGATGATGATAAGGTGAGTGAGTTGATGAATAGCATCCACAATGAGTGGCCATCACAGCTTTACTCAGTAGGCAACTGAAGTCTAGGGGAAATCACCATTGCTGCCCCTATCCCGAACAGCAGAAGAGTCAGCACAAAACCTTGGAATTCTCCCAACGGAATTTTGTATCCTAGTTCCGAAAGTCCCATTCTCCACAAGGGCCCATTAATCGGCATGAAGAGGAGCATCAGCACGATTCCAAACTTCTGTCGAGTCTGCATGTGTGTTTGACAGAGGTCCAGTAAATGAACTGAACGCAGGAGGTTATGATGGTGCGCCCGCCGGGATTTGAACCCAGGATATGAGGTTGGAAACCTCAGGTGATAACCAGACTTCACTACAGGCGCGCTGAGCCTCCGTACCGAGGTACCCACTAAACCGATTCGGTGGGAAAATTACCAGAGTGAAGCATTCAAACGCGTCCCTCCTACCGGAGGGACGTGTCACAGGACGACGATACCACCGCTCCTGGTATAGCAATCAGCAAGGATGCCTCTGACACCGTCGACGAGAAGCAGGTCGTCGGTCGTAAGATATGGCGAATAGTGCCCTATATCAAGCGCTATTGGAGGCGCGCTGTCGGGGGTTTTGTTGCTAACGCAGCGGCCCGAGCATTCGATTTGATTCCATTCGTGATGATTGGAGCAGCAGCGGATTGGTATCAGAGTAAGACGTTCACAAATTCCACACTCAAGTCCATGGTAAATTCGGAGCATTTACCTTCGTTAGGCCCTATTGGATCCATAGAGCTTGGATTCGGTCTGCTAATCCTAGTATCATTCGCATTCCTTGCTGTCTTTCAAGGAATCAGCGAGTACCTCTGGCAGTCCACTGCATACAAGGTCCAGCACGATATCCGGATGGAGGCGACGACTAGTCTCATGGCAATGGAGGCATCTTACTTCGAGACTAGGCAGACGGGGAATCTGATGGCTGTTCTATCTGCAGATGTGGCCCAGTTAGAGGACATAGTATCCGACTCATCGACCTCGATAATTCGAATTTTAATTACTTTCACCACGGCTTTCGCCATCATGTACTGGATGTCCCCTACTTTGGCCCTCATTCTCTTCATCCCACTGACCCTAGTGATTCCCATGGTAATTTGGTTCAGTACGCGTGTGCAACGGCGCTATCGGAAACAGCGTGAGAGCACAGGAGGAATAGTCGCAATCCTCGAAAACGTGCTGGCAGGAATCGTTACCGTTCAGGCCTACAATGCAGGTGATTTCGAGCGTTCTCGCGTTGAGGGAGAGAGTGCTGAATACCGTGATCAGGCCATCCACGCTGCCAACCTGCGCAACCGATTCATTCCGGGAATCTACGTTGTTGCAGGCCTGTCATTCGGCCTACTGGTCTCTGCAGGAGGTTGGCTTATGGAGTCTGGAGAGATATCTGTTGGTCAATTTGTCACGTTCCTTTTGATCAGCACCAGGATGACGATGCCCATGTTCATTTTGGGGATGCTTCTGAATCAACTCCAGAGGGGAGAGGCAGCCTCCAAGCGAGTGTTCGCATTGATAGACCTCGAGCCCTCGATATTTGATAGACCAGATGCTATCCCTCTCGACGGCCCGATTCGCTCGATTTCGTTCGACGACGTCACCTTCGCCTATCCATCATCGGAGGCCAACGTGCTCAATGGCATCTCGTTCTCCGCATCATCAGGAGAGTTCCTCGGAGTTATGGGACACACCGGTGCTGGAAAAAGTACAATTCTAAAGTTAGTTGAAAGATTCTACGAACCTCAAAACGGCACGGTGAAAATCAACGGCATAGACATCAACGACTACGCCATTGAGTCAGTTCGAGATAGAATCGGCTTCGTATCCCAAGACCCTTTCATGTTCTATGGAGATGTGAAATCCAATGTCTCCTATGCCCGCGAGGCCTCGGACGAGGAAATAAGGAAGGCGCTTGAGACCGCAGGTGCATGGGACTTCGTCTCCCGACTCTCTGACGGCATCGACACGTTGGTAGGCGACCGTGGTGTTATGTTGTCCGGAGGGCAGAGGGCCCGTATCGCACTAGCTCGAGCCTTACTCAAGAGCCCAGACCTACTCATTCTTGACGAGGCCTCAGCAGCTCTCGACGCCGAGACTGAGAAGCGCATACAGATGTCACTCTTTGATGGCTCAAACGGAGATTCGAATAGAATCACCATCGCTGTCGCCCACCGACTTGCGACCATACGCAAGGCCGATGAGATAGTGGCTATGGTAGATGGTGTGATTGTTGAACGCGGTACTCACCGAGAACTCCTAGACAATGACAACGTGTACGCATCGCAGTGGCTGATTCAGACTGGTGAACTAGGTGTGACAGAGGCCTAGCCTCTAGTCCGATCATCTATTTGGAGGCCTGAGTTTCCAGTGAATATCCTCCCCCAACCTCGAAGCACACCCATTCCATAATTCCAATGTAGAACAAAAGTGGTGATTGAGGATAGGAACACTGTCTTGGGAGTCCGGCAAGGTGAGCTGCCCTTGGCAGCGCCGTACCAAGCAATCACATTGTACAGTAAGATCAGGGAGGGCAGGGTGTGAACTCCAAATCTTGGCCAACCCATTGGAACGGCATCAAGGGAGATGTCCCACCAAGGCGAGCCTATTCCCCCATTGAACAGTCCCCAGAAGAAGAATGCAAATGCCGCTATCACAATTGGAGGGAACATAGCTACTGCTCCATGACTCCAAGCCCTCAACTCGTGATGCTCATGGCTGGCTAGGCTTCTGACCAGTCCGTAGTTTCGAATCTGCTTCTTGACTCTCGACAGGTCGCGCCTACGGTGCCACATCACTGCTTCCGGATCTGTCCAAAGTCGATGTCCGGCCTGTTTTATCCTGTGGTCTAGAATCACATCTTCAGCACCGATGCACCCCGTTGGGAATCCACCAATATCCGCAAGGACAGAACGGCGATAGGCTGAGTTCACCCCCGGTAATTGCTCGACCTCTTCGAGCCCACCTTCTCCTCTCCTGCCGTAGTTGGTTCCAGCAGTGAATATCTTGCTGCAGAAGCTGACGTCGATAATCTGCTGCTGTAGCGTCGAGCTCTCTGGGGGTGCGAAGTTCGGACCACCTACACCTGCGACTTCGGTACGCTTGAACCAGCGGGCCAGCTTTTCTACCCATTCCTTGGGTACGATGACATCGTCATCGGTGAACATCACCAAATCGGATTCAGTCGAATCAAGTGCGATGTTGCAGGCATCAGCGCGAGTGCGTGAGCCTGCATCGTCGATGAATCGAAGACCTCTGGATTCAGCCTGCTGTCTGCCCAAATCTCCACTCGGTCCGACCACTACGACCTCAAGTGGGCCATAGTATGTCTGGGTCATCAGGCCGTCAAGTGCAATGCCAAGTTCGTCCGCATTGCCGACGCTCGGGATTACAACGCAGACAGAGCGGCCCATGGCCCACCGTCCTAGTTCGACCTCAAGAGTTCACGGGTCAGTCGTTAGTCACTCGGGGCGCTAGGAAGTAAGTCCAACTCGCCCCACCGTCATTAGAATTCCAGTCTAACCTAAGGGGATATTTATCCTGAAATTGAACTCGGATGTCTTGAGTCAATCCAGCGGCGAGTTTTCTCGTCAGAGGATCTAGGAATTGTAGGCTATATGTTCCCTGGGTGGGTGAGGGGCAGACCAACTCGCTGAGTTCACCGGACTCAAAGCGTACATTGACTCCTTCGCCCGCCTCAACAGTCACGCTTACCCTCATCTCCTTACTGTCAAGGCTCAAATCTACTAACTCGCCCACGAACTTGGCCGCTCTGAGCGCCCTAGAGAGCTTCTCTGCGCCGATAGCGGCACTGCAGTCGAAATCCAAAACTGGAAGTTTAGGGTCTTGCATGGAACCGGTGTCGAGGCCACGCAGTATTCTGTGGACCTCCCCGACTCTTACATTGACTGCTCCGACCGCATCATCGTAGTCAATCTCGACTAGGTCGCCCGGGCCAGCGAGAGTTAGGAGGTCACGCAGTTTACCTAGCTCTAGTCCAATTTCGACTGGCTCGACTTCGTAGGTCTCGAAGCAGGCATCTGAGATGGTAGCGCTAAGTAGGGCAACGTGAGAACCGTCGACAACGTTCACTGTCAGTCCCTTCTCGCCCCAGCTCATCTTCGCTTCTTCGGTCAGGACTGAAAGCAAATCGACAATCTCTCTCATAAGTTGAGTATTTGCCGTTACTCTCAGCATGGAATCACCTCGTTACACATCTCCTATAAATCGAGGGTCTTTCATTCATTCGGGAGGCTTATTGGTATTCTCGGAAACGCTTGTCACAATTTTTGCATTGGCAAATTTTAGTTTCTGGCTCATCACTTGACCTAGTCTGCTTGAGTTCGACGAATATCTCGTTGCAATCGCACTCAGGGCAGCGAATGTCCCCTACTCTAAGGGTACCCCGAGCAATTTCCGGCTCCACTACTTCGGTGAGATGTTTCAACGACTTCTCTGAACCCGACGCAGTGGCGCTGGTCAAATCCACAGTATCTCCGGTCATTGGATCGACGAACTTACCGCCGGAACCGTCTCTGCCAGTCAGAGGCCCCTCGTATTTGCACTGGTAGTTGTCACATCTGATATTTCCGGAAGAATCAGGGTACGACAGTGCACCGCACTCAGGACAAAACATCGCTATCAAACACCTATCCGGTTAAACGCCAACCGAACAGCGACATCCAAACCGTCTATTGAAGTATCGCTTATGCGCACTAGTGGAAAAGCTCGGACTCAGCCCTTGTTGGGCGAATGGAATGGGACCGCACCGTTGAAGCGAAGCGGCGCTATGGGGTGTTCATGCGTATTCACTATGATTGGAGACTTGCTAGGGTCGTCGATTCCGACGGTGAAGTCTTCGACGAGTTGGGTTGGTCACCAAAGAGGTCCGTCCGCGCTTTGGCAGACCGACTTTCAGACCTACAATCGGGAAGGATGAGTCCAGAGGCGAGAGCCCTCAGTAAGAGATTCCCGGATGCCGAGACGGATGGAATGGCGGCGATGTCAGATCCTGACTGGCCCGCACTTGAGGTTGAGGAGCAGGAGATGCTCTCCGAGGCAGCGGCCATACTGGCCAAGCGAGGAGTGGCCGATGCCGCTGCCGACCTCGACCGACGACTCGACATGCTGTCTTCAGCAGCGATTGAACTGAGGTCCTCATGGACCACCAGTGAGGCGAGATGTATCGAATGGGCAGGGCTGTTTTTGGCCGAGGCGGATTTAGATGAACAGAGGCAAGAAATTCCCGTAGCTGTAGCTAAGGCAGAATCGATTGATGCAGCCGCTGCCACACTTGATGTTGCGACCCCTGCGCACCAGCCCGAGCAGGTCGAGTGGGTGGCTTTGAACGGTCATGCAGCTGGTGTTGTTGCTCTAGCAGAGAGACTGGGGGTGGCTGAGACGGCCACACGTGAACTCGCGCGTCAGTACGTACCCACTCTGAGTATGCTAGTCGGTCCGTTGGGAGCAGCTAGATTGGTGGTGCTAGCAGGAGGTCGCGAGAGACTGGCCAGAATGCCGAGCGGCAGTCTGCAAGTCCTCGGGGCTAGAGGTGCTATGGCCGCTCATCGCAGAGGCGCTCCCTCACCCAAGCATTCTCCCGTTTTGTTCTCCCTGCCACAGGTCTCAAGATCTCCTCGATGGGTCAGGGGAAAGATTGCTCGCTACATGGCAGGCAAGTGTTCGATTGCGGTTCGCGTTGATCACTTCGATGGCGAGCCGTGGGGCGAGGAAAGGATAGCAGAAATCAACCAAGAGTGCAAGAATATCCGTGAGAGGTTTCCGAAGCCACCGAGGAGGTGATGGGTTGGCGCGAAAGCCAGTAAAACTCGTCTGGGGAGTAAGACGCGAGGGGCGTTCTCTGTGGACTAGGAACGCCGTCCGTGGAGTCTCAGTCAGAGGTGAGCGCAGAAAGACGGATTCCCGAATAGAATGGAGGTCATGGGACCCTACACGTTCCAAGGTCGCAGCAGCCCTGCTGCGAACTGACGGTGACCCCTCGAGGCTGCTTCCGGAGACAGGCTCTACGTGCCTCTATCTGGGTGCGTCGTTCGGCTCTACAGTATCACACATACACGACCAAGTTTGTGGCTCCCTCAATCACCATGGAGGGCAGGTCGTGGCGGTGGAGATAGCTCCTCGGGCGATGCGCGACCTGTCAGAATTATCTTGCCGAAGGCCCGGACTCATCCCTGTTCTTGGCGATGCTAGGAAGCCGCAGACAGTAGCCCCCTACATACGCAAT
>CBFHQW010000004.1:0-27168 GCA_965658085.1 Candidatus Thalassarchaeum sp.
CCCCGGCAAGACCGGAGGGGGAGTCTAATCGTCCCTCAACGCACCGTCGCGCACCCTGACTGCGATTCCCTTCTTGAGATGAGCCATCTCTTGTGCGGTTGCCATAGCAGTGCCATGAGCAATCAGCCCACCGTTTCCGTCGACTACTAGGCAGGGCTGGCCCGGGGTCAGATGAGGGTCTGCACCGAGCACGTAGCCCTGCATTACGTTGCGGCCCCTGCCAACAAACGGAATGGCATCATCTAGCAGCCAGACACGTGGCATCCCGGGGTGATCTGAGTCGTCATCGACCGACTCATCGAAGCGACTGGGTGGGCCGGGATTGAGGGCATTGAGTCGCCGGGCGCCGTCGAGGGCGAGACTGATGCCGCCATCAGAGAGGCGCGGTGAGAGAATGTGTTCATCCTCCAGCAATACGTTGACCATCCGATCCGTGCGAGAACGACGGGAGCTCATGCCCTCAGTCAGACTGCAGCCGTGGCTCGGTGAGACTCCGCACAGTACTGTGAGCTTGTCGACCACTGCGCAGCGGTCGAGCCAATCCCTCACATCGGCGACTTGTTTTTCTTCGGGCATGGTACATTGCTCGGCGCGAACTAGGGGGAATTCGGCGAGACCTAGTTCGGCTAGTCCTTCGGCGATCTCCTCCTCATACGAATCTAACCAAACATCATCGGGACAATCGAGGTGGCACCAAGGGGAGACATCCTCCAAGGTGAACGGGATGGGGCCAAGGGGAGTCGAGAGCATGATGACACTCTTGGGTTCTTCGAGAAGTGCCGATACCACCGCTCCGAGTGCGGAATCACGCCACGGCGGAGTTGCCCCTTCAATCAGCACAACCCTCTCAGGATCGGAGTCGGAGCCATCCCACCATGACCCTGGTAATCTCCACCTCATAGAGAGGAGGGTGTGTAAATGCAGGATGTGTGGCCTTGTCCCAATATCGTCACTGAGCTTCTCACCGCCACCCCTCACAGGGTCTGTAGATGCCATGAGATTGAGGGTCGAGACGCCGACGGGACCGTCTGGAATTTCTTCTAGTTGCTCCAGCACCCAAGTGAAGGCATCTCTGAGTTGCGGCGATACGTGACTGCGTTGTTCTGCAAGCTGCCAAATCGAGCCGTCACGAATCGCCTCGCGGCAACGTGCCAACTCGGCCTGAGTAACCTCAAGGTTGTGGTGAGCAAGTAGGACCGAGCGTTTCTCGGAATCCATGTTGCGGACCTCCTCAGGAGTAAGGCCGAATAGGGCTGCGGAGTGAATCGGCCACTCATTGAGGCCTTTCAGTCTGACAGTGCCATGAGGGGACAAGATTCGGTCGTCTCGAGCGAATATTGCGTAGGCCGCGCTGTCGAATAAGTCAGCACCTAGAGCGATGGCCAAAGGGAACAGCATCGGATGGCCGCAGCCGAACAGGTGTACTGGACGGTCGGGAGGAGTGGTCGATCTAACGGCGAGCAGAATCTGGAACAGCTCTCTGTAACGCTGATTCTCCATCAAAGGGACGATGCCCCCTACAGGGTGGATAGTGAAGCCCCTGAACTCTCCCTCGGCTGAGCCCATCAGGTTGCCGGCCTTAGCCCTCAAATCTTCATACAGGCCCCCTTGGACTGGCCCATTTAGAAGCAAGGTGTCCCCAGCTGATTCGAGTGACTGCTTGGCCCTCAGAGCTGTTTCATCAACACATTCTTCGAGCTCTTCGCGGCTCATGTCAGGACGCCCAAAAACATCGAGCATGGTGCCAATATCAACACCGATATCGCGCTGGAATTCTACTATCTCCGAGACTCCAACTTCGACATCGCCGTAGACATAGGACTGGAAGGTACCCGAATCAGTGACTATTACACCTGGGAAGTCGAGCATTGAGTGTACGCCTTCGTCCAGCGCCCTCTCTCTCAAATCGTCGTGCTTCCAGATAACGTATGAATTGGTAATTAGAGCTTCAACACCGTACCTCTCCCACATCTCACGCGGTTCTATTGTCCGGAGATTAGGGTTAACGACTGGGAGCAGAGCAGGTGTATTCATCGAACCGTGTGCGGTGTGTAGTCGCCCTATCCTCGCAGCACCATCCCGAGCGATTACCTCGAATAGGCCGAGGTCTTGTTCTCGGCAAGGTTCGGGGTCGCTTCGCTTAGACACGGAACCGGTGCGAAGCACCGGGAGTCATCAAACCTCTCCTACCCTACTGACAACCCTCAGAGTAGTCACACCCCCGCTCAGTGATATCTCCACATCGTCTCCCGTGTTGACTTCCATAGTGGGGTCAGAGCCGAAACCGTGGGCATAGGGGACCTCTAGAAGGGAGGCTGCGGGCAAGGTAAGCGGACAGACGTCGCGGTTGACAATAGCAGTAGGGCCCTTACCAGTGTAGATTAGTCCCATCAGTACAAAGGGTGCGACAGTAGAGCCCGAGCCTTTCGGGTAGATTAGCACGGTGTCCTCAATGGAATGCCCGTCGAGAGGGTGTCCAGGTTCCTCGATGAATCCGGTGTCAGAGTTGACATAGCCGAGATAGGTGATTGGAACGTCAGTAACTAGAGCCTTTCCTGAGACTGCCCACTCGCTCTGACTGGGTATCCCACTCCCGCTAGCCTCGTATTCACCACGACGCTGTGTCTTAGCCGATGGAATCGGTTTGGCAGCCTCAGAGTCTAGCACCGGGCGCTCACCGGAAACGAGAGTCGGATCGAATGCATGGGCGATGCATTGCTCGATAGGGGCGACACTGGTCGGCATCCGATTGAGTCCACTGGTCAGGTAGTGCTCGGCCTTCAGGGAGTTGGTCAGTAGGTGATTGTAACGCGAGCGGTTGTATGGTGTGACCTCGGGGCAGGTGTCACGGAGTACGAGTGCTCCTGCCTCCTCTAGCACGTCGAGGGTGCCATCGGCTGAGATTAGGTCGTGATTGTGGCCGCTCATGAACACCCAAAGTCGCTGGTCCGGGATGACTTCTCCCAACTCCATCCTCGCCCTGACAGCGGCAGCGGCTGTGCGAGCCTCGCCGACGCTTGCCTGCGGGCAGCCGATGACCACCAAATCGACCTGTCCCCGAGGAGAGAGTTCACGGTAGCGCTCAGAAAGGTCATCCTCAGTGAAAGTCAACTCGCCCTGATAGTGCTCCACGGCGGGTGCGTCAGCGGTGTGACCATCTGCCCATAGCAGTGGACATCCATAGTTGGCAGCAGCTGAAGTGAGTGCTTTTCGCATCTCAAAGCTAGTCCATTTGGGGAGTCCGGTGATACGTGGCATTGGGCCCCACGGCAGGTCCCATTCCGGTCTGATTTGCTTGCCAATCCAATCCCCTAGGATGCTCCAATCTGTGGAGTCCGTCATGGCACACTCCACCCTCACCAGGATGTTTGGCGTCCTGTTCTCCCTGAGATGGAGCCCCCATCGGGGAGCCCATCCAGTCAATGCGGTAGCCAAGGCGGAGAGGCCCGACTCCCTGTTAGTGACGAGTGAGGTGTAAGAGTTTGAGAAGCAGACTGCGTTGGACTCTGCCCACGAGCCGATACCTTCGTCCGCCTCAATGCCCCGGTCATAGGGAGTGCAGGACAGTATGGCGTCTATCCCGAGCTCGGAGTAGGCGTGTACAATCTCAAACTGCTGCTCGAGGAAATCGGGATGGTCGATGCCCATCTCGTCCATCTTCTGGTGGTCACACCCAGCTGAATTGAGAGTGGTAGGGATAGTTACCTTGCCCCCAGAGTCGCCTGACAGGTCGGCTAGGAAACGCCTGAGCCCATGCCCTCCGGTAATCACGCTCACACCCGACACATGGGCATTCTCCACTTCGATGAACTCCGAGGCTCCAGCTGTAGAAGCCAAATCAACGACTAATCGGGCCGCCTTCTGCTTGGTCGGGCCCATCGAGCCAACTAGCATCGACTCAAGTTGCGAGGGTATTTCCACATCACTTGGTCATAGTGTCGCTCCTTCAATGCGACGCAGGCTCGACCTCGGCTGACAGACATTCAGCAGCATCCTGCTTCACGCAGGGGTGCGGAGACGAATGAGACCCTGTCGACGTCCTTGGTATTCTTCAGCCTCTCAACGATATCATTGACAGAACCGGCTTCCCCCCTGATTTGCATGGTGTCTACGCAAGTATGGCTCTCAGTCAAGCAGTTGTGATTGTAGGAAGAGACCTGTATCGAATGAGTGTGTCTGATATCGAGAATCTTGCTCTCCACTCCATGCTGGTAGAATATCACTAGTACCCCCTCAGTTACTGAATCTGTGTCCATCGTACTCAGATCGCCACCACGATTGACATCCGCGAAGTGCAGGCTGGCATCTCTGAGGAACATGCTTCTGTTTTTGTAACCGGAATCTTCGATTATGGAGTCTAGTCTGTGAGCGAACTCCTTGTCTCCACTGAACGATATGACTCTGCTCATGGCAATGCTAGAATGATGGAATTAATAATATTTTTTAAATATGTATTATCAATCCGCAATCTATGGCAACAGCAGGCGCCCCAATCGAACTCGCAGCACTAACTCTAATTTTAGCCCTGGTCGGAGGCCTATTTCCAATATTCAGCAAAATCAAGGAGAATCCAGATACTCTCAGAAGAATCACAGGTATAGCATCTGGGATCCTGTTGGCTTCTGCCCTTCTCGTTGTAGTCCCAGAAGGTTTCGAGTTGGCCACGGAGGAACATGAAGAGGCCAAACATGAGGAAGAGGCCGAACATGAGGAAGAGCGAGTTGGTAATCTGCTAATCGGAGGGGCAGTCTTAGCGGGCTTCCTGGTGATGCTGATTCTCGAAGGTTCAGGCATAGGTCATGCAGTCCACGAGGAGCATCATGACCATCATGACGAGCACGGGCACGAGCACGTTCATCACAGGAACTCTCCTTGGATTATCGTCCTCGGTCTGTCCTTACATTCTGCGGCCGATGGGTTGGCAATAGGGTCTGCCGCAGCAGGCACATCAGAGGCGGTCACCGCCTTGGTTGCACTAGCAGTTCTGATTCACAAGGTCCCGGCTGCTTTCAGCCTAGGTGTATTCTCAATGCACGAGAGAGAGAACAGGAACGACTCCATCAGAGACATCGTCATGTTCTCGCTGGCCACACCTGTGATGATACTAGTCTCATTCTACACACTGCAGGGGATGGATGAGCATCTCATCGCGCTCGCAATGCTGTTTGCGGCGGGCACATTCCTGTACGTGGCTACGGTCGACACCCTGCCTGACATCCACAATCCGGAGACCGGTCGTGAGGCATTGAGGAACGTGCTCATCGGAGTGATTGTACTGGTCCTATTGTTATACGGGGCTGAAGCTGCTGGGCTAATCGAGCATGGGCACTAAGGTAATCAGATTAACTACGAGACCTGTCCGAGGGCCTGAGCAGCCCATATCCCTGCCCCATAAGCTACTATGGTGGCAACGATCCCCAATGCCATAGACGCCTCAAATCCCCATCCTCGCCTAAGAAGGAATGGCAGAATCAAGAAGAGCAGCATCGATGGTATCACTAGCCACAGTATGCTCTCTGCGAAATCGGCCACCTGTGCAGTGTCCTCAGTGTCGTTGTACAGCCATGTCATCGACATTATGCTCGCCAGGGGGAGTGAGATGACCAGTGCACCGAACACCGCTGATCTCTTCGCTATCTCGCTCGCTGTCACTATCACTGCCCCTGAGAAGAGGCCTTTTCCTGCTAGGTTGAACCAGTCCATGATGCCTGAAGCGAGAGTCAGCACTCAATCCTGCCGCCGTTCGGAATAGACCAGCGAACTAGGAGGATTACCTCAATTCAGGCCATAATATATTCTTCGGTTGTCTGAAAAATTGAAGACTGGGATGGGATTCATTTTGTGGGAATTTGCTCTGTGTAATCTCTGATAGGTTTGCAAAACCTCTCTTTGCCTAGTCGTCACATCTCCTGATGGATTTTCTACTTCTTTCATGGCCCACTCCAATTCCTCGTAAGTAGCTCCCATTTGTTCCTCATCAGTCCTGCCATCATCCCATAATCCATCTGTAGGAGATGCATCTTGTATCTCTTGAATAATCTCCAATGACTCTGCAAGAGAGTATACTTCCGACTTGTACAAATCTGCTAGAGGAGAGATATCCACCCCTCCGTCCCCATACTTGGTGAAGAAACCCACTCCAAAATCCTCAACTTTATTTCCTGTTCCAACTACAATTCCATTGTTGGATCCTGCGATAGCATACAGAGTAGTCATTCTAATTCTAGCCCTAGTATTGGCTAATGCTAAATCAGAAATATTGTGATTGTGCAACTCATTAGAATACAAATCATAAGTATTCGAGAGATCTATTGTATGACTGTCTACATTCTCCCAATTTGATTTTAGCCACTCGATGTGTCTATTGGAGAGATTGAATTGTGAAGTTTCTTGGTGGATTGGCATGTTCAGAACGATAGTATTCAATCCAGTTTTTGCACAGAGAGTTGAGGTCACGGCGGAGTCGATACCTCCTGAAACTCCTACTATCAAAGAAGTGATTTGATTGCTCTCTGCATACTCCTTAATCCAAAGGGTAATCTCCTCGCATAATCGGCCCCAGTCGTATGGGTCGTTGGTGCTAATTGTCAAAAGGATCTTCCTCCAATTCAGTGGCACGCTGCATTGTATTTCTTCAACCGCCAGTAGTTGTAGGGCCAAGGTGTCAGGAAGCCTGCGACAAGCATTGGGACAATGACCCACCAGGTCAGTTTGGCCCCTCCAGTCAATACAAGGTCGACGATATTCATCGCCGCTTCCATCGAGAGCATGGAAATCAATGACATTCCGATTGCCACCCGGAATGCCTCATTCAGTGCCATCTGAGCCGATAGGATGGCGGTCTCAAGGGCGATTGAGGTCATGATTCCATTGAACATGGCCAGAGCCATAATCATCATCGGACTCCATCCCGAGTCAGTGAATACAAACTGGAAAGCTGCTATGGTTCCGAAATCACCAATGCTGCAACCGATTAGACACCACTTCGTGTTGTTCGCGGACTTTCTCCAGACTTCTCCGTCCCCCCAGTTGAAGTCGGCACTGGCCCCGTCGGCTATGTAGCCCGCGCCGGTAATCGCCGCGAGCATTGCTTCGCGTCCCGTACCTGAGTGCGAAACCACTGCTTGCCCGGTCTCGTGAGATACATCAGCGCTCAGAACTCCGTCCAGAGCCTCCAAAGATTCCCTCACACGGCCAGAGCAGGCCGTGCAGGTCATCCCGCCGACTGCGATAGTGGACGTCTCAGACACGTTCAAGGCGTCCCGGCGGTCACTAATAAGTCTGCTAAATGATGAATTCGCCCTATGGGCGACCGGGGCATCTTCAATACAGCGCCGTAGGTCGCTGGGCCGATGGGCGTACCCAAACCTGCCGGCGACCTCGACCCGGTCACCCTAGAGAATGCCCTGATGGAAACCTGGAGTGAAGAGGGGACTTTTGAGGCGACTATCGAGGCGCGCCGGGGCGGCGCGAGCCCCTTCACCTTCCTCGAGGGACCTCCTACGGCAAACGGTAAGCCGGGAATCCATCACGTCCTCTCGAGGCTGTTCAAGGACATGGTCTGTCGATGGAAGACCATGGAGGGGCATGTTGTTGAGCGCAAAGGAGGATGGGATACCCATGGGCTTCCTGTAGAGATAGAGGTGCAAAAGAAACTCGATCTGATGTCGAATGAGGCTATCGAGAATTACGGCATGGAGGCCTTCAACGACAAGTGCAAAGAAAGCGTCTGGACCTACGAAGAGGCATGGCGTGAGATGACTGAGAGGATGGGTTTCTGGGTAGACATGGATGACCCATACGTCACCCTGCACGACGAATACATCGAGTCGGCATGGTGGTCACTCAAGCAGATGTTCGACAAGGGCCTGTTGTTCCGTGGTCACAAGGTCCTGCCATACTGCCCTCAGACCGGCACTAGCTACTCCACTCATGAGGTATCACTAGGTTACAAGGAGGTCTCCGAGCCGGCTGTCTACATCAAGTTCCGACTCATCGATGATGATGCCTCCATCCTTGCTTGGACGACGACTCCCTGGACCTTACCGGGCAACGTCGGTCTCGCTATCGGGCCGGATGTCACATACTGCCGCGTCCGAATCACCGAGTCGCCATCTGGCTCTTGGGATGGGCGAGGGGGTGCTGAAGTCGGTGAGGAATTGATTCTAGCCAAAGATCTACTCTCCGATGTACTGCGACACCAAGTCGAGGTGATTGAGGAATTTTCTGGCGCGACACTGATTGGCAAGGCCTACCGGCCCCTTTTCCCCGGCGCCATAGATAGAGGCGATTCTGAGAGTGCTTGGACCGTAGTTGAGGCAGACTTCGTCACCACCACAGACGGCACAGGAGTCGTTCACACAGCAGTGATGTACGGCGAGGAAGATTACAACCTAGGTATGCAAGTTGGCCTTCCAGCCCAGCACACCGTGGGGATTGACGGCAGCTTCGTCTCTGGGACTCATCATTTGCTCGACGGGCGCTACGTCAAGGACTGCGATTCGGACATCATAGACTACCTCTCCGACGAGGGAATGCTGTACCGCGAGCATATTTACACTCACGACTACCCTCACTGCTGGCGTACCGATCACCCTCTGCTATACTACGCAATGGATAGTTGGTTCGTTCGCATGACCGCGGTTCGCGACGAGATACTGCAACACAACTCCGAGGTCGAGTGGGCCCCGGAGTGGACTGGTAGCAAGCGAATGGGAGAGTGGCTCTCGAACATCAAGGACTGGGCGATTAGTCGCGAACGCTACTGGGGCACGCCTATCCCGGTGTGGATCTGCTCCGACTGCGGTCACGAGCACTGCATAGGCAGCATCGAGGAGATGAACTTGATGAAGACTGAATCCTCCCCTGCTCCTCCTGAATTGCACCGACCATATGTCGACGACGTCAAGTTGCACTGCCCGTCGGACGGCTGCTCGGGCGAGATGGTGCGCGAGCCCTATGTCATGGACTGCTGGTTCGACTCAGGCTGCGCCTCGTTCGCGCAGTGGCACTATCCTTTCGAGAACAAGGATAGTTTTGCAGGTTCGTTCCCAGTGGACTACATCTGCGAGGCTGTTGACCAGACGCGTGGTTGGTTCTACTCTTTGCTAGCAGTATCTACAGCAGTGTTCGGCAGCACCTGCTACCGCAGCTGCCTATCACTCGGCCACATTCTTGACAAGGACGGTAAGAAGATGAGTAAGTCAAAGGGGAACGTCGTCAATCCTTGGGACCATTTCAACAAGGAAGGTTCGGACTCAATTCGCTGGTACATGACTACACAGAGTGCGCCGTGGTCGCCTACCAACTTCAATCCCAATGGAGTCCGAGAGTCCTATGCCAAAATGTTCCTCACACTTTGGAACGTATATCGTTTCCACGCCGACTACGCGGCTATGGACGGTTTCGATGCCGATGAAGAGTCTGGTTACATCGCTGTGACTGAGCGCAGTCCACTCGACCGCTGGGTGCTGTCCAAAGCGAGCGCGATGGCAGACGCTTACCACAACCACTTCGAATCTTGGGACTTCCACAAGGCGGGGCGTGAACTAGAAGAGTTCGTCGTCAACGATCTCTCTAACTGGTACGTCCGTCGCTCTCGGCGTAGGCTATGGGACGAGGGCGACAGTAGTGACAAGCGGGCTTGTCAACATACTCTGCATGAGGCTCTTTTGCTGGTGTGTAGATTGATGGCGCCTGTCTCACCATTCATGCCCGACAAGATACACCGAGATCTTGCAGGTTCGTCGGTCCATCTTGCCGACTGGCCACTAGGATCAGCACTGGTCGAGCGTAGTTTACCTCCGCGTGACTACGGACTGGAACAGCAGATGAATCTCGTGCGAGCGCTCGCTGAGACAGGTAGACGTGTCCGGGCCGAAGGAGGTCGACGACAGAGGCTGCCGTGTCGCAACGGCTGGATTATCGGCGGCCCGGACCTCACCGACTTCCACGAGATTCTATCAGAGGAATTGAATGTTGAAAACCTGATGACTGAAGCGGATATCGACCGTTTCCAGAAGATTGTACTCGAACCAAATAGGAAGGCATTGGGCGCTAAGTGCAGATCAGACCTGCCAGCAGTGCTTGCAAAGCTCGACACTGCCGACCCGGACTCACTGCTGCTAGAGATTGAGGCCGGTATCGCCGCCCTCGCAGGATATCAGATTACAATGAGCGATATTGAGGTACGTCGCACCGAGAAGGATGGTTACTCGGCCGCCACCCTAGCTGACGAAGACTTCGGGGACGTCTCCTTGGTGCTTGACATGGTTATCGACGAGGAATTGATGTCGCGCGGGCTCGCGCGCGACGTGATACGCAGAATCCAGTCGAAGCGCAAGGAGCTAGACCTCGCAATCGAGGACAGTATCTCCTTATCAGTCTGGATTGAAGGTGCGGAGATGGCCGACGAAGACTGGGCTCACGTGCAGAGTGAGACTCGGTCCGGTAGCGCCACCCTGAATGAGGGGTCGGCGCCAAATGAGGCAGACTCATTCGGGGTCGACGGCATCACGATAGTTTTCCGCGTGAGTCAGTGATTAGGCCACTGCTGGGCCATATCTGATTGGGAGAAGCATCTCCACTCCGAACAGTGGGTCGGGATCGGTTGAATCGTGATATGCGATGAAGGCGCCGCCGTCGGGCAGGATTCCCATACTTGCGAAGTCGAATCGGATGTCATTGCCTGCGCCAGATGTCGAATCTAGATCGCCGAGACCTAGGTATGTCCTCATGTCTGGAAACATACTCTCTGAGTACTCTCTGACATGCCATGATAAGTCGACATCTGGGCCGGCAGCGCTCTGGTAGCGGACATTCAGCACGAATAAATCGTGGGCACCGTTAGTGTGGAATTCCCATTCCTCAAGTTCAGAGGTCTCTGAAGATAGGTTGTAAGTCTGGTTCTGCCAACTCTCACCACCATCCCATGACAGCATGTGAGTTAGAATAGTGCCGCCTGCAGTAACGCAGTGTAATGCAGTAGATGAGTCGAAAGCGCAGTACTGCGATGGAAGTGATGATCCATTCAAAGTGGTGCCTGTCCACCAATTTAGAGATGTATCTAGGTAAGCATCACTACCATCAATGAAGTAGTTAGGGAAGTAAAGCCCTCCTGATGGAACTGGGAAGGATCTCATTTCTTTGTGGGGCTTGGTGAAGTCCCACTCTGGGCCGAGGGTTTCTGGATTCAAATCTACTTCCATGACATCCAGACTATCGTCTCTGTCAGGGAAACCGAAGTAATCGTAGTTCAGTCCATCAGTGGATATCTGGCCTCCGATGTTCTGAACCTGATGCCAGAAGTTCGAAATGACTAGACTGGCCCATGGCCCGTTGCCATACAGGAAGCTGTTTATTGGGCCCACGACCTCAACCTGCCATGATCTGTCATAGAACGGTTCAGGAGTCCTATTGAAGCACCAACTCCACTCTTGATCCTCCGCATCATAGAAGAATGCGTAGAACTGGTCCGCACCGCTCGTGCTAGGATAGGGGAACCATCCCATAGAGATTAGGTCCCCGTTCGTGGCTTGGACTATGCTACCTTCGCCGAGTCCCTCTTGGCCGGGAACGGTCGGTTTCCATTCACGGCAACCTAGTTGGGAAAATATGCTCGGCAGGTATTCCTGCCATGTGAGGCCCCTATCCTCGCTCCATGTAGGATACTCGCCGCCAAAGTTGAGGATCCAGCCCTCCTTCGTGGCGGCGAGGTAGTGCTCACAGCAGTTACCACCGTGCTCGTTTCCGTAGACTGTCCACGATGCGTTGCCCCAAGTGGTGTTTGAGAACGGTGCTGCGACTGTGAAATTGCGCGGGTCCTCATATGAAGAAGGGAGGTCAATGTATTGGTAGTCCGAATCCCAAGGCACGGTGCTATCTTCTACCGACTCTCCCCCCCCTAAGCACCCCACGAATGCCATGCTGGCGACCATGATTGCCGCGAAGACTGTTCTCGGCCTGCTACGCTCAGCCATGGTGGACCCGTGATATGGCCGTATTTCGCACTTCGCACATGATGCGCTCTACACCGAGAGACGGTGAGGTTGAAAGCCTGAAGCGGGGCGTTAGTGGGCCATGCGCGCAGTAGTCATGTCTGCAATCCTACTGATGCTAATGTCCGGCCTAAGTCCTGCAATGGTGGCATCTGCCCAGGCAGCGCCCACTGATGCGATTTACATCAACGAGATCCTGGTCTCTCCGAACAACGAGAACTACGGAGGTACTGACTGGAACGGCGATGGTTCGATGGGCACCTATAGCGACCAGTTCCTAGAGTTGTACAATCCTACTTCCAGCGCCATAGACATCGGCGGCTGGTGGCTAGATGACATCGCAGATGGTGGCTCCCCTGCATGCAGTATCGGATGGGGGACCGTCGTCGAAGCGGGTGCCTACGTCGTATTCTACCGATCGTGGACAGGAATCGAGTTCGATTTCTGGGACGGAGATACAATCCGTCTTATCGACGGCTCTGGAATCGAGATTAGTTCCGTCAGTTACGAGGGCGAAGACTCGGATTGGGATATTCCCTACGGCTACGACTCCAGCGGAAACTGGGCCAAGTTGTCTGACAGTAGTCCTACTCCTGGAGTAGCCAACGACCAGGAATGGGGGGGTGCCAACCACCTGCAGGGCAACTGCTACCCTCCGCAGGATCATGTCCACAGTGGGGAGTACATCCTTGAGGGGCGCGTAGTGACTATGGTCTCCGAGAGCGACGTCATCGAAGATGGGCGAGTACTGGTTCGTGACGGCATGATTGAAGCAGTTTGGAGTGCTGCGGAAGGTGCTCCGGCAACTGCAGCGGGTGTCATTTCAATTCAAACCAGTGGCACAATATACCCTGGATTCATTGACCCTCACAACCACGCGAAATACAACCTAATTCCGCTCTGGGATCACGGGACGGATGGATGGGATAACAGATACCAATGGCAGGCCTACTCGGGCTATAGTGATGCAAAGGACATTGGGTGCTCGCTATATGACTCGTCCGCGATGCGATTTGCTGAACTGCGAGCGGTCGCCGGTGGCAACACCGCGCTGCAAGGCAGTTCGACATCCCACACCGACACTTTCGAAACTATGCTCGCGCGCAACATTGAACTCTACAATTTCGGCAAAGACTACATCCACACAAAGGTGACTGAACTGGAGTCTGACTACTCCGGTCAGCACATCAAGGACGGTAATTCCTCGGGTGATCTCGATGCTTGGTTCTTACACCTTGCCGAGGGCGTCGATGAGTCGAGTCGCGCCGAGTTTGACATCCTCGTCTCCAACGATCTACTCGTCGGCGAGGTTGTCATTATCCATGGCACTGCTCTGACACAGCCTGAGCTCTCTGCGCTTGGAGATGTAGGAGGGAGTCTTGCTTGGTCACCGACCTCAAATCTGCTGCTCTATGGCGATACCACAGACATCGCGACTGCGAAGGCAGAGGGTGTGAATATCATGATTGGTCCGGACTGGGCGCCATCGGGCTCCAAGAGTTCGATGCACGAGTTGAAGACCGCTGATTGGTGGGATGACAATGTCCTCGGAGATGTGTTCACCGATTACGAACTGGTTCAAGCAATCACTACCAACATCGTCGACGCCATTGGCTGGTCTGAGCATACGGGTCGCATCCAAGAGGGTTTGGCCGCCGACCTAGTCGTACTCGATACCTTCCGCTCTGATCCGTACCGCAACGTCGTCGACGCAATCGATCCAGACGTTCGCCTAGTCGTCGTGGGTGGACTGGCAATCTACGGCGACGTCGACATCATGCAAGCGATGGACGACGAAATAGAGATAATCCAGGGTGTAGGCTTCACCAAAGCCGCCGATATCACCTACGACGGCGTGCCGGAAGCGCAGCAGACCTATGCCGAAATGCTCACTGCGCTTCAAGAATGCAACCAAGGCGCTGGAGTACCAATCGAATACCTGTTCACGCTCGGTGATGAGCGTTACTTCGATGTCTTGAACAACTCCCTGACATTCCAGAGTGGGAGGACCATCGACCTGTGGGGAGACTACTACGACGTAGAACTGAACGAGGACGGGCATCGTGTCGACGGGACTGTCGCCGGAGCCGGTCCAATTGACACCACTCCCCCTAGTAACGGCGGCTCGGAGGATACCGAGAATGCTTGTAGCGACGGCGTAGATAACGACGGTGACCCATATGTGGACTGTGATGACTACGACTGCAGCGGCACCACTGTGTGTGGAGGTGAACCCGAACCGGAACCCGAACCGGAACCCGAGTTACCGGTTCTGTGGACTACCTACGGGCCGCGCGGAGGCACCATTCCGCACCTCACTACTATCGATGAGGGGATACACCTCGAGGTGTGCGAATCCTCTGAGGCGACTCTTTTCGAGGCCAATGTACCTACGACGCCGGCTAGCAAGATCCTGCTGTGCGGTGCCATCATAATAGTGATGCAGTCAACCGATGAATGCATCGAGGCCGGTGGCTCATTCTGCAATCTCGAGGTAGCAGAGGCAATCGCCGTGCCCGCTCACCTGTGCTCTGATGCGGGCAGTTACTCCGACGAGATGACCTGTCGAGCGGCGTGGTCATTCATCGATGCCGAGGACGAAGGGTCGGCTCCTGAGCCAGAACCTGAGTCGGAGCCTGAGTCATGGATGGATGGCCCCCTCTACTGGGTGGCCATCTTTATCGCTCTGGCCGCGATTGTGGGTTCGGTTGGGATAGTCAACTCCAACCTGCGCAGCCGTGTGAACAGCGAACCCTCTGTACTAATCTCTGAAGAAGAGTGATCAGGCCAAGTGCCACGTCGGCCCGTCCTGGCCGTCCTCGACGACGACACCTATCGAAACGAGTTCGTCACGAATCTCATCGGCACGCCCCCAGTCACTCGATTTACGGGCTACCTCACGTTCAGCCAACAATGACTCAACCCGCTCTGCGACCTCGGCCCGAGCTGAATCTATCTGTGCCAGTCCTGACCTGACTTCATCGGATGAAGGAAGGAGTCCGAGAATGTTTCCAGCATGCTCTTCCAGCCAGACTGCCACGTCGGAACCGGTTGAGGAGGCCACTACTCTCTGGACCTCTATAATCGCAGCTCGTGTGTTGAAGTCATCGTCCATTGCAGCGGTGAAACGCTCGCTAGCACCTGATAAATCAGAATTTGACTCAGTGTCCAAACTTAGTGAAGTTCCGTATGCCTCGACGAGCCTATCGTAGTGAATGGTCGCATCACCTAGGAACTCAGGAGTCAGGTCAATCGGATTACGGTAGGGAACGCTCAACAGTGCGTAGCGTAGAGCGAGGGGGGCATGATGCTCGAAGGCGTCTCGAATGGTCCGGAAGTTTCCTAGGCTCTTGCTCATTTTCTCGCCGTTTACATTGACGAAACCGTTGTGCATCCAGTAACCGACCACTGGCTCGCTCCCAGTGCAGCACTCAGACTGGAAGATTTCTGCCTCATGGTGAGGGAAGCGTAGATCGTGCCCGCCGCCGTGAATGTCGAACTGCTCACCGAAGTGCTTGAGGGACATCGCCGAGCACTCAATGTGCCAACCAGGTCTACCGGCACCCCATGGACTGTCCCAGGAGGGTTCACTGGGCTTGACTCGTTTCCAGAGTGCGAAGTCGCGGTGATCTCGTTTACCCGAGCCGGTATCTTCGACTCGTCCGCCTGCACCGGCTCTTACCATCTCTAAGGTCTGGCCAGTCAACTGGCCGAACTTCTCTGGGGCTGTGTCGATTTCGAAGTAGACCCCATCATCTCCAACATAGGCGTGGCCTTTGTCTACTAGAGTTGAGACCATGTCGATAATCTCAGGGATTGTATCGGTGACTCTTGGATAGTGGTCGGCCCTCAGGACATTCATCGCGTCCATGACCTCGAGGTAGTCATCGATATTCCTGTTAGCAACCACCGAGTACTCGACACCTTCTGAGTCCGAGATATCAAGGATCTTGTCGTCGATGTCAGTGAAGTTCTGCACGTAGTCGACATCGTACCCACTCGCCTCCAGCCAGCGATGCACCATGTCGAATGCGAGGTAGCAACGAGCATGTCCTAGGTGGCTGGGAGAGTATGGCGTGATACCGCAGACATACATCCTCACCTTACCATCATCAAGAGTAGATAATTTGCGCTTCTCGCGCGAGCGTGTGTCATAGACTCTGAGCGTCATTCTGTCCGGGCTGCGTGGCTTACCCGTCATCAACCCCGCGCCGCTTGCACCAGCGCCGAGTACAGTACGTCATGCCCGGCTCTCTCGGGGTGCCACTGTACACCTAGGCAAAATCTCAGATCTTGGCGCTCAACTGCCTCAATCAGCCCGTCATGCTTGGCTGTGGCCGCGACCGTCAAGTCACCTGCATCGGCGACACCTTGGTGGTGCGTCGAATTAACTGTGATTGAACTGCCCATTAGACTCTCCAGCAAGGATCCTGATCTTGTTGAGACTCCGTGCTCGGTCTCGACGCCGTCGAACCCCCCATGGCCCTCGTGTCCGGGGGTCGTGTCCAGGTGTTGGTGCAGACGTCCGCCGTGCATCACGCTGAGAATCTGCATACCTCTGCAAACGCCAAAGAAGGGCATGTCTCTGGCCATGGCCTCTCGGATTAGACTCATCTCAGTGGCATCCTGTTCAGGGTAGAATTCTACAGTCATTGACTCTGGCTCTTCTCCGTAGTTTTGGGGATACAGATCCGGCCCACCTGAAACGACCAAGCCGTCGATGCTGTCAAGAATCTTGGTCATATCACCTGCGGGTGGGATGATGAGCGGCGTTCCACCGACCCTGTCTATGGTCGATACGTATGCCGAGGGCAATATGGCTGCGTGCCTGTTCCAGTTCCCGTAAACGGTATCGCGCATGAAGCAGGTGATCCCGATTACTGGCCTCACTCAATCACCTGTTGCTTCTCTCTGTAACCTAGCGTGCCTAAATGATTTGACTCCGACTATAATGAAAGAAATACCAACCTGAAGAAGTAGGAGGTGCGAAATTATAGCCAGAGTAGACATATCTGAATAGCCTGTTACAATCCTTGCCCCACCGATTGTCATGACTAGTGCCAAAGCCATTGAAGCGTGCATGTAATGGTGCCTGTTCTTGGCATTCTTCTCAGACAACATCCCTAGAGTAAGCATTGGAAAACCCATGAATGCTGGGATAAGGGCGGTAATTGACGGGGGGTCTGCACTTTGCATAAAGTAGGATATTACACCCCATGCCGTAAGAATAGCGCCATTTAGTATTGCAATTCTTGGAATAGTCATCCCAAATGCAGTGAATTCCTCGCTCACGACATCACATCATTGGCCCTTACTTTTGATGGTCACTGCCCGACAAACTCTTCAACGGTCTAGTAGTAAGTTCCTGAATTTCCTTGTCTCTAGCCACAATCTGTTCCCAAAGCAACTCGGCCACGTCCATCACTTCCATCTCGGCACCGACTGCGTCCAGTCCATCGTTGACCATGACTGAACAGAATGGGCACCCCACTGCGACGGTGTCGCAGCCAGTCTCGGCGAGCTCCTTAGCGCGGATTACATTGACTCGTTTGTCGGCGTCTTCCTCCATCCACATCTGCGCACCTCCCGCACCGCAGCAGAACGAGTCCTGGCCGTGATTTTCGGTCTCCACATCTACGCCTCCGATGACATCTCTAGGCTCATCGATTATCCCTCCAATTCGGCCGAGGTAGCACGGGTCGTGGAAGGTCACGCTGCGGTCATTCTTCTCTACCTGCGGCAGCTTGCCCTCATCCTGCAGTTTGGCTAGGATCTCAGAGTGGTGGAATACCTCAAGCTCGTCACCGCCGTAATCACCATACTCTTTGCCAAGAGTGTGGAAACAATGCGGACAAGAAGCCACTATGCGCTTTACGCCCAACTCTTGGAATGTCGTCATGTTGGTCTCGGCCAACATCTGGAACAGATACTCGTTGCCCGCCCTGCGGGCTGGATCTCCTGAGCACCCCTCCTGCATACCGAGGATACCGACATCGAGGCCGGCCTCCTTCAGCAGAGAGATTGTTGAGCGCGCGACCTTCTGGTTGCGCTCGTCGAAACTCGCTGCGCACCCAACGAAATAGATGTACTCGGCGGGCTCTCCAATCTTGACATCGAGATCCGCGGCCCATTCGGCGCGCTCATGCGCGCCGAAGCCATACGGATTCGATGCGGACTCGATGTTGCCCATCGCAGTATTCAGAGTCTCGGGGTACTCCATGGTCTCCATCATCGCATTACGGCGTAAATCCGTGAGTTTGGGGACGTGTTCGATGTAGAGGGGGCAAACATCGACGCAGGCGTTGCAAGTAGTGCAGGCCCAGACCGCCTCCTCTGTGATACGATGCATCATTGTCTCCTCAGGCTGCTCCCCTGCCAGCAGCAGCGGGGCGTGCTCGTTGGCATAGTTGCGAACGTCGTGGATGACCTCCATCGGATTGAGTCCTTTTCCTGACGCGTGGGCAGGACAGACGTCTTGGCAACGCGCACACGAAGTGCAAGACCAGGCATCTATCAACTGCCTCCAGGTGTACTGAGTGTAAGTGCTGACTCCGAACGAATCGATGTCTAAATCCTCCAACGGCACTGCCTTACCGTCGTCGCCGACCGCAAGCGGTCGCATCTTGCCCGGTGGATCGACATCATGGAAGAAGACATTTGGCACGGCCATCACCAGATGCATGTGCTTGGATAGCGGAATCAGCACGAAGAATACGCAGATAGAAAGCATGTGAATCCAATAAGCGGCTACAACAGTTCCATCGGCAATACCCATGCCAGAGACCCAGTATCCAATTGGCTCCCAAGTACTGGACGGGTTGTGAAAGGACTCGACTACGAACGATGTGACCGTGATGGAGAAGATTAGGAACAAGATAGCATTGCCCTCTAACTGAGATTTACCCTTCAGCTTCTCGGGAGTGAATACAACTCTGCGAATCAAAGCTGCGACGCATCCAATCAGGGCCATTGTGTAGCCCAGTTCGACTATCCCATTCCAAGGTCCGTTCAGCAACTCAGGGAGAACGTGGTCCGAGAAGGCGTTCGCGGAAGCAAGATCTAGCATGTCGGAGGCTAGCATCAAGAATCCCCAGAACATCAGGACGTGCATGATGCCGGCGACGCGATCTCTCAGAACTCTCTTCTGACCCAGCCAGCCCATGGTGAACTCGCTGATCCTGGTGAACCATGAGTCGAAGCGGTTGTCCGGTGCACCCAGCATTACCAGCCGAGTAGCCTTCTGCACCTGATAGACAAAGAAGCCGATAGAGAGCCCTCCAACAACGAGTAAAATGTGCCAACCATCCAGAGAACCGTATGACTGCAGGAGTGGATGTTCCATCTAAATCTCCTGTCAGGCTACGCCTGACATATCCCTCGGGTGGCGCTACGTCCTTGAAACAACCGCCTGTCGAGGCCAACACTCATGGTCCAATGACCCGGCCTATGGTCATGGCGAGGGCGTTCGCACCGGGCAAGTGCATCCTGTTCGGAGAGCATGCCGTGGTTTACGGTCACCCCGCAGTGGCAGTTGCCATAGATAGCGGAGTCGAGGTTAGTATCGAGGAGTCCGACAAGTGGACTCTTGAGGGGATTCCATTCGACTCAACTAGGCACCCGCACATCTCGCACATCCTCGACGAGGTGTTCAGATACGACGGGCCTTCACTGAGGATGGAGGTCAATAGCGGACTGTTTTCGGCCGCCGGATTAGGATCTTCGGCTGCCCTTTCAAATGCCATAGGGGCCGCACTGCACGCTCATACCAAACCAAGCGAGCCCATCAACCCGATTGAACTGGCTCGCATGAGTCATTCAGCGGAAGCCCGGGCTCAACAGGGTCGTGCGAGCCCGACGGATACTGCCACCAGTGCTCTCGGAGGTTGCGTCGTGGTATCGGGCGAACACATAGAAGGAACTCGTCATGTTTTCAATGCGACTCTGGTAACTCCGGAGGGCGAAAGGGAGTGGTCGGTCAACATTGTTGATCTGCCTCCTGATATGGAGGAGGCGTGGCTGGTGATTGGATTCACAGGGGAGGCTTCGCCAACTGGTAAGATGGTGGCTGGGGTGGCCCAACGGATCAAGGATGAGCCGCAGTTGGAGGAGGAGATGGACGCAATAGCTAGGATAACACGAGCAGGGCTCACTGCGCTTTCAGCCGGAAACCTAGAGGCGGTCGGTATAGCGATGGATGCGTGTCATCAGAAACTGCGCCTACTTGGAGTGAGCAGTCCCTCACTTGAAGCACTCGTAGAAGCGGTAGGTCCGCACGCATTAGGGGCCAAACTGACCGGTGCTGGCGGAGGGGGCTGCATGGTCGCTCTAGCACGAGATCCACAAAGGGTCGCAGAAGCCATCGAGATAGCCGGCGGAAGACCTCTGATCTCCAAACTTGGGGCATCCGGCGTCCATTTACTGTGAAATTTAGCAGAAAACGGCCTATTGAATCGAAATTACGGCTATTTCAATACGACTATTGTTTATAAGTAGCATATAACTGCGCGGCCCATGCTTAGCGATGAAGAGAGACTAACTGTCGTAAACGTGGTCGCCTCCACCAGAGTGGCGGAGGAACTCGACCTGCCTGACATAGCCATCCAACTGAACTGCGAGTACGAGCCCGAGCAATTCCCGGGCGTCGTCTATAGGGTCGTGGACCCGAAACTCGCCATCCTGATGTTCCGGTCCGGACGTGCGGTTTGCACTGGTGGCAAGAATCAGAACAACATCGAGGTTGGAATCGAGATGATGACGCGTGACCTGCGTGCTGCAGGGATAGAAACATGGGATCTCAAGGATGTCGAGATTGAGGTCCAGAACATGGTCGCAACCTACTCCCTATTCTACCCTGAA
The DNA here is from genome assembly GCA_965658085.1 of Candidatus Thalassarchaeum sp. Taxonomy (GTDB): domain Archaea; phylum Thermoplasmatota; class Poseidoniia; order Poseidoniales; family Thalassarchaeaceae; genus Thalassarchaeum. The sequence goes on from CBFHQW010000004.1 coordinate 20,853, forward strand.
GACTATGATGGAGTGGCCCGGATGGACGACAACAATACCCGTGTTATCGACACCTCTGATGGGATACGCGCGGCCACCGATGAGGAGGTCGCTGACGAGGACGAGCGAATCCGCGGTATCCGCGAGGGCGAGCCTCTGGCTGCGCTTCCGCGTAAGTTGAATCTGAACAATCTGACTTTTCACCTGCCATTCGACAAGGTCGAATACGAGCCCGAGCAATTCCCAGGGTTGATTTACAGACTCGACTACCCCAAGGTCGTTTGTCTAATATTCGGCAGTGGCAAGATGGTGATTACTGGCGCGCGCGCCAAGGATGAAATCCTTGAGGCAGTTCAGTTCATTCAGGACGAATTGGCAGATCTACTGTAGATTTGAGGCCCGCAGGGGTGATATTGATGCGTCCCTCGCCGTTCCGGCGAGGCATGCGCTCACGCGAGAAGCTGTCTGTCGGACTCGCCCTTCTGATTGTGATATCCTCTCAGTCCGGCGTTTTCATGGATATGAAAGCCCCCTCCGAGGAACTCTCGGACTTACGAATAATGGAATCTTCAGTTAGATCGGTAAATCTGGTAGATGTGCCTGCTTGGAAGGTAAACGATGCTTGGAGTTATGATGGCTACCTCGACGTAGGTCCCTTCGTTGCCAGTTCTGGAGTCAGTTCGAATGTTCAGTATCTTGAAGGAACTCTAACGCAGACAGTATCGGAAATTGGGTGGTGTGATGTGAATAACGATGGAGCTGTCAATTGGGACCTAGACTTGATGTGTTACAGAGTTGAGGGGAGTGCCTTCTATGAGGCCGAGGACGTAAGCCTAGACGGTCAGACTGGTGACTTGCGTGTATACATGGATACCGAAGAATGGATTAGTGTTTCAGATTTGTCTGTGTTTCGCGAAGTGGCTACTTTCGATATCGATTTCATTGTTCAAATCTGGTGGATTACTGTAACTGAGCACATAGCAGACTTGACCGTTACAAACGAATACGTTCCATCATTGGAGGGCTACGACTTTCCACTCAGTGTGGGCGAGGTTTGGGAAACCGATTACACCGTAGAGACCGACTATAGCGGCACGAGCGATTATGTGACAATCCCATCCGACAGCACCAGTAGCAATACCAGTAGTTGGGAAGTTGTTAGCCAAGGATATCCGGGCACATTCTACAATGGATGCTCACAATCTTACAACATAACGAACTATGATGACAATGGTGATGAAACCGGATACAAGTGGTACTGTCCAGCCATTAGGGGAGATATTCGAACTTCATACTCAGTAGCGGGCCTCGGAATACAAGCCGAGCACGAACTCACCACATACCAAGCAGCCGGTAGGGCGAAGCAAATCAACGTCGAAATTGAATATCCGCTCTCTCCTCTGGATTTCGAGATGTCGGCTTGGATTAATGTCACTAATCAAGGCCAGGCCATATCTGGTGAAGATGTCAGTTTTAGATACGAGATTGCCGCGTATGATAGGTGGATAAACGGTGGTAGCGGTATTGCATTACAACACAATCTCACTACTGCGTCAAACGGTTCTGCATTCCTTACCTTCAACACTGGTCACCTTCCCGATGGCACGACTACTCAGGGAGAAATAGGGAGTCATGGAATCATTGCATGGGCCGGTGGAACAAATCCTTCAAACTTGATTATAGGGGCTTCCACAGTAACAATTGACCCCGAAGTTCACGCAATCGACCTTGTCTCACGCTCTGAAGGCGTCACCGTAGAGAGGACTAGGGGTAACAGGACGGTCACGCTGGACAACAACATAGGCTTCAATGCGATACCTGACGACCAACTGACTTTCAGCGTCCCAGTCCTCAACAGGGGACTCTCAAATTCCCCTGTAACCACTTTGGTAGTAGGGGCCCCTGACGGCTCGACAATCTCAACCGAAATTCCGAGCTTATCGAGCCTTGAGGAGATGCGGGTCGACGTAGTTTGGACTGTTCCTGCGAATCAACCGTCCGGCGATATCAGTCTGACTTTCACGGTCGACCCTAATGAGGAAATTGTCGCTGACGGTAATCGGACGAACAACGAGGGTTCGTTCACCCTTTTCATCGGCAGGCTGCCTACCGCATACCTCTCAATCGTCTCGGATTCACTGACGCTGTCAGAAGTGAGTTTCAATGGCTTATCGTCATATGACCCCGATGGAGGCGTGACGACTTGTGAGTTCACAGTCGAGAAACTCAACGGCGAGAACTGGACTTCAGCCGAGGAAGATTGTATCCAAGAGTATACTTGGAATGACGATGGGATATTCCTAGTCTCATTGACGATTACGGACGACGAGAGTGATCAGGACTACGCTGAGGCTTACATCACCATTCTAAACAGACCTCCGGAGGTTGAGATTGGGGCCGATCAGTCTTCGGTACCAGTGCTTTCACCGGTTACTTTTGATGTAGAGGAAAGTGGAGACATGGATACACTGAACGAAGAAGCTCCTGTCGACATACAGTGGCACTTACCCTGCGATGAGGGGCAGGTCGGGTTGCGGTGCACGGTCACCCCTGATTCAGAGGGCCCTTTCACCATGGGAGTCACGGTGATGGACGATGATGGAGTCACTACTGACGACACATTGACCATTGATGTAACAAACATTGCTCCTACAAACCCGCAGGCTGAGGTCTGGTCTGGACCAAACAGGCTCGTACCTCAGATGCTTGGAGAGAACGCCAGGTACACTGTCAACGAAGGAGATTCTCTGATTTTCAGAGGATGGGCTGATGACTCTGTGAACGACTTGGGTGGACTCCAGCACCACTGGTCTCCGGATGCAGAGTTACAGCCAGGATTAATCATCAGCAGCACTGGCTACCAAAGTGAATTCGAACATACCTACGACACCTCCGGGCAGCATCTCGCAACTCTGCAAGTAGTTGATGACGATGGAGCCAGCACCGAGACACTGATTATACAGTTCCTTGTAAGCAACGTAGCCCCTTCTATCTCACCAGTTGCGCCGTTGCTCCCTGTGGCTGAGGACGAGTTGGTGCAGCTATCAATCGAAGTGAGCGATACCTTGGGCGACTTACCTAACTTAATCGCCTGTTTCGACCTCGACCCTAGTACCAACTCTGACTCAGAGGGCAACGCTACAGATGACTGTGATGTTGAGTCACAGCATCTCGCTCATTCCTGGTCCGACGCCACCACTGCTCCCGATCATATCATCTTCCACGTCACAGATGATGATGGCGAGAGTGCGCGCATCACCATATCAATAGATGTAAACAACGTCAACCCTGATGCTAGGGCATCTACTAGTGACTACAACCCCCTGGAGGGAGACGTGATCGTCCTATCTGCAAACGGTACCACAGATTCACAGTTCGACATGGAGAACATGGTCTACATCTGGGACCTTGACATTGGCAAGGACAGCGACGGTGACGGAAATCCCGCCAACGATGTCGATAGAGAAGGAAGATGGATTGAGGTGAGTTTCTCTAGCGAAGGCACACGGACCGTCCAAATGACTGCCTTCGACGAGGGGGCTGGGTCTTCCATTACACTAGTCATCCAAGTTGAGAAAGAGCCATTCAGCTTCGGTGTGCTGATGGCTGACTATGGCATCTACATTGGTCTGCTTGGACTGATAGCCATTCTAGTCGCGGTGTTGATTCAGAGGATGCGCCCGCCTGAAGTTGTCATCGAGGCGGCGGTAACAGAAAATGTCAGCAAGCGCAGGGGTAGACGAGTCTCAATGGACGATGCTTTCGATGACCCTGACTACGATCCCTTCGATGCCGAAAAGAGGAAGCGGGGCCCTAGGAAAGACCCAACTGAGTCGGCAGTAGATGAGGCGCCTAGAATACCAGAGCCTGTGGCTCCAGATGAGCCTGAGGAGATGGATGGAGAACTCGCGGATGCATTCAACGAACTGACTGGAGAATCGGCACAAGAAGAAGTTGGGGAAGAGTTTGTCCCGGGGACTGACGCAGCCTCCGTAGATGAGGCTCTGGACAACGAAGACATCGAAGCCCTCTTTGATGATTAGACTCGCCCAAGACCGTGGTCAACCTGTACAGACTCCTCGGTTTGCCCGACCCATCCAAGGTACAACAGCGTCCTGCAAAGCCCAAGAGACTGTCCGTCGACCCGGGGCCGCAGGCAGATGACCGGTTCCACGATCTGGGAGAGGATGTCTGGTCCGAGAGAACCAGTAGAATAACTCCTAGGCCCAATCGGAGAGTTGTCTATTTGAGGCCGGATGACCTACACCGGCTACCGCTGCAAGGAATGGAACAGGACCTGTTGGAGGGTGACATGGTTCTGGTCGACCTCGGGTCACTCACTCAAATGCCCAGCCAACAGGACGTATGCAAGAGGAGGGTGCAGGAAATGGGCGAGAGGATAGGTTACCCGGTATTCTCGCTGAATGAGTCGGACACCCTATTGATGGTGGCAGGCGCAAGGATGAGAGTAGATACCATCAGGCACAAACTCGGAATGGCAATCTGGAATCAACTACCTGAGTCAGAGGTCTGAGACTCATCCTCAAGCCAAGTGTCGAGATCCCCTGAGGCGACCTCCTCGACGGCGTGCTCGGTGAAATCACGGTAAGCCTGCCACTGGGCAATGACATCCTCGTCCTCCCCACGCTTCTTCTTCCGCTCAATCGATGCATCGGCATAGATTACACAGCGGCGGAGAAACACCTCCACCAGCCTACGGCGCTCGTCGACGTCCATCAGACAACCCCTAGATCTGAAAGCAACTCATCGACGTGCCCTTTCGGACTGACCTTGTAGCGAACCCATTGTAGAATCCCTTTCGAATCTATAACAAAAGTCGAGCGCAGTGTACCCATATACGTATTACCATACATGTTCTTCTCCCTCCAAGTACCATATGCCTCATGCAAAGAGGAGTCCTCATCGACTACAAGTTCGAATGGCAGGGAGTTCTTGTCAATGAACTTCTGATGGCTCTGGGCGGAATCGGTGGAGACTCCGATGACCCTCCATCCCGAATCTGTGAACCGTCCAAAACTGTCGCGGAAGTCACAGGCCTGCACTGTGCATCCCGAGGTGTTGTCGCGTGGGTAGAAATAGAGTATCACACCTTCTCCAGCAGAGAGAATTTCGGACAATTTTATTGTATCTCCATCAGTAATATTGGCTATGAAGTCAGGAGCGTTTTCACCTACTGCGAGTTCCTGCATATACATGCGTGGCAGTTCTCGCACATCAGATTTGTGAAGGACCCCAGTGGTGAGCTTGCCCAGTCCCCAATTACCACCTCATCTCCCGTAGGGAATCCTGATGAAGTTACCTTGCCCTCAAAAACTTCCATTGTCATTTCATCTTCTCCTCTCGGATTCGTTTCTTCGACGCTGCCCAGGAGCAGATAAGGCATTGTTCAAGGTCGTGGCGAAGTGCCGGGCAGTGCTCTCTTCCAAAGTAGATTATCTGCAGGTGCCTACGAATCCAAGTTTCTTCAGGAAAGACCTTCTTCAGATCGCTCTCGGTCCTGACAACGTTGCTACCGTTGGAGAGACCCCAACGCGCTGCTAGCCTGTGGATGTGGGTGTCAACGGGGAAGGCAGGAACTCCAAAAGCCTGCGCCATAACAACACTGGCAGTCTTGTGGCCCACTCCTGCAAGGGACTCAAGGAAGTCCCAATCCGGCCTCACCCCCTCCCCATCCTCTACTATCTGCTCTGCCATTCGCTTGAGATTGCGGGCCTTAGTAGGAGCAAGGCCGATCTCTCTGATAATTGTGTGAATTTGATTGACCTCTAGTGAAGCCATACGCTCAGGAGATTGTGCGGCCTTGAACAGCGCCGGCGTCACCTCATTCACTTTCTTGTCCGTAGTCTGCGCCGATAGCATGACAGCGACCAGCAGAGTATACGGATCACTATGAGTTAGAGGAATTGGTTGCTCAGGATAGATTTCATCCAGTATGCGGCCGATTTGACGCGCCTTCTCAGCCCGCCGCATTCCTAATCCTCTCGGTCTTCCCTCAGCCCTAGTATGAAGGCGCCGAGGACGCAGAGTCCTGGAACTCCATAGCAAGGCCCGTACATCCAAGTTTCCCACTCGGTTGACTCGGCAGGGCCGCCAAGAAGCAGGTAGGCGAACAAGGCGAGAAGGATACCTGGGAAGATTGCAATCGCAGCGAAGACGATGGCTCGCATCAGTCGCATAGGACGTCCTCGTGCTCACGCATGATAAGGTTCGTCAAAGGCCGAACAGCCTCTCCATCTCGGCGCCACTGCGAGTGTTCAGAACGTCCGTCGCACTGAGCCATCCCTTGCGAGCAACCTGTACTCCGAACCAGAAGTCT
>CBFHQW010000004.1:27178-31609 GCA_965658085.1 Candidatus Thalassarchaeum sp.
TGGGCATCGGGGTTGATACAGACAGGTACACCTTGCTCCTTGGCATACTTGCACAACCTCCAATCGAGATCGAGACGATAGGGAGATGCATTGATCTCCACCGCCTTCAGTTCGCCCTCTGCATTAATCTCCCCCATTCTACGAAGGACAGCGTGCATATCGACCGGGAACCCTTCTCTGCCCTGCAATATACGGCCAGTCGGGTGTCCGAGAATAGTGAAAGTTGGGTCCTCGATTGCCCGAATCAGAGCTTCTGTATTGGCTATCTCATCGCGACCTCTCCAACTGCCGAGTGCATGAACGCTCCCTACTACATGAGAAAACGAGTTGCGCACCTGTTCAGGATAGTCAAGGCTACCATCCACTAGGATATCGCACTCGCTACCGTGGAGTAGGCGGAAGTCTGTACCGATGTCTCGCCAATGCTCGTTTAGTGATCTGATTGACTCTGCTTGACCTGGTATGTCGGCCGCGGAAACACCAATCTGTCTGCCACCTATGTTCAGTACCTCCGAGTGATCAGCTATTCCCAGGTACTCCCAGCCCAAATTCATCGCTGCTTCAGCCATCTCCTCCAGCGTCGCGATACCGTCCGAAGCTACTGTGTGGTTGTGCAATGCACCCTTGATGTCAGAGGCCTCAACAAGAGTTGGAAGACCGGCGCCTTCCTCTGCTGCAGCCTCAATTTCTCCCATGTCCTCTCGCATCTCAGGAGGTATCCAAGACATTCCGAGATGGCCGTAGATATCGGCCTCATCAGCGCATTCAAGAGTGTGCTTAGCAGCCTCCATTCCGATGGAATCTCCGGCGGCCTCCTCTGGAAACAACCCGAACTCGTTGAGGCGGAGACCGCAATCTATTGCAGTCTGACGCATCCTGATGTTGTGTTCCTTAGAACCTGTGAAATAAGCCAAAGTGAATGGGAATGTCGCAGGAGCTACTATCCTAACTTGGGCGTCGATGGTTGCATCGCTACTACGCTCCCTCAGTGTCTCAGCCAACTGCACGTCGATGCTGCCGTGGTCGCCAGTCCCTCCGAGCATGTCGGCCTCGAGAATGAGGCTAACCTTCGACTCACCGTGCCCCTTGACCTCGGCGATTCCTGGGAACGCAAGTATAGCTTCGATGACCGAGTTGTGGTCTTCTGGTTTCGCCCCGATTACTATGTCGAGATCCCCAATAGTTTCCCTGCGCCTGCGAGCACTTCCTGCAAGCTCGGCCCTAGTAACTCCTGGTATCGCAGATACTCTCTCTTCGAGAGCTTGTCCGTAAAGCAACCCCACATCCATCCTACTGCGCCCCTGATAGCGCCGTAATAGTTCGATTCCTTCGAGGTACTTCTGTTGGCTCTTATCTCCGAACCCAGATAGCGGAGAGATATGCCCCATTTCGCAAGCTGCCTTCAGTGACTCGACGGAATCCACTCCGAGTTCCTCATACAGAGTGCGCGCTCGCTTCGGCCCTAGTCCGGGAATGCCAACAATCTCCATCAATCCCGATGGGACGCGTTCGTATAGTGAGGCTAGGCCTCCCCAGGAACCTTCCAATACTGCCTCGGTAATCAGTGCACCCAAGCCCTTGCCTATTCCCTTGACCTCAGTGATGCGTTCCTCATTCACCACCACCAGTAAGTCCTCCTCAAGCGAGGCCAATGCGCGACTCGCGTTCTGGTAGGCGATGACTCGGAATCGATTGGCCCCATCTAGCTCGAGTAGTACCCCAGCCTGTTCTAAGACTGTGACAATCTGAGACTTGGTAATGAAAGGGGGGCCCTCGGACCTCGCCTTCGGCAGACTCCATCCGGACGACTTGACCACGCCCCTCACCAGTGGCCATTCGGTTTGACTCTGTCCCTTGGCGGTAGGAAGGTCCGTCCCCAACATACTCAAGCAGCCCCGCGCACGGCTCGGTGTGGATGCTGTTGCATTGGCTGAGACGACCTCAGTGAGCCTGTGCAGTGTCGCTGTTCTCCTCTGGATGTCGATAGGTACCTTCTCTCGGACCGAAGCCGGCGAGATGCTAGCTCAGCGAGCGATAGCCGTGATATGCCTCGCATCTGCTGTAATGCTATTTGCCCTCCACTACATGGGAGGAGAGCTGTGGGGATCTAGGAACGTTGCGAGACCTATGGCCGTGGTGGCTGTGATAGTAGCACTGGCCGGAGTGATGAACATCAAGGGAAAGGACGTTCAGGGCGAGGCCAATCCACACAAGATAGCAAAGATGCGTGCTGAGGAAGAATAGTTACTCGCCAGCGAGTTTGTCGTCGATGAATGCACGCATATAGGCTGGCAATTCGCCATTGACGAATACGACGTCGTGCACCTCATCGAGTTTCATCAGAGAGTAGTAGATTTGCATCGCCGTCATCGGAGTAGCGCTGCAACCGGTGCATCCGCCCTCCAAGGAGATCATGATTACGCCGTCGGTGGTGTCCATCACATTGACCACCCCGTCATGCGCGTCGAGCACGGCCTGAACCGGTCCGACAGAGTCGAGAATCATCTGCTTGTCCACCATATGGGGCCTTCCTCCAGTAATGCAGTCAGGGGGGTGGCCTTTCAACCAATTGCCCCTCGGAGGTGCTATGGGCGCACACACAAGGGTGATGATTCTCGATCTGCTCGTCGAGCGTTCTGAGTTCGGTCACGGGGGCAATCAGGAAATGATTAGACCTCTAGCTGAAGCTGGCAGCGTAGATGTACTATTGCTCACCCCTCAGATGCAGTCTCAAGAGGTTGGCGACAGGGCACAAGTAGAGGGGGAGATTGTCCTGACGGATGATGATGTACCTCATTGGGATGACGAATACGGTTTCTGGCAGGAGTGCATTGTCGATATCTCCGGCAATCCAGTGCGCTTCCGCAGAATTGCCATGCCGTTGCACGGTGATGATGATTTGACCTCTGAGTGGTTCTCTAAGTTCGATGTGGATGGTCTGTATTGCAGTGGCTCACGCCGCAATGTCTCAATTTGGGAGGACTGGATGGATGGCGGAGCGTCGCTCCTACGGGTCTCAGCGAGGTCGGGAACACCAACGCTCGGTATCTGCTTCGGGCATCAGTTGCTATGCAAGGCGTTGGGAGCTAAGGTCACTAGGGAAGATACTCTGTTTAACGGAGTCTCCGATCTTGAACTTACCAATGAGGGTAGAGTTGACTCACTGTTCGGCTCAAGGAGGTCGGGGCCGGGCGACACCCCGGTTGTGTTGTTTACTCACCGGGACCATGTCGTGACAGTTCCTGATTGCTGTTCGCTGCTCGGTCGTACAGATCACAACCTCGTAACCGCGGTAAGAGTCCTCGATGAGAATGGTGAGTGTCTTCCAGCGTGGGGGGTACAGTTCCACCCAGAAGCTGCAAAGGCTCGCATCGATCGCGCCTTCGAATGGGGCCACATTAGTCGGGAAGAGTTGGATTCGTTCCAGAGAGAACATGACGGAGCCGGCATTCTGGGCTCTTTCGCTTCCACTGTCCTAGATGCTTGATTCATCCGCCCCTACGGGGCGGAGGCATAGGATTTGGATTATAAGCGAGTCTTGGGTCGGCGGGGCGACAGGTGAACAGTATGATTGAGATAGAGAACATCCAAGAAATAGGAGCAGGGACAGCAATAGTAGGACTACTGATTGCTTTCATGTTGTACAATAAGATTAACAAAATCGAAATTAGCAACCCAATTGTAGCAGATATTACTCAGCAGATTCAGAATGGCGCCATGGCCTTTCTGAATGCAGAATATAGGTATCTCGCCATGTTCATCGCAGCGGTTGCTGCGCTCTTGTATGTCAATCCCGGTACCGGATGGGAGACAGCAGTAGCGTTCCTCGCTGGCGCCGCGGCAAGCGTCGTCGCTGGTTTCAGTGGCATGCGCGCGGCTACCAGCGCTAATGGTCGCACGGCCATGGCCGCAGCTGAGGGAGGACAGTCTGCAGCGCTTGCTGTTTCTTACAATGGCGGAGCCGTGATGGGTCTGTCTGTAGGGGGCCTGGGTCTTCTCGGCATCTCAGTGATGGCCATGTGGCTAGGCACCGGTGAGGCTGTACAGAACATCGCTGGTTTCGGGATGGGTGCTTCGTCGATAGCGCTCTTCGCGCGCGTAGGCGGTGGAATCTACACTAAGGCCGCCGATGTAGGAGCTGACCTTGTCGGAAAGGTCGAGGCCGGAATTCCCGAAGACGATCCTCGAAACCCCGGGGTCATCGCTGACAATGTCGGCGATAACGTTGGAGATGTGGCAGGAATGGGAGCGGATATCTTTGAGTCATTCGTAGGCTCAATCATTGCTGCCATGGTCATAGCCCAAGCCTCTCCTGACATGGGAGATCACTATGTCATACTCCCACTCTTTCTCGCTTTCATCGGATACGCGGCGAGCATCATCGGTGTCTTCAGTATGGAACTGATGAAGGGAGGAGATGCTGCTGCTGCA
>CBFHQW010000005.1:0-30608 GCA_965658085.1 Candidatus Thalassarchaeum sp.
TCGAGGATACCCATCGCACCGTGCATCTCTCGACTGAGGCGAGCGATATCCAGGGCGATACCGACGTTGTTGAGCTTGGCCACCGAAACCTGGACCGGTGTGGCCTTCCCCTCGTCCTTGAGGCGGCCCAGCCGCCAGGCGAGCATCTGCGCCTTGGTAATGTCGACGGCCATCTCGGCAAGCTTCTTCTGGACCATCTGGAAGCGAGCCAGTGGCCCACCGAACTGTTGCCGCTGAAGGCTGTATCGCAAGGCCGAATCAAAACAGGCTTGCGCTGAGCCCAGGACGCCCCATGAAATCCCGTAGCGCGCCTGGGTGAGGCAGCTGAGCGGGCCCTTCAGGTTGCGCGGTGACTCAGCCAACAGGGCATCGGCCGGCAGCTTGCAGTCCTCGAATACGAGCTCACCGGTGAGGCTGGCACGCAGCGACCACTTGTTCTTGAGCTCGGGGGCCGAGAATCCAGCGACATCACTCTCGACGATAAAGCCACGAATCGTATCGTTGCCATCCTCGTTGACCTTGGCCCAGACGATGGCGAGGTCCGCTATGGGCGAGTTGGTGATCCACATCTTCGCACCGCGTAGGATCCAGCCGTCAGAAGTACGCTCCGCACGGGTGATCATCCCACCGGGATCGCTGCCGTAATCAGGCTCAGTCAGTCCGAAGCATCCAATCCACTCACCAGTCGTCATCTTGGGAAGATAGTGGTTCTTCTGTTCCTCACTTCCGAAATCCCAGATTGGATACATGGCTAGCGAGCCTTGTACACTGGCAAAAGAGCGCACGCCACTGTCGCCACGCTCCAACTCCTGACAGATTAGGCCGTAAGCGATGTATGAGAGTCCAGGGCAGCCGTAACCCTCTAGGGGGGCGCCGAGAACTCCCATTTCGCCGAGGTCGACCCGCCATTCATCGGGGAATACACCATCACGGCAGGCCTTCTCGATGTTTGGGAGAATTTTCTCATCTACCCAGTCACGCACCATATCACGCACCATGCGTTCCTCATCGGTTAGCAATGAATCGATATCGTAGAAGTCCAAAGCCTCGTACGCCATCTTACTCAACACTCCGCGACAGTGCGCCGCAAATGAACGTTGCTCGCCTATCTACTCTTCTTCCTACGTGCATCCCGGCGTGCCGCCCGTTTCTCTTCGACTGTGCCGAATCGCAGGGTGAAACGCTGCTGAAGGCCCGGAGAGAGGCTGAGCGCGAAACTGAGTAACACCAGTAGTGTAACAGCAGGGATGGCAATGAGGATCCAAACTTCTAGCACACCTCCGATGGAGTTCGAGTATGGTGGATGGTATTGCACCAGATCACCTCGGTCGGTGAGTATCCACCCGCTGTCTCTGTCAGTACTCCATGTTGCTACTATCCGACTACCTGAGACGCCCGTATCGTATTCCACCACATCCGAGTTCTCCAGCCAAGGGAAGGATGAATTCAACCCCAGGTCGTGCTCAATCAGGCCGAAGGGAGCTATGTAGATTAGAGACCGGTCATCGCTCTGACGCGATATCCCAGTGAAGTAGCCCTCAGCACCGGTAACTTGCACCAAACTCACATCGGAGGTCGACGCAAATTCTGCGTCTAGAGCCACCCTCGCGATGTTCCTGTCACTCGAGACAGCTACGCAGTCTGCTGTCTCGGTTGAGGGACAGACAACATCGGACCACGGGTATCCAGTACCACCTAGCCAGTGCAGAGTGTGATCTCTGTCGATCACTCCGATGCCATCCACTAGGCTGGTGACTACGCAGGCCATTACTGATGGATGACAATCTATGCCTGTAATGTCACTCTCTCCACGGCCCTGAATCAGATGCACTTCGGCACCGCCGTCAGCAGCGGCCCTCATTCTCCACAGCCAGCCGTCGGACCCTCCTACGTAAGCCCAAGATCCTCCTGAGTTCCATGCCACTGCAGTCAACCTGATTTGATTAAACTCTAGGTCCCCTCCGGCGTCGGTTATTGAGTGGTCCTCACGTGCGTATCTGAGGACTTGCCCATCACTCCCTACGATGAGGGCTGTCTGCCCTCCAGGGTGGAAGTCGCCATACGTCAAATCCTCGCCACCATTCCAAATTAATTCCACTCTGTCATTCGGATCAGAGGTCTTCACTAACTCTAGGTATGAGTCGGCCCCGAAAACTACCGCCCATTCTCCTAGAGGATCTACCGCAGCCCCATTTAGTCCGAGATCTTGCTCAGCCAGACTGATTTTCTCGTACAGTCCGACAGCGGAACCAGCGCTGACCATAGGGGACAGCATCAACATCGCGAAGATTACTGCTAGCGCGCCGCTACTGCCCCGGTACACGTCGCGCCGACGGGCGATGCCGGTTTAGCCCGTTCGACACAAGCACCGATTGGGCTTGCGCGGCAATAGCATTCAAGAAGGATTCAGCCAGCGCTCGGCCATGGAGAGATTTGATGTCAAGCGCGGACTGGTAAAGCAGGTAACTTCGAACGGAGGACTGGCAGTGCTGGCGCGGGATTACTTCGACAATGTCGAGGATACTGGTGACAATTCATTCAATGGTTCGCACGATATAATGACCTCTATTGTATCCAGTTACAATGAGCAGGGCGCACTGATTGTGAATGTAACCAATATCCCTCCTGACTTCGACGATGCGGAGGCCGTGAAATCAGCTATGGAGGCGCGCAAGAATTGGACCTTGTTCCTCGACGCTGCCACCGGGTACAATTCTAAGCAGAGGGGCGACAAGGCCAAGGAATGGGCCAAGAAGGCCAGTAAGGCAAAGTCCGGCATTTCTGCAGCGCGGCACTTCATGTCAATGTCAAAAAACACCTCGGAAGAGATATCTGAACAGGCAGAGTCTATGATTGAGGAAATCGAGGCTGCGTTGGAGCAGGGAGATAACACGAAGGCGGCAGGACGCGCGGGGAAACTGGCCAAATTACTAGAATGAGGTGAATCATGAACGACAATGACCCTCTCTCGTCGCTAGATGAGGAGGGGCGCTCACGTGTCTCCCGTATGTTCACTGGTTGCGTTGAAGTCGTCGGCGTGGGGCACGTCGCCTCTGTTGTTTCTGGAGGACCGACGCACTCTGGAGACGACCAACTGGTCGCATATATCGGACTCGAGCCTAGTGGCAAGGCACACTTGGGCTGGATACTGCTTGCCGATACCATACGCAACATGCTCGACGAAGGTGTGAATGTAATCATCCTACTCGCCGACTGGCACGCTTGGGTGAATGACAAGTTCGATCGCGATATGGACAAAATCACACTTGCCGGCGAGTACATGATCGAGGTCTTCAGGGCGTTGCTGGAAAATCCTCCAGAGGGCGAGGGGGCAGGCCAGCTCAGATTCCTGAGCGCATCACAGCTGATGGACTCAGGTAAGTACTGGGAGAGGGTGCTCAGATGCTCGAAGAACATGAGCCTCTCTAGGGTGCGCAGGACATTCAGTATCATGGGTCGCGACGAGGATTCCTCGGATCATGACCTAGCCGCGTTCTACTACCCAGCCCTACAGGCAGCGGACATTTTCGAGTTGGAGATTGACATTGCTTTCGGAGGCATGGATCAGCGCAAGGCGCACATGTACATGCGCGAGGTTGCCGATAAGTACGATTGGACCAAGGCCACGTGCATCCACACTCCTATGATGTCGGGCCTGAAGGGGCCAGGAGGGAGGATGGACTCGTTCGATCACAAGATGTCCAAGTCTGACCCCGGCAACGCAATTCTGCTCGATGACGACCCCGACTCAGTCAGGACCAAGATGAGGAAAGCATTCCTTGAGATTGGCAACCCTGTCTCTCCGGTTTTTGAGATTGCTCAATACATCGTGCTGCCAAAACTCGACTCTATCTCAGTAACTCCAGACCCCAAGTTTGGAGAGCCCTCGAATTGGGATAATCTGCAGAGTTTCATCGAAGCCATCTCAGATGGATCTGTACACCCGCTTGACGCCAAGATGGCCGTAGCAGACGGTCTGTCTGAAGTTCTAGCCCCGGTTTCGCAGCACTTCTCGCAAAAACCAGAGCTACTATCGGCGATGGACCGACTCACCGGCTCTCAGTAGTACGTTTATTACTGAAACTAATGGTTTTTGCGTAGGGCGAGAACTCATAACACCGCTCAGCCCGCGCGGGCTTGAGAGTGGACAAATGACATCAGTCGGGATAGACGACATCGCGATTCACTTCCCCCGCCTCTACTTTGACATGGAAGACTTTGCCAAGCTAAGGGGGGCCGATTTCGGTAAGCTGAACCGTGGCCTCGGACTTGCAGCGATGGCAATTCCCGACGTCCATGAGGATACAGCAACAATGGGTGCTAACGCGGTTCGCAGACTGCTCGACCGCAACGGGCTCGATCCTAATTCCATCGGCAGAATATACCTCGGTACCGAGTCGGCCTTAGACGGCTCCAAGCCGACCGCGACTTACATCATGGACATGCTTGAGCAGCGCTATGCCTCCACCCATGGAAAAGACTGCTTCCGCAACTGCGACGTGGTCGACATGACCTTCGCTTGCATAGGTGCAGTGGATGCCATGCACAACACCCTCGACTGGGTCGCTCGAGGGGGTGAGAAGAAGAGTAGAATCGGCATTGTTGTGTTCGCTGACAATGCCAAGTATGACATCGGTTCGACAGGCGAATACACCCAAGGTGCTGGCGGTGGTGCGATTCTGATACGCCATAACCCGCGTCTACTTGAGATTCCCGATATCTGGGGGGTATCAACGATGCCCGTTCATGACTTCTTCAAGCCACGCAGAGAAATTGACACTAGGACTATCGTAGAGAATGTTCTCGATCTCGCTCGTGAGAGCGGCGAGAAGGTCAAGGATGGGCTCACTGAGCGTATACTCAAGCATCTCCCGCGCTCTTCTAAGAAGGACGATGTCATGTTCGAGACTCCGATGCTACAGATTCACAAGGACACCCCCGTCTTTGACGGGCAGTTCTCCAACCGCTGCTATTCTGAGTCAGTCAAGCAGGCATTCATCAATTTCCGCGAAAAGGCGATTCGCGAGGGCCGCTATAGTCCCGAGAATGACGAGATTTTGACCAACCAATGGAGTCGTATCATCGTCCACTTGCCATATGCTTTCCAAGGTAAGAGAATGTTCCCGGATGTCTTCCGTCACGACAGGAGGCACCTGCCGATGTGGGCAGAGATTGTCGAGCAGATCGGCCCAGAGCCAATGCCTGAGGAATTCCCGGACACACCCGAGGGGATTGAGGAGTTTGAGAGAGCGAATGA
This sequence comes from Candidatus Thalassarchaeum sp., assembly GCA_965658085.1. GTDB lineage: Archaea > Thermoplasmatota > Poseidoniia > Poseidoniales > Thalassarchaeaceae > Thalassarchaeum. Next base: position 5,258 of record CBFHQW010000005.1, read on the forward strand.
TTCGTACCGCAGACTGATATCCAAGACAGATGCATTCCGAATCTTCGTGGACGAAAGAATTGAGAGAACCACCCGCGCATCAAGCCTGATTGGTAATCAGTACACTGGTTCCATCTTCCTCGCTCTGATGTCGACCATGGAGTCTGACTATATCGAGAACATCGATATGTCGGGAGAGAAACTTGGGCTATGTGGCTACGGTTCGGGCGCTAAGGCCAAGGTCTTCGAAGGCACTGTCCAGCCACAGTGGCGCGAGATTGCTTCAAGGTTCCACCTGTTTGAGCGCCTGTCCGGTCGCCATCCAATCAACAAGACGGTCTACGAGGCCCTGCACAAGGGCTCTCGCAAGCGTTCAGTGGTCAAGCCAAGCGATGAGTTTGCACTAGTCAGTATTGGTGCCGAAGGAAATCTTGAGGGGCAGCGCGAGTATCGCTGGGTTGAGTAAACTATCCGGCGAGAATGGAAGAAAGCTCTCTGAGAAATCTCTCGACCTCCTCCATGGTGTTGTAGTGTAGTAGACCGACCCTGAGGGCGCCTTCAGGCTCAAGTCCCAGAGCCTCGGAGAGCTCCAGCGCGTAGAAGTTACCAGCCCATGCGAATATTCCATGCTCCGCAAGCGCCGCTCCAATCTCCTCGGCAGTTATCGAATGATGAGTGAATGAGACAGTTGGGGCTCTCAACGCAAACTCATCGGCCGAAGTTATGCCCCAAATCTTGACCCCATCTATCTTCTTGAGTCCCTCAATCATCCTCCAGCACAACTCTCTCTCATATTCTTCAATTGCAGAGAACGCCACCCTCAAGGCCTCTCTACGAGCACTAATATTCTCATCAGAAATTAATCTTCCAAGCCATTCCAAATGCTCGATAGCAGCCAGTGTTCCTGCCATCGACTCATGCCCCTGAGTTCCGGTCATCCATCTGAATGGGACTTCCTCGCTCGAAACACGCAATTTAGTCACAGGTAGTTCAGCCAGCCTGTCGAATTTACCCCATAGGATTCCTTGGTGCGTTCCGAAAAACTTGTACGACGAGCAAGCTAGGTAGTCGCAACCCCACTCACGCACATCAATGAGGCCATGGGGAGCATAATGCACCGCATCCACGAATACTTCTGCACCGCGCGCATGGGCTAATCTGCAAATCATCTCGACTTCATTAATCGTGCCTGAGAAGTTCGATGCAGCACCTATTGCAACCAATACGGTGTTTTCGTTGATTGCCGCATCTATAGTATCGCTATCATGGATGCAATGTGGAGAGTGTATGTCTATCCATTTCACAGTCGCCCCCGCCCACTGTGCTGCAAGCACCCAGGGTCGTACATTCGCATCGTGGTCTGAGCGCGTAACCACGACTTCGTCACCCGGACCCCAAGTTCGGCTCAGAGCACTAGCCAATTGTATCGTCAGACTAGTCATGTTCTGGCCGAAAATAATCTCGCGATAATCCTCGCATCCGATTAGGTCTGCACAGGCTCGCATGGTTTCCACGATTAGCGCATCCGTCTCCTTCGAAGTCGCGAATGACATGCCCACATTCGCATTCTGGTGCAACAAGTAGTGCTTGACCGCATCTCCCACGGATTCAGGAGACTGACTACCTCCTGGGCCATCGAAGAAAATAGCCTGATTACCATTGACCTGACGTTGTAAACCAGGGAACCGAGAGCGAATCTCGGCTATCGGGTAATCCGACATTCTATCGCTCCGGAGCGATGGAGCGATTGATCACAATTCGTTGGACCTCTTGCGTGCCTTCGTAGATTTGTGTAATCTTGGCGTCACGGAAGAAGCGCTCCACAGGGAAATCGGTGGTGTAACCATATCCGCCTAGGACTTGCACAGCCCTCTCGGCCACCCACATCGCGGTGTCTCCTGCGAACAGTTTTGCCATGCTCGCTTCCATAGTGTGTCGAGGAGCATCGTCTTCGTAGTGCCTCTGCTTGGCCCAAGCCGCCTTGTAAACCATCATTCTTGCCGCTTCAGTTTGAGTAGCCATGTCTGCGAGGTAGTTGCCGACGCTCTGGTGGTGGGCAATTGGTTTGCCAAAGGCGACTCGCTCGTGAGCGTAGTTTAGTGCCGACTCGTATGCCCCTTGCGCGATGCCGAGGGCCTGAGCAGCGATTCCTATCCTTGAGTTGTCTAGCGCATTCATGGCTATTGGAAATCCCTCGCCAGAGTCCTTTAGGACATTCTCTACAGGGACCTTACAGTCCTCAAGAAGAAGCGAACAGGTATCACTAGATCTGATTCCGAGCTTATCCTCTTTCTTTCCAACAGAGAATCCATCGAATCCTCTCTCGACGATGAATGCCGTTGTCCCCCCATGTTTCTTTTGATCGTATTCGGGATGGTCGACATCCTTGGCGAACAGCACGTAGATGTCGGCGCTCGCGCCGTTGGTAACCCACATTTTCTCACCGTTGAGGACATAGTGGCTACCCTCCTCATTCAGTTTCGCCTTACATCCGAGTGCAGCAGCGTCGGTACCTGCTCCGGCCTCAGATAGCGAATATGCTCCAATCTCGCTTCCAGCCAGTCTTGAGAGATACTTCTGTTTCTGCTCGTGGTCGCCGTGCAGGGCTATGGTCTTCGAGCATAGTCCAACATGTACACAAAACATCACGGAGAACGATGGATCGACACGGGCAAGTTCCTCGACAATTATCGCTTCCGAGATATCGTCAACGGGACTGCCTCCATAATCCTCGGGTATCGTGATGCCCTGTAGGCCGGATTGCTCGCAGAATGCCGCCCATTCCTCAAGGGGGGCTCGCTGCGCCCTGTCGCGCTCCAAGCAAGTTGGGGCTAGTACGCCCTCAGCGAAATCGCGCACCATCTCGCGAATCATGCCTTGTTCCTCAGTCTCGCGGAAATCCATCTCTCTCCCCATGCGACCGAGGCGGGTTTCGTTGTTAATCCCTCGTGGCCTTCTAAGGGGTATCTCAATCGAATAGTTCAAATTGCACATCTGAGCGCGCGGTTCGGTATAACATGGCAAACGGCGACTACTCCGAGTTCAGCATTGCACACGACCGTAAGTACACACTGGAGCATCTTTGGCTCCAAACCTTGGATGACAAGGCCGAAACGGTGAAGGTTGGAATCAGCGAATTCATCCGTTCCGAGTATGGCAACATCGTCAGAGTAGTACTCACCCGCCCTGAGGACGATAGCGAGTTCAAGGGTGACTCCGATGCCGATGACATCGATGACGACTCTCCTCAAATAATGGGGAGCGGTGATGAAGTAGGAACAGAAGATTTGCTGATTACCGTCACCACCAGCTATGACGGCGAGATTGAGACACTTCTGATTAATTCCCCCTTCCCTTGCAAGATTATGGAACTGAATGGGGAGGTCGAGGATAATCCAGACTTACTCAACGACGACGCCTATGGAGACGGTTGGTGCGTGATAGTAGCACCGCACGAATTCGACGAGGACCAATTCCTCAATCAAGAAGAGTACATTGAGATGCTGAATGAGTTGCCTTAGGGCCAACTGAGTGCAGACCACTCTTCGTAGTCTGAGTCTCTCCAGTCCAACTCATCCAGCAACGACAGAACCATTTCTGCAGTAGACAGATCCCTCTCTATCTGGATTCTGTGCAACTGTCCCTTCAGGCGCCCCATCCTCGGCCCTGGATCCAGCCCAGTGGCGGCAATCAGAGTATTCCCGTCTATCAGGGGGGCGTTGCCTGCAATGAGGGGACTTAGTGAAGTCAGGGCCTCGACAAACTCGGAGGTTTCTCGCCCTAATCCCTGCGAATAGATAATGAAAGCATTCTGCCAATCTGTAGGGAGAGCAGCACGGAAGCGGCGAAGTCCACCGATTTCAGTCGATACAGGGGTATTTCTAGCTCCGTGAAGAAACGCGACCTGACGCAATGGTTCTTTTGCCATCAGGAGGGCTCTGCGCAGATTGTCTACGAGGACACTTCCCTCGGACGAGTCGCTGCTACACAGCAGAGCGAGATTGACCAGAGTGTCGGTACAGAATGATGGAGATACGGTGCAGGAGATCCCAGGTAGGACATGATCCAGAACACCGTCTTCATGCATTTGCGAGATTACCTCTCCAGCATTTCTACCTCCTAGAATTTTCTCCATCTCCATTCCAATCCGCTCTCTGGAAACCACATCGAGCATACCGAGATTCTCTCTCACAGCAGTTCTCAACGAGGCCTCCATGCTCCTCATGCCACCAGCGGAATCTAGGAATCGGTACGCTCTCATTATCCGAAGACCATCTTCGCCAAGCCTCTCACTTGCTTCGCCTACTGCCCTCAGGACGCCCGCTCGTAGATCTGATATGCCGTCATAGGGGTCTATCAGATCGCCATCCGAGTCGATGGCCATCGCATTTATCGTGAAGTCTCGTCGGGCCAAATCATCCTCTATGCTCTGGCCAAACTCTACTTGGTCAGGTCTCCTACCATCGCCGTAACTACCTTCGCTTCGCAATGTAGTCACCTCCCAAGTTCCGTCAGAGATATTTTCTTCTAATCGGACAATCACTGTACCATACTCCTCCCCTACCATGAGCGAGCGCGGAAACAACTCCTTGACCTTAGCAGGCAACAGTGTAGTGGCAATATCCATGTCAGTTTCGTGACGGCCTGAAACAGCCTCCCTAACCCAGCCTCCGACTATCCACGCCTTACCGGCTGAACGCAGCCCTTCCAACACCAGCCCGTCGGCTTCACTGAGGTGCTCATACTCGGGTCCCATGTTGCGCCGACGGCCTTTCGGACATGATTGCTTCGGGCGTTAGGCATATTGGTAAACAGCCCTTCGGCTCTATGTGAAGGTCGAACTCGTACCTGTCGAAACTCTACTGCCGCACGAGCAAGTGGAGGAACATAGAGTCGACAATCTGGAGAAGATGACTCTGCGCTGGAAGGCTTACACTAAGCCCCTACTGGTCGACCGCAAGACAGGCACAATACTGGATGGTCACCACCGGACTAGCGTTGCACATAGACTGAATCTTCTATGCCTACCATGCGTACGGGTAGACTACCTCGAAGACGATCGGGTGACACTGACCGTTTGGCCCCGCTGTGGGCGCGACTCATTAGAGAAGGAAGAGGTCGTCGAAGCAGCGTTGTCCGGCGAACTGTTCCCTCCTAAGACATCCAGACATCTTCTCTCGGATCATCTTCCACCGATTTCTATACCGCTGTCCAGACTCTCGCAGCCAGCAATAGAAAATTAATCATCTAAGGCACGAGATCTTCGTGACCACCGAACATATCTTGGTCATCATCTTCGGGCGAGCCAGGATTGGCCATTTCAACTGACAGATAATCTCCAAACAGTGGCCACATGGGGCCAAGCCACTCCATCTCCATCAGCAGAAGTTCCATCACTGGGTGCTCTAGGATTTCGTCCTCAGTGGATTCCTCATCTAGAAGGGGCAGGTCAGTAGGAAGGTCTCTGAGGGAGAGGATTAGTCCTTCCAACCTATCGATAGTCTCTTCTTCTATTTCTATTACTTCAGCCATCAGATCAAGTAAATCTTCAAGGTGTTCAGCCAAAGAATGCGGATCTAGAGGCGACCTCTCCGACTCAGCGAGGTCCATAGGTCCGAAAACCACCCCTCCTAGGTCGGTATCCATCCAATCATTCCCCTGCCGCTCCCTCTTGAGCAGCCTCTGGTGGAGCGGCCCTCCAAACGGCCCTAGCACAAAGCCGCCGTCCTCGACTATTGACTCCACCTCGGGAACCAGTCTCCTGATGGCACCAGTGACAAGTACTCTGTCTACTCGTCGACTGAAGTCTGCCCAACCATCTATGGCATCAGGCGGCAATGCCCTCAGCAGCCCCATCGAGCTGTGCAGTTCCAGTCTCTCGCTGGTGTGCTGCAGAACCTCGGGGTGAGGCTCGATGATAGTCACAGCTCCGTTTGGTCCGAGCATGCAATCTAGGAGTGAAGCAAGATACCCTCCTTTGGAACCTATCAGTAGCACGTGCTGCCCCTCTCTAATCTCAAGGTGGTGCAACAAGGTTGCTACCATGTGGGGTGCAGAGATGGTCTTGGTCGCACCGCTTTCAGTGATTAGGAACGGGACTGGCCTGTCCATCAGGAACGGCTCCGTGTCATGGTCGGTGAAATTTCCAAGATCAACTGAACTCATCGCTTCGGCGGTTCTGTCATCGACTGGTACCCCTGCGGCCCTGAGCCGTTCGACTAAGTCGGAAATACCCTCCACACCCACTCCTCTGTAATGTCATTCAGCCGCAGAGGATTTGAACACAACGCCTGTGCGCTCTCCTAGGGTCCGTGGTCTAGGGGTTATGACGTCGCTCTTACAAAGCGAAGATCGCAGGTTCAATTCCTGCCGGACCCACCAAGCGTAAAACGACGTCAGGCACTGTCAATCGCCTTACTGGGCCCCTATTCGGCTCCGAGGCGTGAGTGAAACTCTCAAGAGTGTCGGCCATGGCCGGTGAACGTGGTCGAAGAGACAGCGGGACTGGCCTCCCGAGTGACCCGCCGACTCCGCAAGCGAGGTTGGACCGTATCAACTGCCGAGTCTTGCACAGGAGGGCTGCTGGCTTCTTTGATTACTGACATCTCCGGGGCGTCTGAGTGGTTCAAACAGGGGTGGGTAGTATATTCCAATGAGTCCAAGATGCGCGAGCTCGGTGTCGAGAAGTCTGCGTTTGATGAGGGCGAGGCAGGAGCTGTATCACACGAGGTTGCAGTGCAGATGGCCCAGGGTGCGCGCTATCAGTCAGGCTCTGACGTGGCTATATCTATCACTGGAATCGCTGGGCCAGGAGGCGCAACCGCTGACAAGGAGATTGGCAGAGTGCACGTGGCAGTGGTTACAGAGGATTACTTTCTAGTCAGGAGGATGGACTACGGCGATAACGACCGACTAGACAACAAGCGTTCTTTCGCAGCCTTTGCACTCAGACTGGCCCTTGAGACCTTGGACAGAGTGGAAGGGAGTGAAGACACGGAGTCTGAAGCGATAAGTGCACAGGCCGAGAGTGCTGATATAGACACCTCCGGGCTCGATCCGTCCGACGAAGAGTGGGAAGGCAGCATGAGTTGGCAGGGCACCAAGAAGACTGTGGCCGAGGAGATCTCCGAGGTTGACCTCGCTTCCCTTACAGATTGGGAAGACTGAATCGGTGCCTATGGCACCGGCTCTGAAATTCCTGCGATATTATCATGAGCGTCCCCGGCACACCCGCTGAGGATGGTCGATGAGGAATGGGCGAATCGACAGCGTCAACTGACCGCTGCGGGGCTGCTCGTGCTCGGTAAGGCGGCCCAAGAGAGGATTCAGCGGCTCCCTGACATATCATCCCTAATCGAAGCCGCCCAGAGATCGAATGTGGTGATGCTCAGTGAGAGGGCCGTGGAAGAGATGCTGACACTGGTTCCGACTGAGGAGGCAATCGATGCACCTCAGAGTAACCCGAGGTCTGAACAGGCAACTCTACCAGATCCGGAGAGCCAATCTGCTATCGGCCGAACATTGGCACCCGTAGGGCCCCAAGTGCTCGTCCCTCCGGTGCGTCGCCACGGCCTCGATGACTACAGTCTCGACGACTTCCCAATGCAGGCCAAAGATGTTGACTCGGAGATTGAAATTCACTTTGATATCACGGGCCGCTCGACTACAGAGGGCAAGATGAACGACATAAGGTCGTGCTTCTCCGACAGGTTGCGCCAGATTCGCCAGATGATGATCTCAGGCAGAGCTCTGCCACGCCGTCCAATTAGTGTCTCGGAGGCGTGGCGCAACAGGCAACGTCACTCAAGTCGTGACTACGAAGTCACTTTGGTTGGTCTTGTCAATGTAGATAAATGGTCCAAAGGAGGCTATCTGTGGTTTGATATCGAAGACGACTCGATGCAGATTAGGTGTATGCTCAAGGAACCCTCTGGGGCATCTAACTTCCACCCTTCACTGGACGGTTTGATGAATGACGATGTAGTCGGAGTCAGCGGTCACTTCGTGATAGGGAACCGGGACCCGTATTTCTCGGTGAGCAATATCCACATGCCACCATTAGGGAGACATTCCAAGTCCGCTGCCAGCGAGGCTGAGGCCGTCTCGGCTGCTTTCCTGTCCGATGTCCATGTGGGCAGTAAGACCTTCCTAGCGCCACAATGGGAGAAGATGATTGAGTGGTTCAGAAATGACCCTCTAGCCCGGACTGTGAAGTATTTCGTACTGAGCGGAGATGGTGTCGACGGCGTAGGTATCTACCCGGGCCAGGAGCGTCACCTCGCCATCAAGGATCTGTTCAACCAGTACGGCGAGCTGGCAAGGCTGCTGGAGAATCTGCCCGATTGGGTCGATTTGATGATTCTGCCGGGCAACCATGACGCTGTTCGTCCGGCCGAGCCTCAACCGGCGTTGGACCCAGAGGTCCAACAGGATTACTCGGACGCAGTGTTCGTGGGTAATCCGTGTGACTTCAGTCTGCACGGCGTTCGTATACTGTCGTACCATGGCAAGAGCATCGACGACTTCGTTGCAGGTCTTCGCTCTGTGACTTACTCATCTCCGGAATTGGCGATGAGAGCAATGATGGAGCGCAGGCACCTAGCTCCGTCATGGGGTGGGAAGACCCCGCTTTCTCCTGAGCCAGAGGATCGAATGGTTATCTCTACTGTCCCTGATATCTTCGTGACTGGTCACGTGCATGGGCACTACGTCGGCAACCACAAAGGAACCACGATGGTACACAGTTCGACCTGGCAAGATCAGACTGACTACCAACGTATGCTGGGGTTCCAGCCCAAGCCTTGCATCCTGACAATCGTCAATCTGCACACGCACGCCACGGCCTCAATCCCCTTCGCCTGAATCGGGAAAGTCCTCGCCGTCATACAGATGCTGCCATAGGTCACGCAGATTATTGCCTTCCACTACCGGTACCCTCGCCTCTCTGAAGGCATCCACGGCTCTCTTCCGGGCAGGGTTGAAGCCGATGAACCTAGAACCAGGTATCATCATCGACAAGTCCGTGCTGGAATCTCCAACTGAGACGATTCCCGACGGATCAATCCCCTCAATCCTAGCCAGTTTCTCCACCAACAACCCCTTCTCGTGCGAGTTAACGAGCGAGGGCGCAGGCCCACGCAGCCAACCGTCGTCATCCCAGTCGAAGCCATTGGCGACCCAGTCATCGACCTTGAGCATCGATGCTATGCTCGCGACAAAGACATCTACGCCTGCGGAGACTATGGCCACGAAGACCCCTCTCTCCTGCAGCTCGCGCACGACATCACGTGCCCCGGTCATCAGGGTGATGCCAGAATAGCATCGCATGATGTCGTCACGATGGATGCGAGACTGCACCGCTGTCCACAGGCGTATGTCTTCTGCCATGAACTCGTCATCGCTGATTTCACGGTTGAGGAAACGCTCCAATGTCTCAAGGTTTTCAGTCCCGAAGTAATCGTGAATGTTCTGCCAAGAGGAGCCGTTGTCAGTGAGTACACCATCGCAGTCGAAGACCACGGCCCCGAGTTCGCCCATCGTCTCTTCGCGGTGCACGGGAGGTATAGTCCCTGCGAGGGAGATGGGTTGATGGGAGCCGCTGAGTTCGGTGGCCCGTGACTGACACAGAAAAGGCCGTCAAGGTTAGAATGCTGTTCTTCGGACCCCTAGCCGAGAGGATGGGTGAACGTGAGATTGAGGTCGCACTCAAGTTCGGGACTACCGCTGAGCAACTAATCGACAGGTTCGAACTCTCAGAATACCTCGATTCGGGCCTCAGAGTGGCAATCGACGGCCAGATAGGGGCATCTCTCGATGCCCCACTAGCCGACTCTTCCGAGATAGCCTTCCTTCCTCCTGTTTCTGGCGGTTGACGGATTACTGAGCCGAAGCATTTGAACGAGACCACTCTCACCTAGGGGCGATAGCATGGCAATAGGACCCACAGAGATGGCGTTTCTGATTGGAATCGCAGTACTGTTCTTCGGCGCTAAGAGAATACCAGAGTTGGCCCGCAGTCTCGGCTTGGCTAAGGGCGAGTATGAGATGGCAGTTAATGAGGTAAGAAGCCCATCAGAAGCCGAGCGCGACATGGACAGAGGCGGTATGACTGAAGATGTCGCTGACGAGGCTGAATAATCAGTCCCTCTTGCGACTCAGTTTGAGGGTGGACCCGCAATCTGAACAGGTCCCCAGCTCTCGACGAGAACTAGGTGTGTTGGGAGGGGGGAGGACCACCCCGCATCCCGTACAGCGCAACTCCCAGGACCAAAGTGAACTTATTCCCTCCGTGGTCACAGAGAGCCAAGGCACTCCTCCCAACTCACACAAATTCTGCAACCTGTAATCGTCGGTTGCCAGAGTTGCGGCCCTCTCGATCGCCAGAGCCAGCAATTCGAGATCGACAGGCGATAGGCCAGCCATGTCTCCTGTGGCGGTGGCTAGGTCACTAGCTCGAGTAATCGCAGAAGATCCCGGAGATGCCCATTCTAGCCCTGCTGCATCGAGTATAATCTCACGATCAGGCGATATTCGGGAGAGCTCTGCCCTCTGGGAATGGACAACAAGGCTGCCACGCATCCTCTCCAGAGGCCACGCGATTAGCGCAGCCGTGTCTAAGACCTCACCCACCGCCATGCTCGGGCGGAGGCTGGCTGCGCTTTCAGGGGTCGCCTCTGCGCCTAGTCGGTGACCACGGGAAGCAACGTTCATCCCGAAAAGGAGGGACGAGGGTACGTGTTAGAGGGTGTTGTAAGCTCGATAATCGATTGGGCGGACGAATGGGGTCTACTTGGTCTGGCCGTTGTTTCGGCCTCTGAAGCAGCCTTCCAACCAGCACCTCCTGACTTGCTGGTCATCCCTATGGTCCTCGGAGCCGATACCTCTCTCGATATCCTAACCATCGTCCTAGTAGCTACCTTATCTAGCGTGGTTGGAGCAGTAGGAGGATATGGAATCGGTGCCTATGCTGGTAGACCGATACTCGAGCGTTTCGCCAGCGATGCTACAGTTTCCAGACTCGATGCCCTGATGATTAGATACGGGTCTGCTGGTATATTCCTCGCAGCAGTCTCCCCAATTCCATACAAGGCGCTGGCTTGGGCAGCCGGTGCGGGTAGGATGGACCTCAGGCTATTCATCGCAGCGGGCCTCTTTGGCCGGGGCATAAGGTTCGGTATGGAGGGAATAGTGCTTGGGATTTGGGGTGACGAGTTTCTCAGTCTAATTGAGAACCCGCTAGCATGGCTGGTCGGTGGATTATTGGGATTGTTGCTGATTTTGCCTTTGATGGGCTGGTGGACGGGACTAGCGGAAGCAGCTGACAGCGAGTAATGATTCCTGACAAACGCGACAACCCACGACCCTTAACCCCTGCAAGCATCTCCGATTTCGCATGGCAAGGGCGCCAGCGTGTGCAACACGCACGGTTTCCATCATTGCAGTGCTGACTACACTGCTCATTGTTACCGCTCCCTCCGTTGCCGCAGATCAGGAGGCCACTTGGGTGCGAACATCTCCTGGTGTGTGGATGCTGGAGGACTCTCAGGGCCTGCTGCACGAGCCGCAGCCTGAGGCAGGACTGTTCCTCAGCCCTGTTGTGGGCGAGTTGGTAGATGTTTCAGTGAGTGGTTCGACGGCCGGGACATGGTCCATCAATGGAATCATCTCATATGGCCAGCAGGAATTCCAACAGGAAACCCCGGATTCTCAAGGTAGAGAAACCATCCTAGATTTCTCACTACCAGTTGTTCCATATATCTCTGCATTCCTCGCAGTCATCCTTTTCTCTCTCGCTTTGGTTTCAGCGGGAGATGAGCCGACAAGGGCGAAGATGGTCAGGTCCATGGGGCGCTTCTCACAACTCAGGGCCACTGAGGGTTCCGGCACACTGGCCGGAACCTACCAGAGAGGGCGACTCGAGGGATTTCTTACCGCACATCCCGGCTGCCACCTCTCTGGCATAATTCGCGCTCTTGAGATGGGTAATCATCAGGCAGTGCATCATCTCAGAACTCTCGAGAACGAGGACCGTGTGTGGTGCAGGCGCGACGGTCGCCTACTGCGCTACTACACTTCGGCAGTCGATCGCGCCGCAGAGTTGTCCAACCTACCTCGTCCGGTCGATGCCAATCAACTCAGTGATGTGGCTCTGATGGTGCTGCGCTCGATAGCCGAGCAAGAGGATGGACGGCCCTCTCCGACACAGAGGGAATTAGCATCGAGACTCGAGACTAGTCAGCAACTGGTGGGGCACCACCTGAAGAGACTTGAATCGCAGGGACTAATCACCCGCAAAAGGAGTGGATTGCGCACCAACCGCCAGCTTACGGAAGAGGGCATGAGGCTGTGGGCGACGCTCGTGGAGCCTCTCTCTTCGAGGCTTTGACAAATCCAATGACCCACTTTCCTTTAAGGTGGAAAGAGGCGCCCTCTGATTGATGTACAGGACTTCCCGAGAAAGAAACAACCGTCGCCGAATCCATACTGGTCTATTCCTAGTTGCTCTGATGCTGGGTTCTGGATGCTTGGGTGCCACCGATGAGATTGTCGAGCAGATCGGCCCAGAGCCGTCGGTAGTGACTGCCAGTGTGACTATCGAAGGCTCGCCGACCTCGGCCAGCGACCTAATCATCGCAAACGCTGTCATTGAGGAAGGAACCGCCCCTTTCATCGCCAACTGGCGTCTCGATGGTGTACTCGTCCAGACATCCAACAGCTTGGCCTATGATGCGGGATTCCTCTCAGTTGGGACTCACACCATCGAGGTAGAGTTGACTGATTCAATGGGTGCTTCTACTGTGGCAACGGTCATATTCACACTGATTGAGCCTAACAGGGCGCCTACTGTCTCACTTGAACTTCCTTCCGAGGGCATTGCAGGAGTCCCTATTGCTTGGTCCGTGGATGCTACTGACCCTGATGGCGACAATCTGGTGGTGGAGGTGGACTTCTCAGATGGCGCCACTCTGCGCGACCTCGCCGGTCAGCATATTTGGGGTGAGCCGGGAATCTACTCGGTCCGTGTATCGGTCACTGACTCCTCGGGCTTCCTAGCCACTGCGCAGGAATCGATAAGAATAGACGACGCGAAAGCCCCATTGCTCACCGTCTCAACCAATCCCTCGCCTCAAGGGCGCATACACCTCAATCTGGCAGGTGAACTCAGCATTGCCACTGTAGTAGAGGATCCACTGGGGCCAACCTCTGTCTCAATCGACTGGGGTGATGGCTCCACATCCGACCCGGCTATGGCCGATGAATCGTACCAGTACTCCGAAGAAGGAATCTACGTGGTCCGTGTGACTGCCACAGGACCCACTGGAATAACCTCTGAGCGCGTGTTCCACGTCGAAGTGGTTTCAGTCGCAGACGATCTAGAGGCTGCGCAGCTCCAGGATGAACTGGAGGGCGAGGCTGAGGAGCAGTTAGAAAACGAAGTCGAGCTGGGGCTCGACCCTGATGGCGATGGTAATGTCGACGAGGTTACTGAGGCCCAGAGCGACTCTGAGTACGACTGGCAGTCTGATTTCGACCCAGATGGAGATGGATACTATGATGACGACCAAGAGGTCGATGACTGGGTGACCACTGATGAGGAATCAGTGCGTGACGAGGTTGGTGACGAGGAGGAGGCCGACGCCATCCCGAGCGACCCCCTGATGATTCAGAGCAGCGTCGTCAACGGGGACGAGGCTCCCTCGGAGGATGAACTCGCCCCAATCCCCCTCGAGAACGCAGCGAGGACTGAGATAGTCGAACCCGTGTTCGACGAGGCATGGGGGGACATCGACGACTCCTCTATGCAAGAGCAGACCTACTCGCGTTCTATCTCGCAAGTAACGGCCACGTGGTGGAACGACAGCTTCTGGGAGGACTGGGACAACGACGGGGTCGCAGAGACCCTCTGCCACAGGACAGTAGGCGTGTTCTGGTTCGACTCGGACGGTGTCCCGGGTCCCGAACGCATCATTCTAGTTCGCAACACCCAATGCTCGCACGACCGTGACGGCGACGGGCAAGATGACCTCTTCTTCACACGCTTCAGGGGGATGGACCTCGTCGATCAGAACTCAGATGGCATACCTGAGCGACACGACGTCCTAACCAGGACCGTATGGACTTGGGACAATGGCACCTACGAGGACGTCAACATACACCTGTTCGTTCATGCCAGGACTGATGCCGACCAAGATGGGAATCTGGAGCGCAGGGTCATCCTGAATCGGGACCAGAGGATGGTCGATCAGGGCATCGGTTCGGTCCTGACTGCCTATTTCTCGCACTCTCGACTCATTCATCGCATCGATGGCAATGATGACGGCACGCCCGAGCGCTGGATGGCAATCGACCATACTTCATGGGTCTGGGACCCCACCGAGGACGGCAACGCCGACCGCCATCGTGACAACCTGAGAGCGGTCGTAGTCAGGGACACCAACTCCGACGGCAATGTCGATGTGGTCCGTGCGCTCCAGCAGAACACCGCTCAGTTCGACAACGACTCCAACGGCGTTATCGAATTGCAGTGGACATGGCGAGCGGGGGTCCTCAAGGTCGACACTGACCACGACGGCGACCTCGACTATACTGCCCGCATGCGAGGCTGGCACCAGCACTGGGACTGGGGGATGGTGGAGCACCACATCCACCGGTTCGCACTGACTCGCATGGTCGACGACGATGCGGATGGGGCACTCGAGTGGAAGCAGAGGACCATACACATGTCCAATGCGACCGACTGGGACTTCGACCCCCACCTGGAGCAGCGCGAGACATACACCGCTACCCTGACATGGTGGGACCCCAACGAGGACGGCTCTGAGGAACATGTCTTCAGACGGGTTAGGGAGACGTTGTACCTCGATGAACACGCCCATGGATGGACGTATGTCTCTGAGGAGACGCGCTCGATGGAGATATGGCGCAACTCATGGCAGCAGCCGCATACCCTCCGTATCAGAGTCGCCACCTTGACAGCGTGGGACAACAACACAGACGGCAGTCCCGATACCTATCACTATCTGAGCCGGACATGGCAGGCAACTGACACCAACAACGACGACTTCCTCAACCGTAGGGTGTTCCACCGTCACTACATGGGCCAGAGGGACGACAACGCTGACGGCAACGTGTCTTCCGCGGCCAATAACAACATCTGGCACGCGAGAAACCTCTCGCTCTCTTCCACTGGTAGCATCGAGGTGCTGCAGGAGGGCTACCTCTCACACTCCGTGTTCGAGTGGAACATCAACTCCCACGGACATGCTTACCACACCAACAGCACTTGGGTCGGATTCCAGATTGACTACGTCACTGGCACATCTCAAGGCATCACCGTCACGGTCATCACCATAGATTCCGATCAGGACGGCACGCCCGAATCGCAGACCATCACCACCGCAGGATCGGGCAACCCTCCGTGACGAATCGTTATGGGGGGGACGTCTGTCGTCACCTCGTCGCTCCTGTGGTGTAGCACGGCCCATCATTCCGGGTTTTCATCCCGGCGACTCGGGTTCGAATCCCGACAGGAGCACCAATCATTCCACTTCATGAACATCTGTGGGGATGCCTCTGGAAGCTGCCTGTTCAATCACTATTCTCGTCCATTTGCTAGTCGGAGATGGCATTGCTAGGATATGTGAGGCCCCACCCAGAATCTTCTCGGTCAGGGTGTTAGCGGCCTCGGCCCTGCCCCTGTCAACTAGACTTCTATTAGGGTCACTCCACTCCTCAGTGAATACAGCTATCGGAACCGAGTTGTTGTCGGCCCAGCGCTCGGCCATGTAATCAACACCACTCGCACCACCAACGATAATCATGTCCGGGTAGCCGTTATCGTCTACCCAAGATTCAACGGCTATCTCGAAGGCCATGAAGTCATAGAACCTACTCGATCCAACGATAGCGAGATTGATAATTTCCCCATCCAGATTGAGGTCACGGCTCCCGAGCCGCTCGACCGTGTCTTGTCCAGCATGGCCCGCCATGGACCGGCCGATGGGGGTTGTGAACAATAAACATCCCCTGCCAATGTGCGATTCAGTCGTTTTCTGAATTTTTTCTTCTTCTAGGGAATAAGGTAAGAAGAATCCTACTCATTATCCCCGGAATACTCGAGCGCGAGTTGATATCGGACCGTCTGTTCGAAATGCCCGAGGAACAGCAATGGCTCTGGATATTGAGGCTATACGGGGCGATTTCCCTATTTTGGGACGCACTCTGCCTAATGGTAAGAAACTCGTATACTTCGACAACGCCGCGACCTCGCAGAAGCCGCAGTGCGTCATCGACGCCATGTCTCGCTACTATGAGGAATACAATTCTAATGCCCACCGCGCCAACCACACTCTTGCAGACGAGGCTACCACCGCTCTTGAGAGCGCCCGGGAGCGAATATCATCCTACTTTGGGACTTCACCTGATCAGATGATCTACACCAGCGGTGCCACCGAGGCAATCAACTTAGTCGCCTACGGTTGGGCACGAGAAAATCTCAGCGAGGGAGATGTCGTCGTTCTGACCGAGATGGAGCATCATGCTGATATCGTGCCGTGGCAGCAGATGTCGATCGACAAGGGCGTCGAGGTCAGGTACGTGCCGATAGACACCGAGTCATTCACTCTCGACATGGACGCCTTCGAAGTAGCTCTGAATGGAGCCTCACTGGTCTGCGTCGTACACACTAGCAATGTCTTGGGGGTGCGCAATCCTGTAGAGGACATCGTAGAGATGTCGCACTCCGTTGGTGCTCGGGTGCTGATTGACTGCGCGCAGGGGGCGCCTCACGAAAGGATTGACTTCGACTCTCTGGGAGCCGACTTCGTCGCTATCTCGGCTCACAAAATGGCCGGACCCACAGGAATAGGGTGTATACTGGTAAAGCGAGATGCGATGGCCGAGATGGGCCCGTTCATGACCGGTGGCTCGATGATTAAGCGGGTCACCACCGAAGGTTCGACATTCCAAGAGGGCCACGCCATGTTTGAGACCGGGACTCCTCGGATTGCCGAGGCGATAGGATGGGGTGCCGCTGTGGAATGGCTCGACCAGTTCGACATGATTGAGGTCCACTCTCACATCAATGACATCGCCTCTTGGACTGCATCTAGGATGAGAGAAATCCCTGGAATCAGGATTTATGGTGACCCCGAGAGAGAAGACAGCAGTGGGGCCGTCTCCTTCTTGCACGAGAGCATCCAGTCTCAGGACCTCGCACTGCTTCTCGACGAGGGTGGTTTCGCCGTCAGGACCGGCCATCACTGCGCCCAACCTCTAATGGACGCCTTGGGAGTCCCGTCTACAAACCGCGCCTCGTTCTGGATCTACAATACCATGGGAGAAGCAGAGTCCTTCGTAGAGTACCTAGGTGAAGTGGTGCAGAGATTCGCCTAACCGCCTAGTCACGTTCAAGGCGGGCCTCTAGGACGCAGTAGTATGGCAGAGGACAGGAAGTGGCCCGGGCACCTTGACCCTGTGGTTGAGGAGTTCCGTGCCTGCTTCGATGCGATGGAGAGATACGAGCTATTATTCGAATATGCCAAATTGCATCCATCACCGCTCCCTCAGGAAGAGTGGAATGACGGCAACCAAGTCCACGGTTGTCAGTCTAGAGCTCACATCATATGCGCAGTCGATGAAAATGGAGGATTTCTCCTGAGAGGAGGTGCTGATGCCCAGATAGTGCAGGGTCTGATGGCGGTGACGGCGATTGCCGTAAACGGCATGAATCCCTCCGAGGTGGCTGAGATGGAGCCCGAATATGCCGAGGCGATGGGTATCCGCTCCTCGCTCACGCCAAGCAGGGCCAATGGCTTTCTGAATATGTTCAAACGGGTCTGCGAGGAGGCAGTCCTGCTTCAGTGAGGTATCCCCATGGTAGAAGAGTCCGATATCACCGATTCATTAGGGGAGGTACAAGACCCCGAGATGAAGATGTCAGTCACCGAGCTGGGGCTAATCTACGCCATCAGAATCGAGGAGAGAGACGAGGGAGTACACGCAGAGATTGACATGACCTTGACTAGCCCAGGTTGTCCAGTTGCACCTGAGATTATGGCCGCAGTGCATCGCTCAGCACTATCTACTGAAGGAGTAGACAGTGTCCATGTGAATCTCACATTCTCACCGCCCTGGGACCCTCGAATTCACGCAACTGAAGACGCGAGATTTGATTTGGGCGTGTTCTAAAGGGACTCGGCCGCACTCACTGTGTTGGCCATCAGCATGGCTATGGTCATGGGACCGACACCCCCTGGGACCGGGGTCAACCAACCAGCGACTTCCTCAACTCCAGGATCGACATCTCCGGCTAGTCCACCGTCACCTGTCCTCGAAATGCCGACATCGACTACGAAGGCTCCGGGCTTAATCCAATCAGCTTTCACAGTGTGAGGCTTGCCGATTGCTGCCACCACGATGTCAGCTTCGCGACACAGCGCCGCTGCATCCTCGGTTCGCGAATGCACAATGGTCACTGTTGCATCCACTCCTCGCTGGGCCAGCATTAGTGCCATCGGCATACCTACTATCCTCGAGCGTCCGAGCACGACCGCTTTCGCACCGTTGATCCCGGTGCCCTTCTTCTCGAGCATCATCAGCACACCAGATGGAGTACAAGGTAGCAGCCCACTGGCATCGCCCTGCACCAGTTTGCCGAGGTTAGCGGGGTGGAACCCATCGACATCTTTCTTCGGTGAAATAGCTGATGCGATGACGAGCTCGTCAACTCCTTCGGGTGCCGGACTCTGGACCAGAATCCCGTGCACTGATGAATCGGCATTCAGTTCTGCGACCACTTCGAGTATATCTTCTAGCGTAGTGTTGGAAGGAAGGTCAATACGGGTACTCAGAATACTACACCTCTCACAGGCCCGCTGCTTGTTGCGGACATAGACATGACTGGCCGGATCATCCCCGGCGATTACTACTGCAAGATGAGGAGATACACCCCTCTCCTTGAGAGCCTCTACTCGCTCACGCAACCCCTTCTCGAGACTGAGTGCAAGCGCCTTACCGTCTACTATTAGTGCACTCATGTCAGCCTCCCGGGGCAACTCGCCCTTTGACCTTTCACAGTGGAATTTTGGAGCCCCAGGAGGGAGTCGAACCCCCGACCGTCTGATTACAAATCAGATGCTCTACCGGGCTGAGCTACTGAGGCGCGCTCCAAGACGACAGACTCAGACTCTTGAACCCTACATCCTAGAAACGATGGTCTCAGGGCCATCTTCATGCACCCGGGACCTCTCGAAGGCCCGTGCAGTTAGCGCCTGAGAGCAACCTCAGGACCAACACGGTCCTCGCTGCGTGGGTATGCATTGCACTCGGCAGCGGCATCATCCTAACATCGGGCGTCTCCGCTTTTGCCCTAGCCATAGCCGCCCCACTTGCAATTGCTGGAATCGTGCTTCTGGTCGCCGGAATAGGGATGGCTGTTGAGGAGAATACAGATCCCGAGAAGGTCGCCGCATGGGAGCCCGATTCCACCAAGATGCCAGATGCTGGCCGGGTGATGTACCGGATTGATACTACTTTGGAGCCACCAATCAGGACCTCAGTTCTATGTGGGAGGTGTGGTAATCTCGATTGGGTCGATGGACCAAAGCCGAAGACTCACTCTTGTAACTCATGTTCGACTCTCCTCTGGGAGTCCGAGGAGGAGTAACCGCCGCCCCTTAGGGCGGCGCATTGACAAGCATCAAGTGGATGGCCCAATTCGACAAGGTTCGAGGTGGTACGATGGATCTGGGCAACAACGAGCGCCGGATGCTGCGTGTGATGCTATCAAAACCCGCCCATTCGTGGCCTCTAGAACAACTACTGTCGGCGACGGGCTGGGATGATCAGGTCCACGTAGCCGGAGCTGGAGCAGGCCTCACAGAAGCCGGACTAGTCGAGGTCTTTGAGGAACGAGTCAACTCTGTCTCATTAGGTGAAGAGGGTTCCTCGGCCGTATCTGCAGGGTTGCTTGAGGCCCGGCTGTGGGGGTGGATTAGTGAGCAGAAGCCAAACGACAGGACGATGGCTGCATTGTCATCTGAGTTCGAGCGACATGAGGCCGGCCCGGGAGTCGGATTGCTCAAGGCCTTGGGAGTCAGGCTCGAGGCAGGCTCCATGGTAGCTGAGGACGAGGACTCGGTGAGTTCTGTCATCGAGCAGAGGTCCGCATTCATCGAATCTCTATCGGCCGGTCCTCTCAAGCAGTCCACACTGGATGCTGACATGGTGAGTCACTTCTCATCCCGTAAGGGTCTGATTGTAGTGGAGGAGCGTGTTTCACGGAATTGGGCCCTCACTGAAGCAGGATCTTCGGTCGATGCATCAATGCTTGAAGAAGTCAATCTGATTGGAGATGTAACTCCCGAATTGCTCCAAGGAGATGACTGGAGGGATGCAAGATTCAAGCCGTTCGATGTCAACGCCCCCACTCCTACTCCCTCTGGAGGCAGACCTCATCCTATGCAGGCACTAATCGAGATGATTCGCTCGGTCTTCCTCGAGATGGGATTCTCCGAGATCGAGGGTGACTTCGTCCAGTCGGCAGGCTGGAACATGGATTCACTGTTCATCCCTCAGTCCCATCCAGCTCGAACCATGCAGGACACCTTCTACCTCTCCGAGCCAAAGCAGGTCGAGGTCGAACAGGAGTACCTAGATTTGTGGGCCAGAGTGCACGAGCATGGGCACGACACCGGTAGCAGGGGCTGGGGGACTCCCTTCAATCAGGAAGAGGCGAAGAAGGCCCTTCTCAGGACCCATACTACGGTCAACACCGTCCGCCACATCGCCGAGAACCCGCACGAACCCTGCCGAGTATTTGGAATCGGTAGGGTGTTCCGCCAAGAGTCGATAGATCGAACTCATCTTCCTGAATTCTACCAGATTGAAGGTATAATCCACGAGTCCGAGGCCAACCTGCCGATGCTAATTTCGACGCTCAAGACATTCTACTCCAAGATGGGTTTCCCAGACGTCAGGGTACGCCCTGCCTACTTCCCTTACACTGAGCCAAGTGTTGAGGTAGACGTTATGTGGAGAGGGGAATGGCTCGAACTCGGTGGCTCCGGTATATTCCGGCCCGAAGTTACAGAACCACTCGGAACTGAGTGGCCTGTTTGTGCTTGGGGTCTAGGACTAGAGCGCCTAGCGATGCTCATTCTGGAGTTGGACGATATCCGCGAGTTGTACCAGCCCGATCTAGAGCGACTTCGACGGATGCCAATCCTCTAATCACAATTACTGCTCGTCATACTCGCATGAACCATCATCTTCCTCAGCGGCCTCGTCGTAGTTGTTGGCCTCCGAGTCGGTGCATCCGCGAGTAGGCTCTGGCTCTGCCGCTGGCTCAGTGACTGTGATGTTGAATACTTCAGTTTCACTTGAGTCGACCCAGGTACCGCAGGTCCCCCTGACCGTGATGGTCAAGTTCTCTTGGATGTTTGAGAACCCTAGATCGAACCTGCCCTCCTCGTCGTATGGCAGGTTGAGGCTGAACTCGTCTATGTCGCCGTCAGACCACTCTAGATTGCAGGTATTCATACTCTGGTGGACTAAGACTCCTGAGGCCGTGGTACTATTCCCTCGCTCGACAGTTATCTCGTTGCTGCTGACTACGATTACTGTGTACCCCTCATCCGGGTATTCAATCATGAATACGGATGACCACTTTGATTCTTGGCCGATGCTGTCAGTGGCCACTATCTTGACTACATGGCTCCCGATTCCAAGTTGGGAGATGTCGATGATTAGAATGCCATCAGCATCCATCTGATGCTGAATCTCGTTACCGCTGAGAGATACGGACAAAGTCAATTCGTTCATCATCTCGTCTGTGATGCTCAGACTCAGTGAATCGATGCTGCCGATGAGGATGTTGGTCGGGATGTCTCCTTCAATCACTGGAGCTAAATTCTCACCCTCTTTTTGGATATCGAAGAACAGCACTCCAACCATCACGCTGGTAAACATCAGTCCCGCGAGGAACAATGAGCGAGGCACTCCATCTCCATCTGCCATGCCTAAAATACAGAATCTATGGTATATCAAAGACGTGGGTTATCGCGCCCGTCAAGAATCGTTACTTGCTGTCAGTTAGCAGTTTCTATGATTAGAATACAACCATTTCTTACTCGTCCACCAGTGCTTTCAGATCGTGAATGAACTCATCCGCCTCCCAGTAAATTCCTGAGTAGGCGACACGCTTTCGCAACTGTTTGTCGAGGATAAAGGTCACCGTCGAGTGGCCAACCTCGTATTCTCCCAAGGACTCCTCGTGTGGATCTACCTCGTCGGCACCATCACTACTGCCCGTGCCCTCGGCTATGCAAGATAACCAATCTCCTTCCGGCCTCTCATAGCCGTCATCGCACATGCAGTGAGCCCCGCCTCCGGATCCCATTACCCAGCCGCGACCATCGCAGTCCACGCCGGGAGGAAGGTTGTCAAGATCAGCGTTACTGGCAGCCCAAGCAAGGTGAGTGCCAGTACTGAGGATAATGGATGAGACACTCTCTTGGGTCACTGTCCAAGATTCGTTCTCTACATCCCATGCGTGCAGCACCCATGACCATTCGCCATCTGACTGCCAGTCCCCGATAATTCCTTCAGCCATGTCATAACTGATGTTAGACTCGTTGAAAACCCGCGTTGCGAAATCACTCCCGCTCAGCCCCACTCCGTTTTCGTCATGGTGGAATGTTGAATTGTCGGGGTATAGCACTGCAATTCGGTTTGACTCATCCTCGGGCGGCTGACTGGCGTTTATGTGCTCGTTATCCACTATCACATTCCATAATCTGTAAGTATCTTGGAGGGTGGATGTAGGTCCAGTCAGGTGATGCCAATCATAGCCCATCAGATCGGTCCACTCAGCGAGATGGTTGATTGTGTCTCGAGCTGGATCTATTGTGACTGAGATAATTACGACTTCATCGGAATAACCATCGAGGTTTTGGTCGATGTAGTCTAGGTTGGCTGAAATGACTAGGCATATATCGGGGCAAGAGGTGTAGACGAATGCAACGACTACGACTTTACCTTCGTATTCGGAGAGTGTGAACAACTCTCCATCCTGATCAAAGAGAGTAAAGTCGGGCGCTTCAGGAGGTTCCCTATACTCGACCCCGAATAAATCCACTTCGTCCTCAGATGCAACACATCCCGGTAGGAGCAGGATAAACGCAAGTAGGAGGGCGACCGTTTCCTCGCGCATCCTCATTCCTCCAGCAACATGTAGATGTCTTCGAGCACCAACTCTGGAATCCAGTCCGCATCCCCCCACCAAACTCTTTGCTGCATCTGCTTGTCGACAATAATCGTTCCAGTTGTGTGGTCTACCCAGTATTTATGCCCCTCGTGCTTGACTGAGAAATCTCCCTCGGACTGCTGCGACTCAAGGCCACAACCATCGTCATCGATCGCTTCACCTTCGGGAGTATCTGGACAGATGTCGAAGTAGTCAGCAACGCCGTCCAAGTCAAGGTCAGATACATTAGACTCCAATCCGACATGGAAATTGGACCATACATCGTATAAATCTGAGAAGTTACTGTCACCCTCCGAATCGGTCAGATGAGGCCAGTCGAGGCCGCGCTGCTCAGCGTAGGTGTGCATAACTGTGGCATGATCTCTCCATGGATCTACGGTGATTGACAGTATGGCCACTTCAGTGCCGTATAAATCGCCCAATTCTTGTGAGATATATTTCAAGTTGGCACTAACCACGGGACAGATGTCCTTGCATCGAGTGAACAGGAAAGCGACGACAACCACCTTACCTTCCAACTCTGAGAAAGAAAACTCCTCTCCATTCTCGTCAATCAGAATGAAGTCCTCGACAGGTACTGGAGGATTGATGTCATCTCCGTAGAACACGTCTGATTCAGCATCCCCTAGGCATCCTGCCAGAACGACACTGGCGGTCATCAGAATAGCTAGGACTCGGCTCACTCTTCCTCATCCTCCTTCACATTACGAATAACCCAAACAATCGCAGCGGCACCAGCCATTAGCACGGCGGCACTCAGAAGCATGCTCGACATATCGTCCTCTTCAGGCTCACCCGGATCCGGTCCGAATACAAAGCCTTCAGGGGGCAAGGTCTCAGTGTGGTTGTCTAGTACTATGGTAAGGTCGATGCTCTGCCACAGGCTGCCATTCGAATAGACTCTGACCTCGTAACTTCCTTCGCTCCAGTTGGCAGGCTCCAACCATAGATGGCACTCGTCTTCAGTGGATGATGAATTTGAGGGGCCAGCGACGCAGTCCATCTCTTCCGTACCGTCTCCATCGCTGTCGATGGCCACTCTTCGATCATAGTCAGCCGTGTTGATGAAAATCATAGTATCGTTCTGTATGACTTGCGCAGTGTCTGGCTGGATCGACTCGTTTCGCATGATGAACGAGAATGTATCGGCCCCATGAGCTGCTGCGGTTGGCATCATCAGAATCAGAACGAGAATAGCGGCAAGCGCCTTCATGCGCATCTGAATCAACTCAGTCATCACTCGCCTCGGCCTGCCAGAGGGCCGGGTAGTTGTAGCGAGGGTCGTAGTCCTCGTCGAACTGCACGACGTAGATTCCACTGACCATCTCTGAGATTAGAACGAACCCCCGGGGATCGTATTGGAGGCCCCAGTCGAACGGTATCATACATGATGCCCAGCAGTCGGCCATGTCATACCCCATCGACTCACTCGCGTTGTCAGTCCATTCGGGCCCTGAAGGAAGGTAGTATCCGATTGTATGGGTGGGGGCGAGTTCAACTATCGCCGTGTATCCTCGATCAGGCTCAGGGTAGCCGTTCTCCCAGACCAACTCGTCCCATGAATGGCCATGATCAGTTAACCAAGCACCTGCATGATAGTGGGTCCAATAGGCGTGACCGTTGAGACCGACGTCACCATTGTGCGGGCTGTAGATGTAGCCGCCAGGGATGTAGTGCTGAGGATGGCTGCTACCGTTGGCAAGCATGCCTTGGCCCGGAAGTCTCCATTTGGAAACGAGGAACGGCTTGGTTGGATCGGTCGTATCAATAGTCCATAGGTATCCTGTATGATTGTCGTTGGAGCCGTACTCAGGGGCGATGATTGTGTAATGCCTCCAGTTCTGACCATAGTTCGCATCTTCGGGCCCGGTTCCACAGCTGGCAGGCCATTCTGACATAGGATCATATTCGCTGATACCATCGCAGACCAGATTCTTGAACGGAATTGCATAGTGGATGTTGCCGTTGCCCTGGCCAGCGTCGAGCCACTCTTCGGCGGACATGTCGGCATGACCTCCTCCGTCAGGACCGTACCATCCGCTGTCATCAGATGAGCACCCCAACCACCGACCTATCTCCTGTGGCCAAGTAATACCCATCGCGTCA
>CBFHQW010000006.1:0-10742 GCA_965658085.1 Candidatus Thalassarchaeum sp.
GCGAGGACGACCCTACCTCGGAATGGGTCTCGACTCTCGCATCCGACTACGACTCTGACGGCTGCGAGGATTCAGTAGACTTCGACGATGACGGTGACGGCATCTTTGACATCGAGGATCAGTGCCCGACCAGTATTTCACTCAACTCTGACTATGACAGAGACGGATGCGACGATGAGACCGAGGACTGGGACGACGATGGCGATGGAGTTCCTGACACTAGAGACAGCTGCCCATTGGGATTGATTAATTGGGATTCTTCTTCGGGCAGTGATATCGATGGCGATGGGTGCATGGATTCGCTCGAAGACGATTACGTTTCTGGCAAGATACTGCACACTCTGCGCAGTAACGCCTTCATGATGCTAATCATCGGCAGCGCAACGGTTCTTATGATTGCAGGAATGGTTCTGACGGCACAGCGTGGACGAGGCAGACCCGGGTTCGCAGACCAGACATGGGCTGTCGACGATGCAATGCAATCTGAGGCCCCTCTTGACCCTCCTGCAGTAGAGAAGCAGGTCAGGGACCTATCGGACCTAGGCTATTCTCCCGAGGTCGCCCAGGCAATCGTGGAAAACGAGGAAAGGGCACGCCGAAGGAGAAACTGACTACCATTGAGCACTTGTGAAGCATTTTCATAACCTCATCGCGTTACTCGCTAGCGGAGGGGCGTGAAATGAGGGCAGTCAGAGTCGAGTGCGCCATCCCTTCAATCGAGCACGACCCGAGGGCGCAAGCAGCCCTACGGGCTGTGAGTTGGGATTACCGCGGAACTCTTGACCAAATCGACGGTAGGATGCGTGTGATGTGTGAGTGCATAACCGTGGATGGAGGGTGCCCAGAACCAGGATTTCGCATAGGCGGCATAACGGTCGTCGAGATTCTCGAAGAGTGGACCTCGGACTACCTGACCCATCATCTCGTCGTACTGGACTTCGATTCGGACACGATTGGGAAATTCTTCTGTTCCAGAGATTTGACTCTATTGGCTGGCACCAACTTCACCTCTAATGGTCTAGTCGTTCAAGTAGCAGGTAGACAGGCTTCGATGGTATCATTCCTGAACGCAATCAGGGAGGCAATACCAGTAGAGAGAATCACGACGGCGAAGCCCTCTGAGGGACTAGTCCAGAAAGGCCCCACCCTACAGCAGCACAGGATTATCAAAATCGCTCACCGACACGGTTGGTATGAGGTCCCGAAGAAAATCTCAATCAGGGGTCTGGCCTCAAAACTGGGTCTGTCCAAGTCAACAGTGGCAGAGCAGTTGGTCAAGGCCGAGAGCGAGATTGTAGGCGGATTCCTGAAGAAGTCACGATAATCAGGCGAATGAGTCCAACCGCGTCTGCCGCCCCCTTTTGACGAACCAGCTGTTACGCAAGTCGTCAGGGGCAGATACCCTAGGGGCGACGTAGTCAATGGCGTGTTTGAGTGAGTCAAACTGCCTCGGAGTCTGCTTCATCGCCTCACGAACGGTCTCTCTGATCAGCCAGACTCCCACTGGCGCCCAGTATTCGGGACCAATGTCCCGCCAGATGAGGCAGGCCCCCGAGCGTCGTATCGAATCCATGTGTTCGAGCACACCCAGCCTAGCCGAGTAATAGGCGCCAGTTATCTGGTGCGCGTACTCCTTGCGCGGCTTGAGATCCTCCCAATCCCCCAGCACCTTTCCCGTGCCAGTCCAGACACTACCCCGGGTCCAGGCCTCTAGCATGTTGAATGCCCACAGACCAGGTGTGAGGATAACGTGGAACACATTGTCGAGATAGGTGGCTTCGTAGACCAGTACCTTGTCGAGCGAAGGGTGGTCTCTGACCCGACCCCAAAGTCGTTTCCCGAGCATATCGTCGGTAGCCGTGATGCCCCACCGTGTGGGAACCAATTTCCTACTATCTTCCCGGCCGAGAAGTCCGGAGGAGAGTAGGCGGGAGATTTGAGCTTCTCCAATTGAAGCCTCAGTCAATTCACCCATCGCATCGGCAGCCAGCAGGTCATCTTCATTGGTTACCGAGTCGACCTTCCTCGGGATGCTGGCGTGACCGACGACTTCGGCTCGTAGCACTTCGCCGGAGGGGCCAAGAGGAGTACTCATGCTGTCGAAGGTGGGATTCCTTCCCACCATGATTGGCCTAGCGAAGTCAAGCTCCACATCCACGCTCTTCTCAGCCATAGCAATCTCCTGTGTGGTCTCCAGCATCGCATTAGGCGAAGCGGTGCTATCGACGGGCATTACACTGCCACCAGTGACGAGATTGGCGTGTCGGGCCGCAACCTCCTCTAGAGGTCTTCCGAACAGATCGGCAGGGTCGCCGCTGGCCAGAGGCGCGGCGTCGGAGTCTTCTGGAATCCAAGCCGCGCTAGGGCCCGCCCTTACATCAGGGTAGCCGTGCTTGCCTACGAACAGCGATGGCGGGCTCGGTCCGACCAACTCGCTGACCGGGCCCGATTGCACCACAGGGAGCCTTCCCCTGATGTCAGCGAGTAGAGGGCAGGGGGAGATGCCGCACATACTCCGAGTGCCCCGGCATTCGATGCATTCCGGAAACATCGCCATGAAATCGCAATCGGATGCTCTTAGGCATACTGCTCTGCGAACGCAGGTAGGCGGCATTCAAAGGGACCATTCCTCTCCGGCAGTCGGGGAGATAGATGACTAGGATTCCAGCAGTCATACTGCAGCATTTCATCGGCCTTTCGGACTACGAGCGCAAGCTGGCCATAGACAAGGCATCCAGAGAACTCGGTATGACTGTAGAACAGATTGAGGCCGAGATTGAGAATTTCCAAAGCGGTGGCTTCAATCAGGATCAACCAACAGCCACACTTCCTACCGAAGCTCCGCGTAAGGAGTCGATTTTCAAAAGACCGAAGAAGCAGAAGGAGGGGGGCCCCGAGTTTGTAGACGACCCCCATAGATACCGATTTCGATACGATCCCAGTGTGGCAGGAAAGACACGTCAGGACAAGGCGACCCAGGCCATTGCATGTCCGCACTGCAAGGCCGCGCTCGGAATTCCAGAGAAACGCCCAATCAGGGTCACATGCCCCGCGTGCATGATGGATTCGACCTTTGAGGACTGATTAGACTCCCCAGAACCGGTTTTCTCCTCTGGCACCCTCGTCCTCAGTAACCGATTGCACAGCTGTCCTCAAGAGGTAGTATCCAAGTATTGCGAATACGGGCATTCCCCAAGTGTCTGAGACACTCTGGTAGTCGAGACTGAAGTCAGACCCTCCCATCTCTATGAGTATGACCACCAGTGCGGCCTTGGCGAAGGCGTACACCACCCCTCCTAGGCCCAATAGTAGTACGCTGCGACCAGTAAAACTCCCCTCCTTCCACCTAAGAACTCCTAGGGAGAGTGCGAAAGAGAAGGCGGAGACGACAATCCAAGTGAGGGCCTCATTGATGGCGATGGCCCAGACGGCTACGTCTCTGTTTACTGCGTCGACATTGAATTCACTACCCAGCCAGGCTACGTATCCATCGATTTCGATGTTCGTGGCTGAGAACACCTGGTATGCGGTAAGGATGGATAGCAGTACTGAGACAATCGAGAGACCCCAGAGAAGAGACGACCATATTCCTCCGCTAGCGCTCTCTCGCATATCAATAATCAAACGCTCTAACTGATGTTCCCAACCGAGTCCTTTGGCGAACAACCAGATGCCGATGAATAGAGGCATTGCGCCGATGAGAGCCCCACCTCCTGGGATGATGAGGCCGAGCCCAATAATCATCAGGAAGATGGCGACCGGAACCAGCAACCTAGCTCGCCAACGTGGATCATCGATGGCCTTAGCAATGTAATAGTAGGTACTCTCGATACCCTTGGACTGTCTTACAATTATCTTCTCAACATGGTCGACGCGAACCCTTGAGGTGATGATGGGGAGAGAAGCCTCATCATCCGCCCCGTCGGTAATTAGGACAGCGGAGTCTGGTTGAAACTCTTGGATGACCTCATCCAGTTGCATTGCGACGGCTCGGTCACTGCGCGGACCGACCCGAACATCGCCTGTAAGTAGGGCGATTTCTATCTCATCATTGCCTTGGGCGTTCTCAACTAACCTGTCGTGATGGTGCAGGGCACCAAGAATGGCGTTGGTGTCAGATTCCTCAGGATCAGCTATGCCCAGTTTCAGGGCGGCCGTTAGAGTCGCTTTGCGACCGATGACGGGACCTCTGATGCCAGCCTTCACTCCAAGGTCATTGTCTCGGTCGACAGTCAGTACGAGAGTCCTCACCATGCCTACTCATCCGGTATGGGCTGCGATGTAATGATGGCCCATATCAAGAATTGGCCGACTCGACCTCTTCCTCAACGACTTCGGGCTCTTCCGTGGCCTGCGGACCCTCGCGGTAGCGGCTGCGCTGCTTGGCTCTGATGTACTTTAGTGGATGACTCATCCACTCCTGGTCACAGAGCCTATCATCACCAGGTTGCACTGGACATCTCGCCGAGGTCTTCAAGGCGGCGCAACCGTGCGGTGTGTAGTCGCGCTCATAGACATGATTCACTTGGTATGAGGTAGTATCGGCATTGAAGTCAGGTGCGTTTGCGAAGAACGAGCATGTCTGTTCCCGCGACATCCCAATTGACTTCGAGAAGGCAGCTAGAAACACCCTTCCAACATGATTTACGTTTATTCCTTGATTTAATTCGGAGACCGCCGACTCGAAGCATGGCGGCCAGTCATCCCTAACCGCAGCTGTCATCGGCATCTCTGCCTGTACTCGCTCTGAGAGCAGCCCGGTGATGCGTTCAACTGGATCGGCAAACAGAGCCGCGAACTCTTCACTCATCTTGTCCATTCTGTCTGTGCAGGTCTGGTTTAGATTCTCTCTAATCCTCTCTTTCAGTAGCCTCGCAGTACGCTGCCTACTACTCTCTCCCACAGCCGCATCCATGCAGACCCATCCATTGATGACCGGTCGATTGGCCAGATGCCAGTAGGTGCCCGAGATTCTCGGGCACAGTTCTATGAAGTCGGCCATCGGAATCCAGTAAACCACCTCGTCAGAACCCGAGCTTATCTCGCTTCTGATTCCTGACAGGTAGGAAGCAGCCAACAGCTCAAAATTCTCCGAGTCCATTCCAAATAATTGGTCGGCCCTAGTCGCCTCACCCTCTATCCATCGGGCCAACAACCTCTCGTTGAACGAGGCGCAGACGACCAGCATAGCGTGTAGGAACGAAAGCACCTCGGTCATCCTGCCTATCTCTGTTGACATGTCGACAGTAGTCGCGATGTCAGCACCGTCTTTGTGCATCACACTGTCGAGCAGGCGTAGTCGTCCCCGGGTCCTGACGTCCTCCAACCAAGGTTCGTCTATCAGCCCCTCGACTGAGATCCCATTCTTCTCTAGCACGCTGCGCATGTGCTCCCTGCCTTGGGGTAGGAAGGGATAGCGAGCTAGTAGGACCTCGTCCTCCACTGGTGGCAGTGCAAGTGGCATCGGCATTGGCAAGCAGTGGGCCGCGAGGGTTATTCAACACTCACCGTACCCTTCTACTGGAGTGAGGCCAGATGAACAGACCGACCGACCTACTTCCAGTCGTCGACGAATTGCTTACCATCCAGACGGAGGTCCGCGAGCATTTCGGGTGGGAACTTGACTCCGACTCCAACAGTGCTCTGTCCATGCTCGAAGCAGTCGAGGCGTCGGAAATCAATGACTGGACCCGCCCCCGTAGGGCTGCCACAGTGGCAGGTCTGATTCGAAGAATGGTACTCAGACCCACAGAAGTAGCAGTCCTCGGTGCAGCTGTAGAGGCCGAAGAGGTTCTGCGAGTGCTGAAGCAACCCGTTCTACTGGTTGCAGCTGACGGCTCCGCAGGAGTGCTCTCAACTCTGCCCGACTCCACGGCAGAACGAGCCTGGTCGCGTTTGGCATGCGTCGTCAGCGATGGTGACGGCGGCCAAGGAATCATCGAAGCGGCCAAGCGGGGCATACCAGTCTTCCTGCACGCCCACGGCGACAACGTTTCTGAGTGGAAGTCGCTTCTAGAGATAGCCGCGGGGGCATCAACACCCTCGCCTCTTGTGCTGACTCATCAGACTCCTGTAGCGATTCCTGGCATGCACAATCCCGGAGGGTTCACCGACGGTGACCGGGCCGCGTGCGTGGTGCGCTCTTTGGGAGTGCCTAAGGAATCAATTACGATGCTGGGCACTAGGACTGATGTCGTAGGCAGGTGGTCTGGAGTGACTGATGCTGAGACCAAGATAGAGAAGCTTCAGTGGATGGATAAGGTCCTGCGGATCTTAGAAATCAACTACTAGACGAAGTCGCTGAGCGTCATCACAGTGACTGTGTCGTCATTGAACAGAGAGTCAACGCTGTCAGTCATCCATGCGACTCTCTGCTTGGTATAGTCGTCGACGCCGTACCTCTCGATGACGTTTCTGGTTATCTTGATGTACTTGCGAACCGCTCCCTCGGAGACCGTCAGAACGACATTGCCCCCGCACAGGGTGCTATCACCATCTCTTGAGCCGACTAGGCCACCGCCCACCGAAACAGTCTGGATACATTTGCCCGCTAGCGGCATCCTGCGGTACGAAGCAGCACATTTGACGCAACGAACTTTCTGACGTGTGAAGGCCATGAGGTTTCCACGTAGATCAGGAAGGAAGTGAGATTCGATGACCTGCGAGGCTACACGCTGCGCACTGACAGGCCTCAAATCAGTTCCGAGAGCCAGTTGAGCAAGCATCTTGTCCTCCATCGTCTTGAGGGTCTTGTACGACGAATTCTTCGGGCCAGCGTCGAGTCGGCCCGAGTCATGAGTCCAGCCATACCCGCGAATCTCCCCCACAGCGCCAAGCCTGTTACTAACCAAGTCAACGATTCCTTCTATCTCGCTCGGGTGTGGCTGCGACTTCGTCGCCTCGTAGAATGCTCGGTTGTAGGACCATGAACAGTCGACATTGAGGGCCTCCTTGTCAATCTCGCTTGGATTGATGCGCGTGCTCAGGACTAGAGGGGCGTCCATCCGGCCACCCCTGCCTGCTGGCAAGATTGACCTAGAGAAATTCAACAAACCATCTAGCAGCATCATCAAACTGTCCTCATCACCGTCGCAGTTACGCCTCTTCGCAGCGTGGAACAGGGGGTGAGCATATCCAGCAGAGGCACCGGTCCAGCCGATGATTCGGCACAGCACACCGCCAGATGTATGCGGTGCGAGCCCGATAGCCAGATGACCCACCAAATCAGACTCGTCAGAAACCTCGTAGAAAGGCTCCATTCCATAGAATCGTACCAACAAGTCGTCTACGAAGTGGCATGTGTTCAGGAGGTGACTCTTGGCTAGTATGGAAGGTACGAAGTCCTGAGGAAACAACTCAAGCATCTGCTCATCCGAGTCGAGAGGTGCACCGAAGATGTCGTGAGAATATCCTAGATCATGCAGCTTATTCCAAGGAGTGCCTATTTCGCTAGGTTTGAAGTGAGTAATCGGAACATCGCTCATGTCGTAGCGTGAAGTGCCATCTCGGAACACCGAGACCTCATGCTTTGCTCGCAATATCCCCTTTTCGATTGGTTCAGGGGTCTGGTCTATTGAGACTAGGCCCTTGACCGCCTTGATTCTTTTCGGCACTCTGTCAAGTCCGAGCGCACGTCTCTTAATCTCTAGAATACCGCCTAGTGGAACACTAGTTCTCTGCCCCTTCCTGTGTCTGAACTGCCCGCCTCGGCGCTTACTCTCCTGAGTGCGCCCCCCACACTCAACCGCTTCTCCGGAAACCAGTCGGTTGTGGCACCTCAGATGCGGGGACTCTTGCCCGCACTTGTCGCACATGCGTGGCCCCATCTCGACTCGGATGACACCCTTGCCGGCGGCCTGCCCCAGCAGTCGTTGTGGCCCCCCGTTCTCACCGATTGGGTATAGAGCGTGAACCATTGGCTTCATCTCGCGCACTCCAGCTTTCTCTGGTCTGCCCATTCGAGACCCCACTCTACACGGAACCGAGTCCTCCCAGCGGAGTTTCGATAGACGTCTGACCAACCACAGAGAACGGTCAACCTCGTGTTCGTCAATTAGCATCCTGGCTTTCCTTAAGGCATCCTTGTCTACTGGTCCAAGGTTTTCGATTTCATCTGCCGCAGCTTTTCCCGCTGCATCGGTGTCTCCTATCCCGAGTCCTTCCTGCCTTGCTGCTGTTTCAGCCTTCATCCTGACGACCGTCCGCCGACCTTCCAAGTCCTCTAGACGAGTATCCTCCTGTGCGATGATGTCCGTTGCTTTACGAATCCTGCCTATTCTGTCGTCGATATGAGGGCCGGCTTCGACAGCGATACGCACAGACCCACTATCGACTTCTAGCCCCAGTCCCTCAATCAGTCCCTCCCAGTGTGATGAGATAACAATGTCATCTCCTTTGTGGTGATGTTCGATACCGAGTGTCATCAGAGCAGATTTCAGAATACCATGGTTGTGCACCATAGTCCACCGCGGCCAACTCCCAGTTGAGGAGGCCGGCAGTCCGATATCTTCGATGTGGATGTCTGGTGACCAGGCGGTGGCACCATCATGCAGACGTAACGACCCGTTCTCGATGGACGAACTCACTAGCGCCTCGATGACTGTGGGCGCGAATGACATCGGCATGTCTGACCACCAAGGGTTCCATGGTGGCGGAACCGCCGCACCATACTCTAGACTAATCGCTTTTGCAGAGTCCCACTTCATCACCAAGTCTTGCAGATATAGGGACCAGTCCCGCCGACGCCAACTACGGTCTAGAGAACTCTCTCCACCTCGTTCGATAGCGCCATTGAAGGGTATTCCTAAAGGGAGCAAGGATCTATCGATTCCGAGAATATTAGCGAAGACTTCGACCTTGTCCGGGTGATCCAGAGACTCCGCGATATCGGCAGCCCACCAATCCCTGTTGTAGCCCGATGGAACAAGCTTCTTGTTGTTCTCAATGAACTCTCCAAAACCCGAGAGCACCTCTCCAGAGTCCCATATTGTGATTACTTCAGCGGAGCAGGATTCCCACTCATCTATTGTAGAGATTCGGCGGAAGGAACCATCTCGTAGGAGTACCGTAGGCCCGTCTATGTCTACACACGGAGTGACTGCGCATGCCTTTCCGGGGCGCTCGGTTTTCATCTGAGTACCAACGGAAAGGAACCCACCGTGGGCCTGCATGGATACAGGATTTATCCCAGCGGCGGCAAGACCGGTAGCACGACTCCTTCCATACCTAAGCCGAAACGCACCAGGCTCCCCCGGCTCCCCGAATACTGGTCGTCCAGCGATGACATCTTGCATGTATTTGTCATTCTTCGGAATTTCTCTACGGTGAAAATATCCGCTCCCATCTCCCCCTTCTCCACTTTCTTGTTTTCCCTTTGTGGTAAATTCTGAGATGAAGTCCCATCCTGGGATTTTCAGACGCTCGGTGTGCTTCTGGATCTTCGGAGCTTTCAGGCAGAGTCCTTCTCCGATTACGAGCAACACTCCACCTCGAATTCTAGTACGAGGCGAATTGTTGGGATTCACAATGTTACGAACTTCCTTGTAGCCCGCACACTCCTGCTTCTCAGTCTCCTCCCCGTTAATCATCACCGGGCACGCCCGCACGATAACCTCTATTTCCTCAGGAGGAGGCTTGTATTGTAGGCCGACACGGTAGAGGCCAAACTCTTCCTTGACTCGTTCAACTTCTGGCGTCGTCGGGATATACCTCCCTATGCCGAGCTCACGACGTATCATGTCACCAATTAGGACGCTCAGCGCTTGGCCTGTACCGCCCGCCGCTCTTATGGGTCCGGCGAAGTCAATGGATAGAAACTCGGATCCATCGGCGTTGTTCATGATGCGCACTCTTCCAATGCCGTCGAGCGGGGCAACTAGGATTGCTTCCGTCAGCACTCCGAGACCGACCCTAAGTCCGGAGTCGATGGCCTCGGTAATGTCATTATTCCTTGCATACATCCTCCGTGCTACATCAAGGGCTATCTCAATAGCAGCGGTTTCCCTGTCTGTGGTCAGCAGGAGATTGCGCAAGTCGTCCTCGATACTCATTCCGTCGAGATACTCTTCAAGCAGTTTCTCGGTTCTACTTGCGAGGTCGGTGGTACGTGGAATTTCAACCTCATCTGAGAAATCAAGGCCCTTGGCCCTGGCCTCATCAGCGATGAGAAAGACCTCGTCTGCGCGCCGGTCCAACCAACTCTGATATGACGCACGCTCGGCACTCATACGAACCTCGTCGTACTCTGCAACATGCCTTTTATCCGAACTCATGTATACACGCTCCGCCGCTGAACATCCCCGTACTGTGGGAGGCCGTCCAAGAACATTCACCGAAATGCCCGCCAATCTGGCTGTCTGGAGTGCGAACCTTCATCCGACCCCTGCCGAGCCGAAGCGAAGGAGAAGATGGCGTCAACCAGCGTAGATGAAGCGAGGTCGAGACTGGTCGACAGGGTCCGTGACTTGGCTTACCTTCACTCTCCCGATGAACCATTCACACTCGCTAGTGGCCGTCAAAGCACTCACTTCTTCGACATGAAGCCGGTGATGATGGATCCTGACTGTGCCCACCTGCTTGGTGTGCTCATCCACGCTGAGATAGAAGACATCGGCAGCGTAGACGCGGTCGGTGGTCTCGAACTCGGCGCAATCCCCCTCACTGGAATTGCCATTGCCAAGGCGGGCAAGGGATCTAGCCTACGCGGCTTCCTAGTGCGCAAGGAACCCAAGGGCCGCGGCGGC
>CBFHQW010000006.1:10841-27992 GCA_965658085.1 Candidatus Thalassarchaeum sp.
CGTAAAACCGGTAATCCCCCTGGTATTGAGGGTTCGAGCCTTGCTGCTGGTGACAGAGTAGTGCTTCTAGAAGACGTGACTACGACTGGGGGTTCTGCTCTGCAGGCCGCAGCCAGACTCAGCGAGATGGGCTGCGAAGTCGCCGCATGCATCACCATCCTAGATCGCGAAGAGGGCGGGGCGCAGGCTTTCGCCGAGGCTGGAATAAATCTTCGACCTTTGATTCTGAAGTCGGATGTCGCAGGTGGGTGAATGAGTCAGCACATCATCGACTCGAGCGAACCCTATCATCCCGAGAAACTCGACAAGAAGGAGTACGTGGGCGCAGCGACCTACTTCGAGCTCGACATGCGTGCAGGCGTGGTTCTAGAGGTAGAGGAGTTCCCTGAGATGCGTAAACCCTCATACAAGATTCACGTCAACTTTGGACCGGTAATCGGGAAACTATGGAGTTCCGCACAGATCACCAACTACTCAAGAGCCCAGTTGATTGGCCGCACTGTGGTAGGAGCAGTCAATCTCGGTGACAAGACCCTGCCAACGGGATTCGTCTCCCAGTTCCTCGTTCTCGGGGCACTCGATCCCGATGGCACAGTTCGCCTGCTCGAGCTACCCGACGGGGTGCTCCCTGGCTCCATGGTCGCCTGATTACTTGAGCGTCAGGGGGACCATGACCCCGACTCTCGCTGGTGCATGTAGCAGTAACCGGACTTTCGGTATACCATCCGACGGCACCTTTTGACAGTCTTCCCATCAATGTGTAGGCAATGGGTCTGTGATTTCAGGTAATCTTCGGTGTTGGTCTTTGACTCAGCATCTTTCTTCCCCTCTTTGAATGAAACATAATCCGAAGGCGCCGTTGTCCCCCAATCCTCTTCCTTTTCTCCTTCAGATGGCTCTGTTAACCAGCGGCTACTTCCCCAGTGGGCTGTCAATTGGAGTTTTTCGTCTGCGCAGGACTTGCATATCAGATCGCCTTCTTCCTCGTCATCGTCTTCGAGTAATGCCAAACCAGCGGCTCCGAGAGCCAACGGTTCGGGCGTCTTCAAGGCGAGGGCCAGACCAATCCCAGCTGCTCCTCCCACGACTGTCAGGGCCAGACCCCCCACCATACGGGCATACGTCTCTGCCGGATCGCTTCCCGCGCTTCGGCACTCTGTGCAAATCTTGGCATCGCACCCAGCCCTCTGACAGGTCCACGCGAGGTTGGAGCCTCTACTCCCACACTTCGCACACTCTCCTGGCAAGAGCCCCGCTTCGGGGGACTCGGAAGACAACACAATCAGACCTCCGAGGGCAACCAACACGCCGAGGGTGCCAAAACAGAAACCACCACCACCGAACACAACCAGACCTCCGAGGAGAATCAAACCGGCTCCAACCATCCTCCGCGGTGTCAGATCACTCGCCTCAACTTGATGGACTGATACTATCTTCTCAGAACTGTCCCCAATTCTGATTTCTTTGACCTTCGGTTTTATGCCACGTAGGGCTTCCAATTCACCGGCGTCGAACCAAGTCGTGGCACAGTCACCACAGATATCGATTTGTACATCCCGCCCGATCACCTCTTGATCAGGTACACTGATTTCGACCATCATAGACGGACAAACAGGGCAACTGCGACCCTCCTCGTGCTTGAGCCCCTGTTCCTCGATACTCTCCCGAACTTCGTCGGGGACGACCCCTTCCATCGACTTGGCTTGTATTGCGAGGCCCCAGCATTCGACACAGACCAGCAGGTCGACGCCCTCGACGCCCTCGGCCGACTCGACTCTGAGTTTCTTTGAGCACTTGGGGCAGTCATAGTCGCTAGCTGTACTCACACTCAGTCAGTTATGGGCACCACCATTAGGCTTAGGGCGGCACACATATGCTCTTGTGCCTGTGAGCGCTCCCAACTGCATGCCTACTGTAGTCAAGATGACAACCAGCGCTGGAGAGATAATGATTGGACTGTACACCGAAGACTGCCCTGAGACCACAGGAAACTTCCTCAAGCTCGTAGATGACGGGTTCTACAACGGCTTGCACTTCCACCGCGTAATCAAGGATTTCATGATTCAAGGAGGATGCCCTCACTCAAGGGATGCTAACAACGGTCGGGCCGGTACCGGAGGACCGGGATGGAAGATTCCGTGCGAACCATCCGCCCTAGCCAAGCGTCACGACCGCCCCGGGCTGTTCTCGATGGCGAACGCGGGCCCGAACACCGGCGGCTCGCAGTTCTTCCTCACCACCGTGCCCACACCATGGCTCGATGGGAACCACGCGGTGTTCGGAGAGGTCATCGAGGGGATGGAGAACGTGTACAGGATAGAGAATTGTGACACTAAACCCGGTGACAGGCCACACGACCCCCAGAAGATAATCAGTGTAGAGCGGGTTTGAGGCCACTAATGGATTTCTGTCACCAAACAATACGTTGCACTGCAGGCATACAGTCTGTGTTTATTAATAACCAATTAACGCGATGTGAAATATGGCCAAACATCGCGCTGGAGACCGCCGAATAGTCAGTATAAGCATACCAGAAGACCTTGCTAAGAGGCTCGATCGCAGAGTAGGCAAGGGTCGAGAGAAGGGGCGTTCCGCAACCATTTCAAGAATGATCCAGGACTCGATTGATTCGGAGTCTGAGGAGCGCACGGGACAGCCAGCAGCAGCAGCTCGCAGCGCTAGGGCGAAACCCGATGCCATCAGGATAGAGAAGGACACGATGGGAGAGGTCGAGGTCCCAGCAGACAGGTATTACGGGGCTCAGACCGCACGATCCCTAGTCAACTTCGACATCGGGGATGACATCATGCCCCGTTCGGTCGTCCGTGCTTTCGGTGTTCTCAAGCAGGCCGCGGCCCAAACCAACGTTGACCTTGGCCAGATGGACCCCAACATCGGCTCGTTGATCTCAGCGGCCTGTGAAGAGGTCATCACCGGCTCTCTTGACGAGCACTTCCCTCTGAGGATCTGGCAGACAGGCTCGGGTACTCAGACCAACATGAACGCGAATGAGGTGATAGCTAACCGAGCGATAGAAATCTCTGGAGGTGCCGTGGGCAGCAAGACCCCGGTGCACCCGAATGACCACGTCAACCGGGCCCAGTCGAGCAATGACACCTTCCCAACGGCTATGCACATCGCTGCAGCCGAGGAAACACAACATCGATTGTTGCCCGCAGTACGTCATTTACGAGGTAATCTGGCAAACAAGGCGCGGGACTTCAAGAATACGGTGAAGATTGGTAGGACCCACCTGATGGATGCAGTCCCCCTGACCCTAGGGCAGGAGTTCAGCGGGTATGTCTCGATGCTCGACGCCGACATCACACGCATTGAGAGTGCCATGGGAGATTTGCTTGAACTGGCATTAGGAGGGACCGCGGTCGGGACCGGTCTAAACACACATCCCGAGTTCGCTGACACAGTAGCGGCACACATTGCGGACAACACTGGGATGTCTTTTGTCAGTGCTGACAACAAGTTTGCACAGTTGGCAGGTCACGACGCGCTGGTAGCCGCCTCGGGAGCGCTGAACACACTTGCAGCTTCTCTGATGAAGATAGCCAATGACATCAGATGGCTCGGTTCAGGTCCGAGATGCGGCTTTGGGGAACTCTCACTTCCTGCTAACGAGCCTGGATCAAGCATAATGCCAGGCAAGGTCAACCCCACTCAGGCAGAGGCGATGACGATGGTCTGCTGCCAGGTTATGGGCAACCACACCGCTATCTCAGTCGGAGGCAGTCAGGGCAATTTTGAACTCAATGTGTACAAACCGATGATAATTCACAACTTCCTGCACAGTGTGCGCCTGCTTTCGGACACCTGTCGCTCGTTCACGGACAAATGCGTGGTAGGGCTAGAGGCTAACGAGGACAGAATTGCAACTCATCTAGAGAATTCACTCATGCTGGTAACTGCACTCAATCCTCACATCGGCTATGACAACGCCGCGAAGATAGCCAAGAACGCGCACTCGAAAGGAACCACACTCAGGGAGAGCGCTCTCGAACTCGATCTACTGACAGATGAGCAATTCACCAAGTGGGTCAAGGCCGAGGACATGATTGGGCCACGAGACTGATGGAACTGGAAGCCCACTCGATCGATTATTCGGAATCGAAACGCTCCGCAAACACTGCAAAGAAATCATAGGGGCCGATTACAGGTGGGAGCAGCAGAGGTTTCCGCACATGGGGGAGCTTCCACCCCTGCATACTCCGCAGGGTCCCAGGTTTCCCTGGGGTCCCGGGTGTCCCCCGGGCCTCTCGGCCCGAGTTTCCCCGGGTAGACTCCTCCAGGACCTCTAGTGCCCTTTCGTCGCGCTCCGCTTCCTTCCCCTTCCTTTCGTCCAGGTCTCTCCACTTCGCTCATCTTCTCTCTCCAGGGGCGTTTCCCCCCCCTTCGCGTTCTCCGCTTCCTTCCCCTTCCTTTCGTCCGGTTCTCTCCACGTTTCGATACAGCTTCCTCCACGGATCTCTCCGCCCTTGTCCACTCATGTTTCCCTCCGCTTCCTTCCCGTTCCTTCCCCTTCCTTGCGGTCGGTTCCCGTCGGTCTTTCCACTTCGTTCCTCACACCGCTTCCAGGTTCGTTCTCCTCCCCCTTCCACGCATATCTCCTCGGGATAGTACTCTGCCTCGGTTTTGGTTTTCCCCGTTGCCGGTTCGGTTTCGCTTTTCCTCAACTTCCTCCTCCGTTTTCTCCAGCTTTCTTCCCCTTCCTTCCCCTTCCTTTCGTCCAGTTCTCTCCAGTTCTCTCCACTCTCGTCCTCTTCGGTTCTCCCGTCGTCTTCCCG
Source organism: Candidatus Thalassarchaeum sp. (assembly GCA_965658085.1). GTDB lineage: Archaea > Thermoplasmatota > Poseidoniia > Poseidoniales > Thalassarchaeaceae > Thalassarchaeum. Next base: position 15,638 of record CBFHQW010000006.1, read on the forward strand.
CCCATATGGCGTTCCGACTCTTCCCCGATCTCCTTCCGAATCTCGGGTTCCGCCGCCGCTCTCTCGCGGCTCGGTTTCTGTGGCCCGCAGGTCGCGCCGAAGCGCCCCCACACCACTCCAGAGAAGCGGCAAGGTTAGCAGGGAGACCTGGGATACATAAACCTTTCTCGAATATAGCCGCAGTCTACCGGAAACGAGGGTCTCAAATGTTAATTTCCACTGTATTTCATGTGTCTCTGAGTCGCCGCAAACGCTCCATCAACTGGCTTCTACGCTCGTTATCTTCAGTTTCTTCCACTATTCCGCCGATTCGCCTTGAAAGAACCACTCCTTCAACTAGGTGAATTCCCCCACTAGAGTCACCTAGGGCGATGTTGCCGTCTGTTGATTGGAGGTGCCTTATGCGGCAATGGTGTCCAAGTTCTAGGAGTATACTGCCATCAGCGGCTTCCAAGACAGTAACGCTTGCCGACTCACCGTTCCACCTCGATCCCCAGATTCCGCTGCCACTGGAACCAGAAGGGCCCATTGCAAGTGACTCTACAGCACCTGGCGACATGTCTACCCAGCCGCGACTTGAGATAATCTCACCCGATTCGTGCCCGGAGAACCAGGCCTGTTCGGAGCTACATATTGCTCGAACAGGTGAAGACCGCTTCTCGCTAGGCTCGTTGTCTGAGTCGGTTACCACGCAGACCCTGCCGTCGGAGTGTCCGATTAGAAAGCGTCCCCCGGAGCCGCACGCACCGACGGTCACGGGACTACTTCCCTCTAAGGGGCGATGCGATGCGCCCTCGCCGATTCGAATTCGAAGGAGCCCGCAGCGTGGCCTACCAAGCCCCAGCAGCACTCCTCTGTCCCCCTGTAGACCGAAGTGCCAGGCGCGTTCGGGAAATGTCCATTGCTCCTGAAGCGAACCCTCGCTGTCAAACATCCACACAGTCGACTCAGTGTAGTCTGAGATCTCAATCTCGTACACAGACGAAGCCGCCCAGACGACTCCTTCCCAGACTTGGACGAAATCGCTCGCCCCCTCTAGTGGACGACTCCAGATGATATCTCCAGTATTTGCATCAAGCGCGAGCAGGTCTGAGGAGGCTGCCGCGTAGACGCGATCATCAGTCATGGCGAGATCACTGATTGGCCCATTTATCTCGATTCTCCAACGCTCCTTCCCAGAATCTACTGACCAGCAGGCCAGAACGCCCTCCTGCGAGCCTCCCAGCAAGTCGTCACCGGCAATCCTCAGAACGGTGCAGGCGCTGCCGAGCCCCCGCTCGAACGAAGAGACTGACTCTAGTGTATGCACGGCCATGGCGCCAGACCATGATGCCCTGCTATCGGGCTTTCGCGTGAACGAGTCAGGCTGAAACGCCGTAGAGTCGCTCGACCTTATCTTTCAGATAGTCTACAAAGGCGTCTGGAGAGGGAGGAGATCCAGTGGCTTCCTCGATTAGATCCGCTGGCTCAAGAATACTCCCTCGCTGGTGCACGTGCTCACGCATCCAGTCCAGTAGGGGGCCGAACTCGCCACACCGCATCTGCTCATCATGGTCAGGCAAGTCCTTACGGGCCGCTGCAAGCAACTGCGCAGAGTACAGGTTGCCAAGCGTGTAGGTCGGGAAGTAGCCGAAGGCGCCCATGGACCAGTGGATGTCTTGCAGCACTCCAAGAGTGCGGTTTGGCGCTCGTATGCCGAGGAACTCCTCGTACATGTCGTCCCACGCGTTGGGGAGGTCGTCGATTTCGAGATCACCCGCGATGAGTTTCTTCTCGAGCTCGTAACGAATCATAATGTGCATATTGTAGGTGGCTTCGTCGGCCTCAACGCGAATCAGACTCGGCTCCACAAGATTGACTGCTTGCCACAGCGCTTCCGAATCGACTCCATCCATGTTCTGGGGAAAGTGCTTCTGCCACATTGGTAGGGCCCACTCACAGAACTCGCGAGAGCGGCCGATTTGATTCTCCCATAACCTGCTCTGACTTTCATGAACTCCGAGTCCATTAGCCTCGCCGGCGGGCTGGAAATCGAGGTCTCGCCGGCGCCCCTGTTCGTAGGTGCCGTGACCCGTCTCGTGCATTGAGCCATACAGCGAGCCGAACGGATCAGATTCGCTGTAGCGGGTTGTCCAGCGGACATCGTCGGGGTTTGGCCCACCGCAGAAGGGGTGGGTCGAAGCATCTCGCCGGCCGGCGGAGAAGTCGAAACCAATCGCTTCAGACACGCCTTGACTCAGCGCTTCCTGACCCGGCTGCCCCCATGAGTTATCCTCCACCCACGAGATGTCCGGGCGGTTACCACTCTCAACAACCGCCTTGATTAGGGGAGCTACGCTGTCGCGCAATCCAGCAAACAATGGATCTACTCTGGCTACAGTGAGACCACTCTCATAGATGTCGAGGAGTGCGTCGTACCGTAGTTCGTCGTAGCCTAGGTAGTCGGCCTTTCGACGAGCGAGATCAATGGACTTGGCGAGATTGTCACGAAAAATTGAGAAATCGTCTTTCGCACGTGCCTCACTCCACGAGATCTGCGCCTTCGAGCGGTGCTTGGCCATCTCCTCGACGAATTCTGTAGGTAACTTCGTCGCCTTGTCGTATGACTCGCGGGCCAGCCTGACATTAGCGGTCTGTACGTCGTTGAGGCCGTCAGTGACCTCCAGCTCGTCGAGCAACTCCCCAATGCGAGGATCAGTCAGTCTCTGGTGACCAGTCTTGGAGATCCAAGCCAACTGCTCGGCCCTAAGACTTGCCGCCTTGGGTGGCATCAGTACCTCCTGATCCCAACTCACCAAGCCACCAATCTGGCCAATCAGGTCTATGTCCCTCAATCTCTCAAGCAGTTCGTCGTATGCGCTCATGGCTTCGCGAGAACGGTCTCAGACACATAGGTTACGGAGTCGGTAATTGACTCAGACATCGATTCCAAGCATGCCTCTGAGGGCTATTCCTATGCCGTACGAGATTAGGCTGACCACACCGAGAATACCAGCCATTTCCATGAACCTACTTCTGAAAGAGACCTCTTCGACCACTGAGACATAGAAATTGAACACTGCGACTATTAGCAGACCTATTGCGAAGGTGCATAGCAGAGCTTGAACGTGAGGTTCAAAACCTTGGAAGTCAGGACTGTCGGCTTGGAAAAACAAATAGGGAGAGACCAGCATGAAGACCGTGACTAGATAAGAAATCCAGGTGAAAAACGCAGCCTTGACAGCAGACTCACTTTTCTTCTCCGCACGCGAGGACAGGTACTCGGAGGCACCCATACTGAATGCCGCCGCGATCCCCGTCACCAATCCAGCCAGTGCTACCAAATTCAGGTCTTGCAGAGCGAAGGTGAGTCCTGCCAGAGCCCCGGTAAGTTCGACGAGGGCGTCGGACATTCCAAGGACTACGCTGCCCGAGTAGCGTAGACGCTCCTCATCTAGCATACCAATCATGTTCTCTTCGTGAGCCTCCTCTTCATCGGCAATCTCATGCAAGCCGAGTTCGCGATACTCAGCAGCAGCATCCTGCTCCGTTGCCTCCATCATCTTGACAGAGAAGGTGAAACCGAACAGCCTAGCCAGCATAACTTGTCTTCTGACTTTGCCCATGTCAGCCTTGACCTGCTCCCCCGTCATCTTTCCTATCACGGCCTCATGTCTCTCCTCCTCCAAGGCGATGCCCTCGAGTATGGATTGGTTCATGGGGTTAGACTGCATCTTGGCGAGACGACGGTAGACTTCCGCTTCGGTGGCCTCCATGCGTTGCAGGTCGAGCAACTTGGACCGCGTGGATTCGTCCATGAGATACGCTAAGCCCCTTTTCTCTTGAATATGACCAATGCGCAGCCGCGCGGGGGCGCAGCCTTACGAACGCTTGATGCACACCGCATCTCTCCCAAGACGCATGGCACGCAGTGATATCCGGATCAGTGTCCCTGTAGTCGACCGTATCCTGCTACATCTCTGGGAGCAGGACCACCAAGCTGACCACTACCTCGTTACTCATGAGATGACTCGTCCCGGGATAGCCGAGATATGCGCCCTGCACCCGCCAAATGTCTCCCGTTCTATGCGAGATCTGATGTCCAACGGATGGGTCACCGAGCACACTCGGACTGTCAGAGGGGATGACCGACGCCAGAAGACATGGCAGTTGACCGATGAGGGCCGCTCCGAGGCGCGGGAGCGAATAGACGAACTCCGCACAACCTCGATACTGCTGCGCAGCAGGGAGGGTAAACTACTCGAGGTCCGAGCTGATGAGGCTGCAGCGAGGTTGAAGGCCGGTCTGACACTACTTCAGGTGCTAATGCACGCACAGCATGAAGGGGTGCTGAACTTCGGTGACATTCGATTTGGAGCAATCGTTAGATCAGACGACGCCACGACTCCGCCCCCCGGCTCACTCACACTTCTCACCGGTGCGCATTCGACATACCACACTCGACCTCCACAGACCCGAACCGTGCACGGCCGTTCGTCAGAGAAACTTCGCTTGGATGACTGGTACGCGTCCAGCACCCCAATGTTCGTACTCTCTGGAATCGCCGGATGCGGCAAGACCACTCTGACCTCACATTGGCTCGATGGGCTGCTAGGGAGGGCCCCCGGTCTCGAAGTGATGTACTACCCGTGTCAGCCATGGGACTCGCCCCTGGGTATCGCCACGAGTTTGCTGCATAGACTCGGCATCGGTCTCGATGAAGACTCATCTGACCCCTACGGAATACTAGATTCACTCCCACTCAAGCCCGGGGCCCGCCTAGATTTGGACCTCTACCGTCGTCGACTATCCGCCCATATGCTGGACGAGGAGGGGCACTGCGGCGTTCCTCCCAGTGAAATGTTGTTGATTCTTGATGACGTTCATAACATCGGATCAGAAGGTACTCATCTGTTAGGGGCCTTACTGCAAGTCGCAGAGTCAACGTCCATGCGGCTGCTACTGGTCTCGCGGACAAACCTCGCTTTCTACGACAGGCGCGATGTGCACACGCGTGGACGAATCGAGGAGCTTGCACTCTCCGGTCTTTCTCTAGAAGAGGTCTCAGCTTGGATAGACTCGCTAGATTTGCCCAGTCACGCCCCAGCCGAGGAGATACACCGAGCTACAGGTGGCCACCCATTGGCAGTCGAGCTGCTTGAGCTATATGGCCAGACCCTGCACGAAGACTGGTTACGTTTTCTCGATGAGGAGATTCTCGATGTACTACCCGATGATCGCAGAGAGACTCTCGCGTTGTTGGCGGTCGCCGAGCGCCCAGTCCCTTGGAACGCCCTAGCGAAGGCTGCTGGAATCGACGGTCCACCACCAGCCGATTTGCTTGAGAGAGGACTGATGCTGGAGCTCAGCGACGGCATGTGGTTGCATGAGGCACTACGGGCAAGACTCCTGAGGGAGGTCGGCGCGCCACATGAGGAGAGGGCCCGCAGATTGCGCGAGGCGTCCGACTAGGCCATGTGACGGTTCAACCAGTCATCCATACTTGGTTTCGGCATGGCCCCGCTCAATCTGTCGACAACCTCACCATTGTGGAATAGAATCAGGTTTGGTATTCCTCTGACTCCGTATCTCACAGGAGCATTGGAATTGACGTCGGTATTGACCTTGGCGATGGTAATATCACGCTCGCCGGCGATTTGCTCAAGCACAGGAGCAATCATTCTACATGGTCCACACCAAGGTGCCCAGAAGTCAACCAAGACCCACTCATCACTACTTGTCACTAAATCGAAGTCCGCATCACTCGCATCCACTATTTTGCCCATTCACTCACCCGTAGGCATCCCCCCGCACCCGCATCCTATCAATTTGTGTCTTAGCATGTACATTTCTGGGCCGAGAGATTGAGAACCGAAAGCCACCCCGTCGGTTCATGGAGATTACGCCGAGCATCCTCACAGCCGACTTCACAAGGCTCGGCGAGACACTCGAAGAAGCGGTGGCCGCGGGCATTGATTGGATCCACATGGACGTGATGGATGGTAACTGGGTTGTCAATCGAACCGTCACCTTCGGCCCCGCTCTGATACGTTCTGTGCGAGACCGACTAGGTCCTGAAGTTACCATCGACTGTCATCTGATGACTACCAACGCCGAGGAGACATGGGACCAGTACGTCGACGCCGGTGTAGACATAGTAATCGCCCACACTGAGGCCGTCGACGACTTCCCAGCGCTGATTGACGACCTGCATGACTCCGGGGTGCAAGCAGGATGTGTCCTCAACCCCTCTACTCCTGCTGAAGACGTGCTCCCGCTACTCCCTAATCTCGACCTCGTGCTCGTGATGTCCGTGATCCCGGGTAAGGGAGGACAGTCGTTCATGCCCGAGGTCGAGGGCAAGGTGCGAGCTTTCCGTGACGCCATCGACGAGCAGGAATCCAACGGCGGCCGCGCGGTCAAGCTAATGATCGATGGTGGCATCAAGGATCACAACGCGGCAATGGTCGCTGAGTGGGGGATTGACATCGCCGTCGTCGGCTCAGGGTTAATCAACGACCGCGGCACAATAGCTGAAAATCTCGCTGCAATCAATGCGGCACTCGGCTAGTAGTCCCTCAACGAGCATTCAAAGCATTCAGCCCCGAGGGGAGTCTCGTGGTCACAGAGCAGTGGATGGTCGAAGAAATCCTCAAGGTGGTTTCAGATGCTAAAGTGGAGGCATCAGATTTGCATGGCAGTGGTGATCACTTCCATGTCAGGGTGATTTCTGAGAGCTATGAAGGGGTGCGGCCACTACAGAGGCAGCGACCGATACTGAATCACTTCAAACCGTTTATTGCGCAGAACATCGTTCATGCACTAGATCTGAAATGTATGACTCCTGAGCAGGCTGGAGAGAGCGGAGACACCGCTTTCGACCCGCATGGTGAAGAAGTGGAGTTCTTTGGGGTGCATATCCGCAGGCCGGACAAGGAGTGATGATATGGCAGAATTCAATTGGACACCAGAGGAGTTGCAAGTGATAGTCGACAACAACAAACTAGTCCTCTTCATGAAAGGGACACCGGAGCAGCCGCAGTGTGGTTTCTCCAACCGCGCAGCGACGGTGTTACAGCAGCTTGGACAACCATTCGTCAGCGTCAACATACTCTCTGACCACCGAGCAATTCCTTCGGTTTGCGCGTGGTCGGATTTTCCCACAATGCCCCAAATCTTTGTTCACGGCGAACTCATTGGAGGCTCTGACATAGCTCTGGAGATGTACGAGAGCGGCGAGCTCCAGCAGATGCTCGTGGACGGCGAATCAGAGTAGGTGGCCGACGGTGTCGGCCGACTCGGATCGTCGAACCATGCTGATAGCGCTAGCTGGCGCTGTAGCTATCTCATTCTCTCCTGTGCTATACGTCTACTCGGACACCAATCCATCTACCGGGGCATTCTTTCGTATGCTGTACGCGCTCCCAGCACTTGCATTGCTAGCGTATCTCGTTCGCAAGTCAGACACACGCTCTTCACGCACACGATGGACAGCCTTCGGCGCTGGATTAATCCTCGCGCCAGATATGCTATCTTACCACAGTTCGATGATTTTCATCGGCATTGGAATCGCTACACTAATCGGCAACTCACAAGTCATCATAGTCACTCTGGCATCTTGGAAACTGTTCGGAGAGAAGCCGAATCAAGCTATTCTAGTATCTCTCCCAATAGTCATCATAGGATTGGCACTAATCTCAGGCATCGCCGATACAGATCCATACGGCGAAGATCCCGTCAAGGGCGTCGTTTTCGGTACGATGGCAGCATTCTTTTACTCCTCATTCCTAATCTTGTTCCGGTATTCTAACAGGGAACTAGCACCATCATCTTCAGTTCAATTAGATGCTACGGCTGGCGCTGCTCTAGGACTACTAGTGCTCGGCTTACTGCCCCTAAGCAGCGTAGCAATAGAACCATTGGAATTACAACCAACCTGGCCCGGTCATGGATGGCTCATCGTTCTTGCAATGCTTTGTCAGGTAGCTGGTTGGCTGGCCATTACACACGCGCTACCTCGCCTACCAGCAGCACACGTTTCCTTCGCCGTTCTTCTACAGCCTGTATTGACACTCGTTTGGGGTTATGTAATACTGCATCAAGAGGGGCATTCGCAGAACCAAGTCATCGGTATATTCCTTGTATTGGCCGCTATCATAGCAGTGACTCTGTACGGCTCAACGAGCAGCGTGGAAGCGGACTGATTACTCGGTGGAGTCCGGTGGAGCGACCTTTGCCATGCTCACTGTATAATCAATGTAAGAGATAGTCAGCCTGACCTCCTCACCGTCCTCGCAGTCGCACACTGTGCCCCAGAGTGTGTAAACATCTACGCTAACGTCGATACGCCATTCCCCTGTGCCAATTCCGTTGTATTGCTCCCACAATGCGAGTGCCTCCTCTTGCGTGCCTTCGAAACCAGTCATGTTAGGAAGATCAAGTGTGTAATGATACCAAATCTTGTCCCATGGCTCTGTATTATCAGCATCACAGTCCTGACTCATGGCATCAGTATTCGACAGCGAGTACTGGTTCGACTTGTTGACTGAGGAATCGTAGACCTCCACAGTCACCTTGTCGCATCCCACTATACCTCCCGGTTGCTCGTCCTCCTCTCCCCAGTAGGCCCCGACATAGACGCTAGATACGTTACTTGGCAGTGAAATGCTCAGGACTACATTCTCGGTGGCATCATCATTCACGAAGAAGGACTGAACATCGGTCTGGTTCCGTTCTTGGAGGGTAAACTCCCACACATTAACTTCGGGTTCTGCCTCCTTGTCTGGTATGAGCATGTCAAGTACAGTTGGCCCAGCTGCTACGACTGCTGCAACCAGCATGACTACACCAAGCACCGCTGCGATGACTACACGATTCCTAAGAGCAACTCCTGTGAATGAGGCCACCATTTCAGATGCGTCGAACCCCGAATCTTCCTCTTCCCACTCCTCTTCTTCCTCATATTCGAGCAGACGATTGTACAATTCCTCCTTCTTCCCATCGTTTGAGAGTCCAAGGTCCTTGAGCTCGGTCTTGAGCTCGGCCACCGTCCACTCGTCTATGGGTTCCACGTTGCGAGATGATGGTGGTACGAATGGAACTTTTGCTCGTCAGAAAACCTTGTTTATTCTTTGCATAGCCTCGCAGCAGTCCGATTAAGGTGTACAGGGCGAGAGATAAAAGCGAGGGGATGGGATGCACTCAGCGAGAACCTGTCGTCCTGTACGGGAGCCCTTCGGAGCCGACGATTGATAATCGTTGTGAAAATTCCCGAAAAATAGCGAAAAACGATGTATTGCAAGCCTGTTAGTGTACAGTGAGAACTTCCGGGCCGCCCTCGGTCACGAACACAGTGTGCTCAAACTGCCCGACGTCTCCTCCGTCAGCGTCGCGCAACGCGGCATAGACCTCCATGAAACGAATTTGAGTGAGTTTCTTGACTAGTGCATCCCACTTCCGTCGGAGCGATTCCTTGTCTTCTTCGGGAAACGGCTTCTCCAGAAGAGGGTACGCCCATCTCTCTGCGAATGGGAGGGTGCTGTAACGCTCTTCGATGTACCTAGCCATAGTCGCACCGAGCGGCTTGAGTTTCCCCTTTGCCAGCGCCTTTCGAATCTTGACATTACCAGTGACCCTCATGATGTTCGACGAGTCGGAGGGAGAGACGTTCTTCACCATCCCAGATCCACCAGTCGTGTTGAAGGGCTCGATGGCATATATCCCACCGACTTCACAAGATCCCTTGAAGTCAGAGTTCTTGGAACCGCAGGCGTATGATGGAATCGAAGTCCCGGCGTGCAGATTCCAACGCTCTAGTTGATGTCCTTGAAGATTCTTGATAGGCTCAAAGCCAGAATCCTTTGCAACTTGTCCTGCAGCCGCCCCTATCTTGTGCCAGGGAGTACCGGGATGCATCATCTCAATGGCGGCGTCTCGCGCCTCCTCAGCTGCACGAATCTGCTCGGTGTGGTTGCCTCCCCCGCCTACTTCGATAGTCAGAGCATTATCGCCAATGGCTCCCTTGATGTGGACCCCCACATCGAGTTTAACCAAGTCGCCTTTTTCAAAAATCATCTCACCCTCGAACCCCTCGGGTGGATTCAACAAGCTGTTAGTCGTGTAGTGCGCGGCCATGTCGTTGACTGAGATGGTGACCGGGAATGCGGCATGACCACCATGCCTCCTGATGAAGCGCTCTGCAGAATCAATGACCTCGTTCCAGTGCTTTCCGGCGGTAATCTCTCCCTTGATTCCGTCCAAGGTCCTTCGTGCAACGTGGCCGGCGTCCCGCCACTGCTTCAAGTCCTCTTCTTCAACCATGATCTGACCTCTAATTCGCTGACTATTCCTTCTCTGAGAACCTCGATACCCATTGACCCGGTTGAATCACAGACTGAATACCACACTATCAATGTACTGGGGCTTCCACCCTGGCAGGTTCCAGAGACGCATCCGATAGTATCACCGTCGTCTGAAAGGAGTAGTGCAGCCTCGTTGCAATCAGTCACGGGGGGCTCACCACTCTTGTTTGCACTGGTCGCTGTCAGCGGGCCGGTCGCTTCCAGCAGACGCTTGGCGAGCGGGTGAGCTACCACTCGAATGGCAACACTGTCGCCACCGAGTCTGGAATCTAGTGTATTATGGGCCTTGAGAACCACTGTCAGCGAACCCTCGGGGAAGTTACTGAGTAGTTCCCTGACTCCATCAGGGACCTCGACAAGTGTTTCGGCTTGAGTTAGATTAGCGACACCGATGCTTACAGGCATGTCAGACGCCCGTCCTTTCAATCGGTACAACCGGTCAAGACAAGTACGTTCTGGTATACAGCCGAGAGCAGGCTGAGTGGTGGTTGGATAGACGACACAGTCTCCGGCGAGCGCGCACCGCACCGCTTCTTCCATTCTTTTTCCTACCTGATGTGTTGCCTGCTTGCTGGAGGCAGTGAGTCTGCGTGCACTACAATTGAACCGACGATTAGGTCAACATTGGACTGATGCGTGTGTCGTTGGGATATCCTAGCCAGATCGTAGGCTCCGAAGTACAAGTTCAGGAGAGGTATGAGGTAGAGCAACTTGCGCAGGGCCCTCCTGTCCCACATCTGACTAGTCATGCCTGAACCATCTTCGACTACCACCACGAGACCGAGCATGCGTTGACCCAAAGAACGTGAGTAGGCGATGCCAGTAAGCCGCCAGTATAGCCAGTGGGCTACCAGCACCACGAAGGCCTGAGCGAGAGCGTAGTGGAAATCCGCGGAGGACCACAGTGTGAGGTTCCAAGCATCGATGATTCTCCCTCCAGTGACAATCATCAGTATCGTTGTGACTATCACTACATCCACGGTGAAAGACGCAGTTCTTCTGACCCCTGAAGCCAGAATCGCACCGTCTGGTACTGACCAGTGACTCTGTTCGGACGAGACAATTTGCTGGGCCAGCGTACCGCCGCCGGAATTAATCTGTATTGGTGAGTCATGGTCCGACATAGGCGCCCTCAGGACATTCCGAGCAAGTGCCATGCCTCAAGTTTGCGACTCCGCACGTGTTCCAACCAGGCCGCCCAATCTTCGTCACAGCGCAGTGTTTCAGGATCTCCGATGACGATAAGTCCACGTCTAGCTCTAGTCAGGGCGACATTGAGTCGACGGGAGTCCGAGAGGAAGCCGACGTTGCCACCACTGTTTGAACGCACACACGAAAACAGGATGACCTCTTTTTCCCGACCTTGGTAACCGTCCACAGTACGGACCTCGACCCCATCATATCTGGCGGGGACACTATCTCGAATTGCCCTGACCTGTCCGGCATAAGGCGTGATGATGCCGATATCGTCTTGCCCGAGCTCACCGCCATCCATCAGACCCTCAAGTAGTTGAGCAACCCATGAAGCCTCAGTTGGATTCTCCTTCGAGGTGCCATCAGGAGACCTGACCTCCCCACCCTCTATTGGCAGGAAAGCTATCGGGCATTCCCAGTCTGGCCACAACAGGCCTGCAGGGGTAATCCTGTCTGAGGTTTCGACACCGTCCTCAAGCTTACCATTGTAGAAATGCTCGTTCGGAAATGCGGAGATTGCTGGGTGCATCCTGTATTGGATTCGCAGTAAATGTGGGCTTATTCCGACCTCCACCATGCGCTCGAATAGCGAACGACTCAAACCTCCATCCTTAGCCCGTTGAGAGATGACGGTAGGAGGGAGCTGTCGATGGTCTCCGACCAACACAATCTGGCGTGCTCCACGTACCAGTGGCACCAGCGCGGCGGGCTCGGTGGCCTGCGTAGCCTCGTCTATCAGGACTCGTGAGAATCTACGTCCATCAAGGAGCTCGTGGCCCGAGCCGATACAGGTACAGCACAGCACCTGTGCTCGGTCGAGA
>CBFHQW010000007.1:0-25405 GCA_965658085.1 Candidatus Thalassarchaeum sp.
CTAGTGCGGCTACGGCACCGGACTTCTTGCCGTGGACATTCATGACGACCTCGCCGACTGTAATTCCTGAGGCGTACTCGTGGATACCCGCGGCGCCGACATCAACAGAAATCATCGTCATCTTAGGTATCCTCAGCGCGTTGGCGAAGTGCATTGGATATGAAGCCAATCGCGAAAAACAGGCCGTAGGCCTGAATCATTCGAGTACGAATTGGGTGCCAGCGGTGCCAGCGACCATGCCCTGCATGTCCGTGAGGGACCCGATCACCGCTCTTCCTCCCGACCGGCGCACGAAGCCGCAGGCCGCCTCCACCTTGGGGCCCATCGAACCTTCTTCAAACTCGTACTGCTCCATCTGTTCGGGCGTAGTCCTATTGATTATGCGAGCATCCTCGGTCCCCCAGTCGAGGTAGACGCCATCAGTGTCAGTAGCGAGGATGAGCAGACCCGCATCGAGCTCGAAGGCGAGCAGCGCGCTGGCTCTATCCTTGTCAACCACCACCTCGACACCCTCGAGCGTCCCGTCCGGCTTGTACACAGTTGGTATGCCACCGCCGCCCGCACAGATTACGGTGGCACCGTTCTCGAGCAGCCAGTGAATCGGTCTCATCTCGAAAATTCTCTGGGGCTCGGGTGATGCCACAACCCTTCTCCAATGCTCGCCGTCGGGAGCAACGCTCCACCCCTTTTGTTCGGCCAGTGTCTTGGCTTCCTGCTCACTGTAAACCGGACCTATCGGCTTGGTCGGATTATTGAAGGCGGGGTCCTCTGGGTCGACCTCCACCATGGTCAGGATGGTCGCCAACGGCTCCTCCATAGGAAGCAGGTTGCCTAGTTCTTGTTCTATCATGTAGCCAATCATTCCTTCGGTTTGGGCTCCTAGGATGTCGAGAGGGTACTCTTCGACTTCCTCGTAGGCCGCCGACTGCAACGACAGTAGTCCGACCTGTGGGCCATTACCGTGAGAGATGACAAGCTGGTAGTCGTGTGCCAGTGGGGCCAACGCCTTGGCGGCTATCGCCACGTTGCGGCGCTGGTTCTCAGCCGTCAGTGGTTGACCGCGCTTCAGAAGTGCGTTGCCTCCAAGCGCCACTACGACCCTCATGAGTCTGGCGCGGAAGCGTGAAGCGATAAGAACACGCGCCCTTTGGCATGCCCATGGTGCGTCTTGGGCTGTTGGCCAATCCCGACGCCGGTCTCGGCGGCAAACTGGGTCTGAAGGGTTCAGACGGACAGGCCGAGTTGGCACGATCCATGGGGGCCGAGGATCGCTCAGGGCCCCGACTGACCTTGATGCTTGAGCACTTCTCCAAGATCCACAGAGCTGGATTTGAAGACATCGAGTGGCTGACTAGCGAAGGCAGTATGGGCACCAATTGGCTCCCCAAAGGAGCCAAAATCGGCTCTATCAGCACAGTTCACTCATCTTCAGGTGGCACTTCCGCGTCCGACACCACCGCAGTGGTAACAGCTCTCCTCGAGGATGGCATCGACCTGCTCGTCTACGCTGGTGGCGACGGCACCACACGCGATATCATCGCCGCATTGGAGTCGACCGGTCATCCAAAGACTCCTGTTATCGGAGTCCCGACCGGAGTCAAGATGCACTCCGGCTGCTTTGCCGCCTCTCCGAGGGCCGCTGCAGAGGTACTTTCTGCCTGGCTCAATGACGATTTACTACTGGCTAGTACCGAGGTTCTGGACCTCGACGAGGAACGCTATCGGAAGGGTGAGTGGGTAGTGCAGTTGTACGCTGAGGCGATGACACCCGCTAGCCCGCGCTGGATGCAAGGCTCTAAGCAACGCATCGAGACTACCGGTGAGGAGGACACCACCGAGGGACTGGCCGACCATATTGGAGAACTCATCATCAATGATGAGAGACTCGTCATCTGGGGCTCAGGAGGGACATTGCGGACCATCGGAGATATGAACGGCTTTGAGTTGACCAACCTCGGTATCGACGCTACTAAGGGTACAGAACAAGTTGGAACCGATCTAGATGAAGAAGGTCTGCTGAAGATCCTCTCATCCCACACAGGACCAATCACACTACTGCTTTCCCCTATGGGGGGCCAAGGTTTCCTGATTGGCAGAGGTAACCTGCAACTTTCCCCGGAGGTCCTGCGTGCGGTCGGCATAGACAGTATACTCGGGGTTGTGACTCCGGCCAAGTTGTTGACTGTCAGGAGGCTACGCATTGAGACTGGTGATGCCGAACTCGATGCAGAGTTCGCGGCCAAGCGCTACATGAAGGTCCTACAGGGTTACAGAACCACGAGAGTTCTGCCAGTGTCAGTCGACTAAATCTCCAGCCCACATGCCGCCTTCATCAGACCGAGGAAAGGCGGGCTGGGTCTACCTGGGCGCGATTTGAATTCGGGATGGTACTGAGTCCCGACGAAATAGGGATGGTCGTCGAGCTCCATTATCTCGCAGCGCTGCCCAGTCTCGTCCTTGCCCACATATCTCAGACCAGCACTTTCAATCTGTTCGATTAGTTCAGGATTGACCTCGTAGCGGTGGCGGTGGCGTTCATCTACATGATCGGCGCCGCCATACAGTCGACGCATCTTGCAATCATCGACGAGGAACGGAGTGGGCTTTGTCCCTAGACGCATGGTACCTCCCATATGGGTCTTAGAGATCTCCGGCATGAAGACTACAGCCGGGTGAGGGGTGTCTTCGTCAAACTCTGTCGAATTCGCTCCTTCCATCCCGAGGACGTTGCGGCAGAACTCGATGGTAGCTACCTGTAGGCCTAGGCATACTCCGAGGTACGGCACCAAATTCAACCTCGCGAACTCGGCGGCCTTGATCTTGCCCTCTATCCCTCTGCCGCCGAATCCCCCGGGGACAAGAATGCCGTCTGCGTCTTTGAGGAGCTCCCATGCTCCTGCGTGGGCCTCAGGGTCGGAGGCAGCAGTCGCATCATCTAGGTCGGCTGACTCTATCCAGTCTATGACGAGCTTTCGGTTTACTGCGTAGGAAGAATGTTGCAAGGCCTTGATGACGCTCAGGTAGGAGTCCGACAGGCCAGTGTACTTCCCCACCATAGCGATGTGAATCTCTTCCTCGACATTGTCAACGCGGTCTGCCATCGCCTTCCACTCAGCAAGCAGAGGACGTTCTGAGGCAGCCTCAAAGCCGAAGCGTTCGGCTAATACTCCGCTGACACCTTGTTCCTCAAACATCAGGGGAACCCGGTAAATGTTCGAGACGTCGTGAGCGGACACCACTGCCTCCTTGGAGACATGGCAGAACGCGGCGAGTTTTGAACGAGTATCATCGTGCAGTGGGTTTGCTGATCTGCAAACAAGTATATCGGGAATGATTCCCAGCCCGCGCAACTCCTTCACGGTGTGCTGAGTTGGTTTGGTTTTCTGTTCGCCGACCGGGCCCATCACAGGGACCAGACTAACATGGACGAAGCAGATGTTGTCTCTGCCTACTCTGAACTGGAACTGCCTGAGAGCCTCTATGAAAGGAGCACTTTCGATGTCGCCAACGGTCCCCCCTAATTCTATCACACAAGCATCGGGAGTACCGTTGTTACCATCACTAGACTGATGCGCGACCCTCTCAATCCATTCCTGAATTTCATTGGTGATGTGAGGGATGACCTGTACGGTCTTGCCGAGGTAGTCGCCCCTCCGCTCGCGCTCGACTACCGTGGCGTACACCTTACCGGTGGTGATGTTGTTGTCCCTTGTCAGGGCTATGTCTAGAAACCTCTCGTAGTTACCTAGGTCTAAGTCGACTTCTCCCCCGTCATCGAGCACGAAAACCTCTCCGTGCTCGAACGGACTCATGGTACCAGCATCGACATTGAGATAGGGATCTATTTTCACCGAAGTGACGCGCAGTCCAGCGGATTTGAGCAGGACGCCTATGCTGCTCGCAGTGACTCCCTTACCGAGTCCTGACAGTACACCTCCCGTGACTACGACATATCTCATGCAATCAACGGGGTCTGAAGCCGTTGAGTCTCGCATATCAAGGTTGGCTATTCGACTTGGTGGCTCTAACTACTCCATGTTCAAGTATCGTCTGAATAACCGAAGTGCATGGCCGAGCCCACTGGGGACAGAATTCTGGTAACCGGTGCTCTGGGGCAAATCGGAACTGACCTAGTAGAGGCCTTGAGGAATCGGCATGGTAGTGACTCGGTAATCGCCTCGGATGTTCGCGAGGTGCCCGGGCACCCATTGCTCGAGGCTGGTCCGTTCCGATTACTCAGCGTACTAGACGGGGATAGCATGGACTCAGTGGTAAGGGAGGAGCAAGTCGGTGAGATATACCATCTCGCTGCGATTCTTTCGGCCGTTGGAGAGGAGAAACCTGAACTGTGCCAGAGGGTCAACGTCGGTGGCACCATCACTGTGCTGGAGGCTGCCAAGGAACACGGTCTGAGAGTATTCTCACCGTCTTCGATAGCGGTCTTCGGCCCCGATGCCCCGAGAACCGCTCCACAAGTGACGCCACTCAATCCTACCACCACTTATGGCATGACCAAAGTCACTGGGGAGGTAATGGCACTGAACTACTGGAAGCAGTACGGCGTGGATGTTCGAGGGATTCGGTACCCAGGTTTGATCTCTTGGAAATCACCACCTGGGGGGGGAACTACCGACTATGCAGTAGAGATTTTCCATGCCGCACTGAATGAGAGGCATTACGACTGCTTCGTTGGCCCTGATACGAGACTTCCCATGATGTACATCGACGATGCCATCAGGGGTACAATGGAACTGATGGAGGCCCCCACTGATTCCATTGGGCCGTCCAGAGGTGGATACAACTTCTCTGGGATGTCTTTCACTGCTGGAGATCTGGCCAATGCGATATCGGAGAGAGTGGATGGCTTCACCTGTGATTTCAAGCCCGACGAACGTCAACAGTACGCCGACTCTTGGCCCGATGATGTTGACGATTCGACAGCTCGTGAGGACTGGGGCTGGAAGGCGGAATATGACTTGGGCCGAATGACCGACGAGATGCTTGACAGACTGAGCAATCAGTCCTGATTTTCCATCTCACTCTGCCAGTCAGGAGTCTGAGCGTCTTGTTTGGCCCAGAGCACATCATCAATCCTCAGCACGCTGTTGGCAGCCTCGGTGGCCCCTGCAAGAGCATGGTGAGCGACGAACAGCGGATCGAAAACTCCAATCTCATCCATTCTCATCTTGTTCCCTGATGCCACATCCATTCCTATCCACGCACCTTCCTCCGTGGATTCAGCCTGGGCTGCAGACAACTCAAGAATCTCATCGATTGGGTCGAGCCCGGAGTTCTCGGCGAGAGTTCTAGGCACAATCTCAAGAGCGGCCGCGAAAGCCTCTATCGCTAACTGTTCGCGACCGGCCTGACTTGGAGCAAAGGCTCGCAGATGCCGAGCTAAGTGAGTCTGAGTTGCTCCTCCTCCAGGTAGCATGCGTGAGTCGGCTGAGAGCCTGTGGGCAACCCCTAGGGCATCATCAAAGGTACGCTTGACCTCTTCTCTGACAGAGGGAGAGGAGCCCCGTATCAGGACCGTGACCGCTCCGCCTTCGGGACCTTCGATGTGAGTGTGCTTGACTCCAGAGTAGGAACACTCCGAGCGAGAACTGTATGTGCCGATACTTTCGCCTTTGATCCTCTTGGCGTCACGGACCATTGCAGAGCCAGTGATTCTTGCCAATCTCTCAAGATCCTCACGTTCGTAACGTCGGTACGCTGTGATGCCGGCATCGGTCAGCATGGTCGAAACGTCCTCGGCAATACCGTCGCGGACTACTAGAAGGTCTACACCGAGTGAAACCAGAAGCTCGACCTGCTCACGCATGCGCTCCCTAGCCCGCTCGTGAAATCCTCTCAATGCCTCCGTGCTGGTGACTTCGATTGAGGCCTCGAGATCGAGTTTAGGGCTCTCTATGCCACCATCGATGATGGCTATCCGACCTCCGTCGGTGCCGGCCACTGATGCCATATCCATCCTTGATTTAGGTAGAACGAGGCCGTGTACGACCTCAGAATCCAAAACCCCACCGTCCTTGATTAGTAGACGTTTCACCCGTAGCCTCTCGAGATCTTGACCACCGTCTTCGCCGGTAAGTGTCTCAGCGGCCTCTATAGCCAGCCCTGTCAGGTGTCGGCCGACAGTTGAGTCGACCTTCCCTGAAATCGAAGTGGCTACAGCAGCACGCATCTCGAAATCATTCTTAGGAATACGCGAGATTCTCTCCATCTCATCGAGCGCCTCCGCCAGAGCAATCTGATACCCGTTCATGATTATTGACGGGTGCACTCCGGAACGAACCAGCTCAAGCGCGTTCTGTAGTAACTCGGAGGTCAGGATTACCGTGGTCGTGGTGCCGTCGCGAGCAGCACGGTCCTGGGCCGACGAGGTTGATATCAGTAGTCGAGCCGTAGGATGCTCCACTTTGGCAGTCTCTAGCACGGTGACGCCGTCGTTGGTTATCGTCGTCGAACCACCGTCCTCCACCAACATCTTGTCCAGACCACGTGGACCGAGCGTCGAACGAACCGCTCCCGCAAGCGCAGATGCGGCCTTGACGTTGTCGACCAGAGCTGAGCGCCCGTGCAGGCGGTCGGTGTCTTCTAGGGCCACATCATGCTCTGACTCAACCATGCTGAGTCGCCGAATGACAGTCTTGCTTTGAACCCGTCCGTTCGGCGCGACATAGCTCGGTTCTCGTGCGTGCGTGACCGTGCGGTTCATATACGGCAGTACTATCGCACTATACAACCTCAGGTTGAGTAGTGGTATCAATGAGTGACAGCGAGCGTGATGAGTGGGCTGACGACATGTTCGCCGAGATGGCGAGGATGTTCGAGCAGATGGGGATGCCCATCGACGTCAAGGCGCTTGAGGAGATGATGAAGAAGGTCATGGATCAGTTCGAGCAGATGGGTATCGATCCTACTAAGATCTCTCACTCACAATTCAAGGTCGAATCCAACACTGATCCCGAAGAACTGCGTCGGATGATGGATTCGATGATGAACAGCCCTGGGGGATTCTCAGAACTGTTCAAGAAGATGGGCGTCAATATCGAGGTAGAGGATTCTGTCGAGCAGGTGGAGGCTAAGGTAGAGGAGCCCGAGGAGCCCGAGGTCTCAGATCTGCTCGATGAGGATGTCTATGTGCACGGTAGCACGATGTCCATCACCATAGACATCTCTAGGATACTCGACGTCAGAACCGAGGACATCGAACTTGTACTCAGTAGTGGTGGCGAGGTGCTGCAACTGATGAGGCGAACCCAAACACGACCTCTCAAGCGCTTCATACTCCCAGATGCAGCGAATCAGATTCGTGAGTGGCAACTGAACAACGGCATCTTAGATATTACATTCGATTTGGCATAGAGCCGAACGGAATCATTGGAGGAATTGAGAATGAGCGAACCAGTAATTGGAATTGACCTTGGAACAACTAACAGCTGCGTTGCTACCCTCGAAGGCGGACAAGCGGTAGTAATTCCGAATTCAGAGGGCTCCCGAACCACTCCCAGCGTTGTGGCCTTCGCCAAGGACGGCGAGCGGTTGGTCGGTATCACCGCGAAGCGTCAAGCAGTCACCAACTCCGAAAGGACCATACTCTCGGTCAAGAGAGAGATGGGGACTGATTGGAACAAGAAAATCGATGATGACGAATACACACCTCAGGAGGTCTCTGCATTCGTGCTTCAGAAGTTGAAGTCTGATGCTGAAGAGTACCTAGGAAGGGAAGTGAAGCAGGCAGTTATCACCTGTCCGGCGTACTTTACTGACGCACAGAGGAAGGCCACTCAAGACGCCGGCAGAATCGCTGGCCTTGAGGTACTAAGAATCATCAACGAGCCTACTGCGGCGGCACTCGCCTATGGCGTCGATAAGGAGGAGGATCAGACCATCCTTGTGTTCGACCTCGGAGGAGGTACCTTTGACGTATCTATCCTTGAGATATACCAGGTTGATGGACAGCCACAGATTGAGGTCAAGGCGACCAGCGGTGACAACAGACTGGGTGGGGACGACTTTGACGAAGTGGTGATAGACTGGATAGTCTCAGAATACAAGAAGTCCTCAGGAATCGACCTCTCGAAGGATATGCAGGCCATGAGTCGGTTGCGAGAAGCGGCAGAGAAAGCCAAGATAGAACTCTCGGGAACCAATTCGACGCAGGTCAACTTACCTTTCATCACCATGAGGGATGGTCAGCCGGAACACCTCGATATGACCCTCTCACGTGCCAAGTTCGACGATCTCACTGCCGACCTCATCAGGATGACGATGAAGCCAACGCGCAGAGCTATGAAGGACGCCGGTGTCAAAGCTGGTGACATCGACAAAATCCTTCTAGTCGGCGGCAGTACTCGCATTCCTGCAGTGCAGGAAGCCATCGAGAAAGAGACTGGCAAACCTCCGTTCAAGGGTATCAACCCCGACGAAGCTGTCGCTGTGGGGGCCGCACTCCAAGCTGGCATCATAGTTGGCGACGAGGGAGTCACAGATGTCTTACTGCTGGATGTCACTCCATTGACTCTTGGAATTGAGACTCTTGGTGGTGTAATGACTACGATGATCGAGCGCAACACTACGATTCCGACACGTCGCTCTGAGACCTTCTCCACCGCTGCTGACAATCAACCAGCAGTAGAGGTCCATGTGCTACAGGGTGAGCGCGAGTTCGCCAAGGACAACACTACACTCGGACGCTTCCATTTGATGGGTATCCCATCGGCTCCACGTGGTATACCTCAGATCGAGGTTACCTTCGACATAGATGCCAATGGCATAGTAGACGTTTCCGCAAAAGACTTGGGAACAGGCACCGAGCAGTCAATCAAGATTGAGAGTCAGACCTCCCTCTCTGAGGACGATATCAAGCAGAAGATCACCGATGCGGAGAAGTTCGCTAAGGAGGACAAACTACGGAGGGCGGGAATTGACCTCCTCAACTCGGCTGATAGCATCGTCTACCAAACCAAGCGGATGCTAGAGGAAGCCGCTGAGAAAGTCAGTGACCTCGATGCCGATCCAGTTCACTCCAAACTCGATGAGTTGAGGGCACTCATCACTAAGGAGGATGGCGAAACCACCATCGAAGTCGAGGACCTCGATGAGGCTGCCGTCCAGGCCAAGATAGGTGAAGTCGAACAGGAGATGCACGGCATCTCGACTAAGCTGTACGAGGCGGCTGCCGCCGAGATGGCTGAGCAGCAGGCGGAGGATGGCGACGAGGACATCGTCGAGGCGGACTTCGAAGTCGTAGACTCCGATGATGACGAGTGATTAGCCATCGGTGATAAGTCGGTGCAGGGTCCTTACGTGAACTCCTGAGACCCCGAACTCAAACAATGGATTAGCACCCTCGGAGCGGGCCTTCGAGCCCGGCCCCCATGCGGTCCCGGCGATGTCGAGATGCACCCATGGTATCTTGTCAGCATCCTCATCGTAGCCGCGGTGCGGCACGAA
Source organism: Candidatus Thalassarchaeum sp. (assembly GCA_965658085.1). GTDB lineage: Archaea > Thermoplasmatota > Poseidoniia > Poseidoniales > Thalassarchaeaceae > Thalassarchaeum. Next base: position 9,463 of record CBFHQW010000007.1, read on the forward strand.
GTACTCAAGGAACGAGGCCGCGGTGTTGGACGAGCCGGCGCTACCACCGATTGAGCCATTGCGGATGTCAGCGAATGCCGAGTCAGTCATGTACTTCCTGAACTGGGCGTTCAGAGGCATTCTCCAGACTGTCTCGCCCGACCCGTTGGCCGCCTTCGTAATCCGCTTTCCGATGCTCTCGTCGTTGGCCCACATGCCGGTGATCTGGTTGCCCAGCGCGACCACGATGGCACCTGTCAGTGTCGCGAGGTCGACGATGTATTCAGGGTCAAACTCACCCGCTTTCCATAGTCCGTCCGCGAGTACGTTGCGTCCCTCGGCGTCGGTGCTGAACACCTCAATAGTCTTCCCCGAGTAGGTCTCGAACACATCACCGGGGCGGTATGCTCCTGACCCAGGCATGTTCTCAGCCAAGCAGGCAACCCCGTTCACACGGCGCTCGTAACCGGTTGAATGCAAGGCCTCCATGAGACCGAAGACGGTGGCGGCCCCGCACATGTCGTACTTCATGTCCCACATTCCTCTTGATGGCTTGATCGAGATGCCGCCGGTGTCGAAGGTGATTCCCTTGCCGACAATGCAAGGCCTCTGAATGCCCTCGTCAGCGTCAGGGTTGAGCGTGAACAGCACCATGCAGGGCTTCCTGTCGCTGCCCTTGCCGACGTTAATCAGACCGCCCATACCGAGTTCGCGCAACTTGTCCCAGTCATAGACCTCCACGATGACGTTGTCCTTGTTCTCTGCCCACTCAACAGCTCTGCGGGCATACTCCATCGGGAACAGCACGTTTGCAGGCTCGTTGCCGAGGTCGCGAGCGAGGTGGACCCCGCCGACAACCGAGTGGATTCTGGAGAGCCCATCTGCGAGCGCATCCTGATGGCGGGCGCTGGCTTGGAAGTCAGCCGACCATGGCTCGGTGATGTGCTCGTCATCGATCCCTTGGTGCTCAAGGAACTCGTAGTCGCGTAGCATCATGCCCTCGGCGAAGTCGAGCATGCGCTCGCTTGACCAGCCCGAGGTGAAGCGGACAGTCAGTTCTAGCCCGTTCTTCTTGGAGAGAGCGGCTATGACGCGGGCACCGATATTCCGGGCCTTCCTGTGCCCGAACCCGTCCTTCTTTCCCATGCCTACCAACAGCACCCTGCACCCAGGGGTCCAGACAGCCATCCTCTGGCCCTTCTTGCCTTCGAAGTCGTCCGAGGCTATCGCCTCCCGAACTAGACTTCGCTGACTTCTACTCAGCCCCGAAAGAGCGTTGTTAGGAGCCTTCCCGATGCCCTCGAAGAGAGGTAGTAGCAGTTGTTTTCTAGCTTCTCCGAACTCGCTGTTGTTCCATTCCATGAATATCGCCGAAGCCTCCGATTCGGTAGTGATATACAAAGAATTGCCTTTGAAAGATGAAGTTTCGAGACTATTTTCAAAAATAAAATAAGTAATTATTGCTCAAACTTGCGATTTTGTCTATTTATCGCCGCTAGAGCGAAGGCGACGAAGACAAGCAGCATCGAAGGGGCCGGAAGAAGGCCCTGTAGTACACCGTCCTTACTTTTCACGACGCTCTCGTTGACCGCTTCACCGACCCACATCGAGGAATCTACCACTCTCTTCTGGTAGTACAGGACCCAAATTCCTCCGCCGCTGGAAATTGGAGCGCCTGTAAAATCGAGTGTTGTGACGGTGCTATTTGTGGCATTGACAGCGAAGCCGTATCCTGGGGTGGAGAAGTTGAAGTCTGATTCCCTCTCCTGTATATCCATCGCCCCTGTCACTTCGGTCGGTTCATCCGACCCAGGGAGCCAAAATTCCAGCGAATCTTCGTCCTCGAAGTACAGCAGTGTGGCATTCGACGTGCTCGCGTGTCCTAGGTTAGAAACGCCAAGATGCACTTTCCCATCTTCCACCTCTAGGGAATCGACAACAAGGCGTGCCCTCCAGTACCACACATTCTCGATTAGGTAATTCATCACATCAAGCTCCTCACCGAGCCTTTCTGATAGTGCCTCCACTGTTCCCAGCAACCACTGCTCGTCGTCAGTCTCGAATGTGAATGTGGGGTACCCCATCACGCCGTACCCGTAGTCCCGGCTGGTTCCACAGTTCGGGTAGAGGCCTTGATTTGCATTCTGAATCGGAATGTCGGATATGTTGGCATGCACATCATCTCTGATGAAATGGAACATCTCCCAGTCTGAGGGCTGCTCTGGCCATTTGCCCCAAGGGTAGAGCATGATCCAGACTCCCGTGTGCATTGTGATGTATAGGTCGGCATGAGGCACGACCCCATTCATGTAAATCGAGTTGAAACGAGTTTCGGACTCACTGAATGCAGAACTTCCAGGCTGAGTTGTAGGGCATGTGTTCCAGTAGTGGTCGTAGTTTCTATTCAGGTCCACTTGATTGACATTCCATCTTGTATCGAAGTCATTGCCATCCGCATTCAGCATGATGAGAATATGCAATTCCGTAGTAGCCAATACATCGAGTACCTCTTGCTCGCCATCTGCCCATCCCTCGATGTAATACTCGGCAACCAGGAAAGCAAGCTCCGTGCCCAGGTGCTCATTTCCATGGTGCCCACCGTCGATGTAAACCACCTCTTTGGCAGTCCCATCGGGCTTGATTTCCTGACTCCAATCTGAGATCTGCAACATCCAGAGATTTCTCCCCATCTCCGTTTGACCCACGACGAGCAGATTGACGATCTCAGGATAATCATCCGCCCATGCATTGACGTCCAAGGTCAGTGTTGCATAGGAATGATACCAGTGCTCCTGAACGATGTCCGGCTGACCAACCTGTGCTGTTGCAACTGGCGCTGCCGATACTGAGAGCATCACGGATGCGAGGACGATTGCTGCACAGCGGCGCATAGCGCCGCTGAGAGGGCCATCACCTACAATCGTTGTCACTTTCTGTGAGCCTATTGACTACTAACCACGGCTTGCGATGTGAGCGGCCAATATCTTGGTGGCGATGAGTGCTGCATTGAATTGGGTCAAACGATCCTCTCCGGGGACGATTTCGTTCACATCGGCCCCAATAACCTCCGCACCGCTTGCGAATAGTCCCTCGATAATCTCAACAGCGGCCCAATGACTCAATCCTCCGGGAACTGGAGTACCGGTGTCTGGAACAAGCGAACCGTCCAGTCCATCGACATCGAAGGTCAACCAGACGGGACCCTCGATTTGAGTAATCCTATCTATGAGCGCAGTCCATCCTGCTTGACCATCACATACACCCATGAATTCTCGAGCATACCATGTCTCCACCCGCTCGTCGGACTCGGCGAAAGTCGACTCCTCACGAGACAACGTCCGCGTGCCAATCTGTAATACTCTTCCAACACCCTCATCGAGAGCCCGGCGCACAGCGGTGCCATGCGAGAAGCGTTCTCCTCCCAACTCGTCTCTCAGGTCGGCGTGGGCATCAATCTGTACTAGTGTCAGACGACCTAGATCCCCTTCTATCTCAGGATGCTCAGCGGCGGCTTGCATCAGTGGAGGTAGGATGCCGTGCTCACCTCCGAGGAAGATTGGGAACTGAGATCCGTCGAGCCACTTTACAGCGTAGTCGCGAATCGAATCCAACTGCTCTAGCAGGGTGCCGGCTTCTGAGCCCCAGGCCTCAGCGGTATGGATATTGAGTCCGCACGGCAGGTCATGAGGAAGTATCGAGTCATAGAGCTCCACTTGGGAACTTGCTTCTATGCAAGCTCTGGGTCCCTTCTCGGTGCCCTCGCCCCAACTCGTCGTCATCTCATATGGCACCGGCAGTATCGCCACGTCCCAAGGACCTGAGTCGGATTCCTCTAGTCCTAGAAATCTCGGTCTATTGGGGTCTTCCATGACATTGCGAAAGTAGCGAGCAGATTAACCACTTCGGAGGGCAGAATGGCGAAAAACGAGGCTGTGCGAAGGACTGTTGAAATAGCGCGGCCTTCCATATTAGGCCACCGGGGGCGTATGCGATGGGTCTGACGCTAGCACAACTCACACAGGCCATACGGCACAAGGTCGACATTGACATGGAGACCGTTGTAGCTGAATCGATAGCGGAGCACGCGCTGGGCTTCTTTGGTTTCTCGAACCGTATCATTGACAATGCCTTAGAGCCAACCGACCGCAACCTGTTCTACCAACTGCAGGACTATGACCTTCTAACCACTGAGTCAGAGGAGACAACGCTGTGGGACGGCAGGGAGTGGAGAATCCACTACTGGAAGTTCAAGTCCAACGCTGAGGAACTGGCTCGCCTATGGGAGGAGAACGAGGACTCCAGTGAGGAAGAGGACCCGTACGCTGGAATCTACGAAGACGTCCCTGTGTCCCTGTGGCGCGAGCGTTCAGGAGAGGATGACGACTACGAAGAGCCTCTGTTCTGAGTAACAACACCCCCATTGGTTCATATCTTGAAGGTCGAGGCACGTTCCGTGCCTCGCGCGATAGCGACCCTTGCAGTGCTAACCATTCTCCTGTTCAGCATCCCTGCTGCAATGGTAGTTGGAGAGGGCGACGAGCCGACGACCTGCAGGGTACTTGTTGACTGGGACGTCGAGGACCACTGGGACGGTGGATGGAACATAACCTACGACGTCCTGCACCGCTACCTCGTAGTCTTCGATCCACCATTCATCAATGGCAGTTCTCCGACCGCCCTCAGCGTTGAAGTTCAGCATCACAGGGACGGTGAGCAGATAGCTGACACATCCAACACCACGGTGCTGAGCGCCGGAGGGGAGGTTGACATCATTCTCTCTACCGAACCTGTGTTCGGCGACTCGATTTCAATTTCTGTCGTCACCGGCGAGACGTCCTGCTCTAGGGGCCTCGCTATCACCAACTGGAATCAGCCCGTGGCCGATCACGAGATAACCCGAGAGACGACTTGGTCAATGGAGGGTGCTGAGCAGGGCAATGGAATCGACTTCGAGGGTCGGGGCTGGCAGAAGAGGACAGACAGTATCCTTGAGTCTAATGAACTGGGCAACGGGACCCTGACTGTGGATTCGATGAACGGTACCGAGGGGCTTGTCCTCGAGCTCAATCTTGACCGAATCTGGCTGAACGAGACCTACGACGGTGTTGAACTTCTCCGACAGGATTTCGAGATGAGCGGCAATGGTTCACTCTTCCTCAACACCACCGACGAGGACGAGAACGGAGAAAGCAATGGCTTCTCAGCCGATGTCCAGGTCAATGACGTCTACGTACTACGTTCATGGGACGATGGAGAACTCACTGAGCGCTTTCTCATTGATGGCACAGGATGGCTCTCCTTCGGTGGCGGCGATAACAACAGCAGTGGAGGGGGATTCGGTCAACTGTCATCGTTTTACTACGAGACTTGGGATGAGGATGATCGCAGACGCCTACAGCATCTACAAATCGAGGCCAACGCTACTCTACGCCTCAATGGAGCGGACAGAGAGCAGTTCTCCTTCGACCTCGACGAGTTCAGGATACTCGAGCGCTGGGAGGACGGCACGAGGGAAGAGCAGCACTTCCTGATTCTCGGAGGGGGGGAATTTGGTTTCGTCATCGAAGACGAGCTCTTCGAGGTCGAGGTCAATGGCACCATCCCAATCATCCACTTTGAAACCCAGGGCGGTGAGACCGTCGCAGAGACCATACGAGTCGATGGCACTTACGATGGCGATGCCGAGGGAAGTTTCGGCTTCATCCGGAGAATAGTCGATTCCGGCACGCAGGAGAATGCGACTGGGGCAATGTTTGAGGTCGACAAGATTGAGAATGAGTTCTGGTTCAACGTCTCTGCTACGCCGATTGGACCAATCACGGAAGAGTGGGAGGCCGAGCACAACCTGACTTACGAGTTCATTGTCCCACAGACCGACTGGGAAAACCGTACCATCCGCTATCAGTACATCGAGGACAACGGTACGGTCACCAATGAGTATCCAGAGGTCTCTCCAATAATCATACAGGCTGTTCCCCCGAAACCTGAGGTCGTGTTCGAGAATCACATTTCTAGGGAGACCGGCGCTTCACCAGAGATTGTCGTCGTCGGCGACCGTTTCTCACTGGTCGGTAACGACGCGATGATACTGAGTATTGAGGTGACGGCCATCGTCGAGGGAGAGATGGATGGCCACATAGTCGAAGTCGCCGAGTGGTTAGGTGACTATGGGGGGAACAGCCACGCCTCGGGCGCCATCGTCAATGAGGGGCCTCTCGCAGGCCTGCTCAACGAGGTTCACCGGTGGGTGGAGATTGAAATTGGTCAGAATGACTCTGGTGACCGCATTGCCTTCGTCGAGCACCAACTTGTTGACAGAGTAATGTCGCCCTCAGTAGTTTCCGAGGAAGAGAACACCCCTCCTTCACTGGTATCGATAGGCTTCCGTGAAGGTAGGCTACTTACAGAGGGAGACTCAGCCCACTTAGAGGCCCTAGTATACGACTTCGATACAGATGTCACAGTTGTCACCATTGACCTGTCGGAGTTAGGACTCGGCACTATCGAACTCTCTGACTCTGGCCTACAGGGCGACCACACCATCCACGATGACATCTGGACCGCGCTGATTACCTACGATGGTCTCAACCATGGAATGATGAATTCATCAGTATTCATTGAGGACTTCTGGGTCACAGTTGAGGAGCAGACATCCATCGAGATCATCAATGCCGCGCCGAGGATGATTTCACTAGATTTCATGCCCGATACCGTCAGGCGCGGCGAGACAGTCGATGTCAGTGTCACCGCGCTGGACGGGCATGGTATTGACTCAGTTGGTATTGATCTACTGAGCGCAGGAGGTGCACTCAGCGTACTTTCGGAGTCAGATGGAGTGTGGAGTGGAAATTTCATAGTACCAGATGGGATTTCTCCCGGTGAACGTTCCATCCCAGTCAGAATCACGGACGGTGATGGCGAGACCGTGATGGCTGTCCACACTCACCTCGACGGCTTCCCGGTGGATGCGCCGATGCTAACCATCGAGAACGAGGCACCATCAGTTACCTCGGTCAGTTTGCTCAGATCTGGAGAGCCGGCTGAGGAGATTCATGTTCCACACAGTGGCGACCCCATCCCTCATTCTCTCGAAGCAAGTATCGATGACCCGGACGGAATCTCGTCAGTGCAGGCCAAGATAGGCAGGCTGGCTCCAATTGGCAGTTCCGGAATCTGGCTGTTAATGGTCGACGACGGCACCGGTGGTGATCAAGTATCAGGTGACGGCGTCTACACTTTGCAGTTCGATGCCCGGGCGAGCCTGCCCGAGGGCAACATCACCATCCAAATACGAGCTACAGACACCTACTTGTCCACTACGCCGACTATCGAACAGACTCACATCCTCGAACTTGAGAAGCTGGGTGCAGGTGGAGGAGGGGGTAACTGGTTCAGTGACAACTCGACGACCCTCGTGTTTGTGTCGGTAGGCCTCTTGCTGATTGTCGGTATCACAGCCTTCGCGATTTCCTTGCGGAAATCAGATACCGAGTGGTGAGGGGATGGAAGCCGTTAGCATCCTACTGATTGAATTCCTCTAGTTTATTTCCCTAGGGCGTATTATGCCTTCAATCAACCAGTCTCCTCCGGACTCGGATAGTAACGCAGCCGCCGCCGGAGGCATCGTGTGCCACTCTCCAGTAAGGTGGTTAATCAGCACCTCCGAACCGGGATTGTGTCCAAGAATCATCGTTGTGCCTTCATCCAGTATTCCTTCTAACTGGGTCAGCAGTGTGCTTATTCCAGCATGGTAGATTTCAGGCCTTACCTCTGCCCTCACACCTTCCATGTGTTGCGCCATTCCCTCCATAGTCTCCAAAGTGCGTGTGGAACTGCTCACTAGAACCAGTTGCGGCAGCCACCCACGCTCGGCCAGAGCATCACCTATGAGACAAGCATCTCTCTGGCCTTGAGTGTTCAGGGTCCTGTCATGATCTAGGAGGCCTCGGTGCTCGCTACTACTTTCGGCATGTCGCATCACGATGAGTCGTCTAGTCACATATTCCTGAGAACATCCCAGTTATTGAATTGCATGAATCTCATAAGACGACACGCAGTCGAACGGACGTGCAGACGCGCGAGGAGTTGTATATCGCCGGTCAGTGGGTCAAACCTCTCGGCGAAGGCACGATTGAAGTGACCAATCCAGCTAGTGAGGAATTGATTGGTTCGGTACCGGTTGGTTCGGCCGCAGACGTGGATGCCGCGGTGGCCGCAGCGCACTCCGCTTTCCCTTCTTGGTCCCAGACTCCGGTAGAAGAGCGTGCGGAGTTCCTAAACAGACTTTCCGCAGCCATAAAGGAGCAGACTGAGGAACTATCTCAATTGATTACGGCCGAGGTCGGTACCCCCATCAATTACTGCAGGATGGCTATGGTGGGAACTCCGAAAGTGGTCTCGCGCTCATATGCGAAGATTCTAGATGGATTCGAGTGGGAGCAAGAGGTCCGCAACTCACTTGTGGTCAAGGAGCCTATTGGAGTGGTCGCGATGATCACTCCTTGGAACTTCCCTCTTCACCAGATCATCGGTAAGGTGGCTCCCGCTATAGCTGCCGGCTGTACCATGGTGGTCAAGCCGTCCAAAGAGGCGCCACTGAACGCCTTCGCACTCGCAGACATCATCCATGACATTGGGTTGCCTGCGGGGGTGTTCAACCTAGTCTCTGGACACGGTAGGGAGATTGGTGAGGTTCTGAGCAGCCACCCTGATGTCGACATGGTAAGCTTCACTGGTTCTACCAGCGCGGGAGTGAGGGTCAGCGAACTGGCCTCTCCCAGCGTCAAGAGGGTCACCCTCGAGCTCGGTGGTAAGAGCGCCAACATCGTCCTCGACGACGCCGATATCGCCAAGGCATCCTCCTCTGCAATCTATTCCTGCTTCAGCAATTCTGGACAGGAGTGCTCGGCGTTGACGAGGCTACTCATCCCTGAGTCCAAACGTGATGAGGTGATTGAGATTATTTCCAACAAGATGACCAAGTACACCGTTGGTGATCCGCTCGACGAAACGATGCGTTGCGGTCCTATGGTGTCAAAGCGGCAGCAAAAGAGCGTTGACTCGTTCATTGCCAGTGGAATCGAGGAGGGGGCTACTCTGATTGTTGGGGGTCAGGGTATGCCAGAGGGGCTGGATTCAGGCTTCTTCGTCAGACCCACCGTGTTCGCCGACGTGACTCCTGAGATGACTATCTTCCGAGAGGAGATATTCGGCCCCGTCCTCTCTATCACCACCTACTCAACTGAGGACGAGGCAATCTTACTGGCCAACGACTCCGAGTATGGACTCTCTGGAGGTGTCTGGTCAGGTGATGATGAACGGGCCATGCGGGTCGCCCGTCGGATACGAACCGGGCAGGTAAGCATCAACGGAGGTTTGTTCAATGTTTCAGCGCCATTCGGTGGCTACAAGCTCTCTGGGAACGGTCGCGAGCTCGGAGTTCACGGGCTCGAGGAGTACCTCGAGATTAAGGCAATCCAACGTTGAGGGCCAATATGAGTAGACCTCGACTACTGGTCATCACCGGCAGTAGCGGTGTCGGTAAGTCGACTATCTCTGCCAGAGTATCATCATCTCTGGGATTCTCCAAGAGCGCATCCACCGATACCATCCGAGAGGCCCTGAGGACCCAGTTCAGTTCCGAGCAGGCACCTGCTCTGCATCGTTCTTCCTTCGAACCTGCAGGAAGCGGGGTCATCGAGGATTGGCACGAGACCGTAGTAGTTCTCTCTGAGGCTATTCGGGCGGTTGTTAATAGAGCGATCTCAAAACGCTCTGACCTACTCTTGGAAGGTGTCCACATCATCCCAGGAAGCGGTATTCTCGAAGGTTGGAGGGAATCGGGAGGGATCGCCAGTGGAGTGCTGCTACACGTAGAGGATGAAGACACCCATCGCCAGTTCATCAGGATGAGAGAGAAGCACAATGACCGTGGATTGGACCACTATCTGAACAATCTTGACCGCATCAGGGCGATTCAAGAGGAGATGCTGGGAAAGGCTGACGAATCCGGATGGCTTGTCCTCGATGCTAGTATCGGCGACCCAGTTAGACAGATAGGGGATTCGTTCGAGTAATTAGAATCCCAGCGTTTCAAGAATCATGTCGGACCTCTCCTCAAGCTCCTCGAGAGAACCTTCGTTGAGAATAATAGCGTGAGCCTGATCCATCAGTATCTCAAGCCCCCATCCCCATTCACGCTCCTCGCGTTCGGCGAACTCCGCTCCGCCACCATCCTCTCCTCGCCCGCGCCCTTCGAGCCATTCCAATCTTGATTGAGGTGACGCTGACATCGCGACCACCGTGATATCATCGATATGCTCTCTCAACCGATCCATCTCTTCGGGTTGGCGCATCCCATCAATGAGGACATCTGACACCTCCAAGGTGCTCAACAAACTCGGAATCAGTCTCTCAACAACAATCTCCTCACCATGCTCCTCGCGCATCGAGAGAGCAGTCTTGCCTACGTTCTCTGGAGTCTCAGGCAAACCCTTCAAGGCCATCTCAGAGCGTACGATGTCACCCAGTGATAGGACCCTCATCCCTCGCTCGGATGCTTTTTGTGCCACCACACCCTTGCCTGAGCCGGGTGGGCCGCATAGCACCAACACGCGCCCCGTCATGGTCTGCGGTGAGAGTTCCTTGGACATGACGCTTGCTGGGCCTAGGCTATCTGCCGACCCATTCTGCGTCCTCTCGCTTGAGGAAGGCCGACACTCCGATTTCCTTGTCCTCGGTGTCGAACAGAGCCACGAACTCCGAACGCTCGGTGAGAATTCCTTCTGTGAACGGAAGATCTAGAGCAGCACGAACGGCACGCTTCGCGACCCTGACGGTGTAAGGCGACTTCCTAGCTATATTCTCGGCTAGAGCAAACGTCTCTACTTCGAGTTCTTCAGGCTCGACCACCTTGTTAACCAGACCAATGCTCAAGGCCTCCTCTGCCCCTACCATATCCCCGGTCAGAGTCATTTCCATCGCTTTGCCGTAGCCCAGTAGCCTGCATAGGCGTTGGGTCCCACCTCCACCTGGGATCAGTCCGAGATTAATTTCTGGCTGTCCGAACTTGGCTCGAGTAGAGGCGACTCTCAGATCGCAGGCCAGCGCGAGTTCGGTGCCTCCGCCTAATGCGAAACCGTCTACCATGGCGATGGTTGGTTTGGAAAGACCCCAGACCGCCTCCCAAGCATTGTTCGCGAAGAATTCACGCACATCGTCCGAGTTCTTACCTGCGAACTCGGAGATATCTGCACCCGCAGCAAAGGCTGCCGGTTTGGCTCGCTTCCCCTCCTCCGGCGTCGGTGGAGCCGCGCCTCGGATGACTACGGCCCTAACCGCGTCGTCTGACTCGACCCGTACGCACTGTTCCTTAATCGCCAAATGCGAGTCGCGATTCAGAGCGTTGAGTTTCTCGGGGCGGTTCAATGTCCAGACGGCCACGACTCCACCGGAGGGACTGCATCCCTCAACAGTGATGTCTTCAGTAAGCAGTACTCCACTCATGCGATGTCCACAGCCCCCTCCCGCTTCAATTTTCAGTTACCCGACTAATTCTCTTCGCGTGTGACTGGTGGAGGCATTGGTGGCATTCCTGGAGGAGGGGGCATTGGTGGCATTCCTGGAGGAGGAGGCATGCTCTCAGAGGGAGGCAAAGGTATCTCAGACACCTCAGGAGGGGCCTGTGTTGGTGTTTTCTTTGTCGGTATTTCTAGAGGCAGTTTGACTTTCAGAATACGCTCATCATCGATTCGTATGTAGGAAACGCCCTGTGGTTTGCTAGTATCTGCTTCTTCGGGTTCCTCAAGCACAGTCAGCCCATGATTCGGGTCCTTCAGCAGAGCAGCGAGATCCTCGCCGTCTTCAACAGCTGACCAGGCCCTCGCCTTGGACGCCTTCCTCTCTGCTAAGTCCATCCTACGCTTCCTAACTAGCTTGGAACGTATCTCGGCTCGCTTGACTCTCCTGTCGCTGACGTACGCCTCGACTTCTGCCTCTTCTCCAGATTGTGGGTCAGATTCGGCCACGTATCTCGATGCCACAACGGTGCCATCGCCTGGGACAGGAGGCATAGGTAGCGGTGGCACCTCTCCATCTTCATTCACAGAGACTGGTGGCGGCATAGGAATAGGTGGCGATATCGTCTCAGCAATGGGTTGTGCCACTTTCCCCCTGCTCCGCTTGATCTTATCCTCGCGCCGCTCGCTTGCCCCCTCAAGCTCAAGCACGGGCTCAGGTAGGTCGAATTCGGCCATTGGCTCTTCTACAACCACAATCTTGGCTTTAGGTGGCTTGGGCACAGGAGAACGGCCTGAGAACATCAGAATCGATACCAGAGCAAGCAGTATCGTACCACCTGCGACTCTAGTAATCATGGTCGCCTCACCCTGTAGGATTAGAAACAGTGGAATACCTAGCAGAACCGCCGCCCAGAGGACCATACGAGTCAGTGAGACCATGCCTATCGACCTGTCACGGAGAGCGCTCCGCCTTCACCTTGACGGGGAGTTGAGGAGGTCCGCGAGACGGTTCATCGCCCTTGCTCTGTGTGTGATTCCGCTTCTTTTGCCTTCTCCCCACTCTCCAAAGGTACGCCCGTCACCCTCGTCAGGGATGAAGATGGGGTCGTATCCGAACCCTTGATTTCCTCTAATTTCCTCAGAGATAATACCTCTGCAAACACCTGTACTTTTCCATGTCATGACTCCATCGGATACGATGGCCACGGCCCTATACTCAGCGCCCCTCTGTCGATCGTCGGTCAACATCTCGAGCAACCCTTCCAGACCGATTTCCCTCTCGACATCAGATGATGCAGCTCCCGGCCAGTTCTCGAAGGCATCGAGGAAGACTCCAGAATCCTCGACCATTATTGCGGATTCCTCGAACTCGGTGCCGTGTATCAGTTCGAGCGCCTGCTCGATCTTGGCCTCGGCCACAGCTTCTAGGCCGAGTTCCTTTGGCTCCTTGAAGTCAGGAGGGACACCATCGACCAGCAATTGCTCGACGCGGTGGCCGGATAACTCCAGTAATACGGACGCCTCCTTCACTTTGTTGAGATTGCTAGTTGCGAACAGTATCCTCATCACATCGCCTATCCGTGATACCTGACCCTGCTCCTGATAGCGTCGAACCTAGAGATGACATCACTTCCAAATTCGCCCCCCCCGTCTCTGAGGTAACCATCTACCATTGCCTCCACAGCACCCTCAAACTCGGAGTGACTAGCCGTCAGACATTCGTTGAGGACTTGCAGATCCAGTCCCATATGCTCGAGTTCCGGTGAAATCCTAGCGAGGCCGAAGTCAATCAGACTCAGGGAGCCTGAGGCATCGACTAGTATGTTGTGCGTAGTCAAGTCTCCGTGGGAGAAACCTTCCTTATGCAATCTCCTGATTAGCGCCCCGGTGGACTTGACCGTGGCGAGATCTGCTGAACCGTCCCTGAGGGCATCACACAGAGGCCTGCCGTCCATGCGAGAGAGCAGCATCCAGCCTCCCTCGACATCTAAATCGTACAGGGAGGGCGAGGGAAAGCCAATGAGATGCAGTCTCCCAAGAACTCGGGCCTCTACTGAAAGGCGCTGGCGTGTCAGCCTGCGGTCTAAATCGGGGTGCCTATAGCCCCGTGGTCTACGCATTTTCAGGACTGCTGGCTTACCCATCCAGGTACCAGCTGTGACAGTAGCCTCTGCACCCTCATGAAGCACTTCGGAAGGTTCCCACATCGGTATGGTGGCGGTGCCCATGCAACTCCGAGATGAGATGCCTTGAAAGCGGTTGCACATCAACGAAGGCTTGGGAGACATGACAATCGAGCTTCCGTCCGCTCCGATGCCACGTGGCAGCCTGATTCCAGGTTCTTATTCAGAATTTGAAATTGAGATGGAGGCAATACGTCTGCAAAGCGCCATTAAGCAACCAGTGAGGTGGAGTCTGGATACCTGCAGAGCGATTGCACCGCTCACTCTGGAGATTAACGATCTGAAGCGGGAGAACGACGTTTTCCTAATTGCTCACTCCTATCAGACCCCGGACATCACTTACGGTGTAGCCGACTCGGTGGCTGACAGTTACGCGCTTTCAAAGGAGGCCCGAGACGCCCCTCAGCAAGCTATCTTGTTCTCCAGCGTTCGTTTCATGGCTGAGACTGCTAAGATAGTCAGCCCGCACAAACTTGTGCTTCACCCGTCTCCTGAGGCAGGCTGCTCTTTGAGCGATGGTATCACCGCTCAGGACATCCGCGACCTCAAGCGGAAACACCCCGGAATTCCCGTCGTGTGCTACATCAACACCAGTGCTGAGGTCAAGGCCGAGTGCGATGTCTGCGTAACTAGCAGCAATTACATGAGAATCTGTGAGATGCTTCCGGGTGACAGTCTAATCTTCGTCCCTGACCGTTTCATGGGTAAGCATCTGCAGAACCACTTGGTAGGAAAGAAGGAAGTAATCGTTTTCGATGGAGAGTGCGAGGTGCACGCTGCATTCACTGGCGACAAGATTCGTAACTGGAGGAGGCGCACTGCTGCAGTCGGCATCGATCTGAAGGTACTCAGTCATCCTGAGTGTGATGCCGAAGTAATAGAGGAGAGTGATTTCGTCGGTAGCAGCGAGGTGCTGATGAACGAGGCACTACGCCTAGCCTCGGAGGGAAACAAAGATTTGATGCTAATCACTGAGTGTGGAACTGCTGATAGGGTGATGGCGGAGTCTGATGATGATCTAAACCTGATAGGAGCATGTGTGATGTGCCCTCACATGAAGACGACCCAGCTCGAGGACATTCTACAGGCACTCAGAAACCCTCGTCCCGAGCAGATCATCGAACTCGATGCAGATGTCATTGAGAGAGCAAGAAGCAGCCTCGACGAGATGTTTCGACTCACTGAGGAATCAGTTTCGGCGTTCTGAGGCGGCTTGGTACGCCCACAGGAACAATAGTGGTATCAGCATCAGGATTGCTGCTTGCAGAATCACTGATGAGTATGGCTGAAAAGTCTCTCCTGAATATACCTTGAGAGAAGATGTCCCGTCAGAGTCAACCTCGACCCAAGCTACGTCCTCCAGCAGCACTTGGGGGTCCAACTGATCGACGTCGTCGTCATGGGTTATCGCCAGAGTAGTGTTCGCCCCGATGTCATGTAAGTAGACGTCATTGGCTGTTGCCACTTCTTCAGGGTCCAGCGACGGATCCCAAGACGGTATCTGGAGGAATGCAACGCGTCCGTGAGCGACGCTTGCAGACGATGACTGCCAAATCGGGTTGGAGAGCAAAGTCTGCTCCCCGGTCAGTATGTTCACCAGAATAGTTCGGTTGACTGGGCCGACATCGACTACCGCGACAACCCAAGACGGATCCATGTCGATGTCGATAATCTCCGCTTCACTGTAGTTTACTGCGATGCCGGAGATCTCCTCCAAGTAATCATCCTCATCTTCGGAGGCCGTCACATCCAGAGTTAGTCTGATGGAGATGCTACCTGAAATCGAAGTCACGTTCACAGTAGGCGAGGTTGATGCTCCAACAGCCCACGCCACCAACTGCTCGGATGCGGCTACGATTGAAAATGCCCCCTCAGATACTATTGTGGCGACAGGTACCTGATTGTCATCCACGACCCCCAGATAACCTTCGTGGACCATTATCAGCAGAGGTTGACCTGTCGCCGACTCGGCTATGGCTACATCGAGCAACACTTCACTCTCGTTGCGACTGAACTTCGGAGTGAACTCGGCGCTGATTGACTCAAGATTGTAGTAATCCAACCTATGCGAGTCGTGAAGCACCAGAGAGGAGCCCGAGATGACGACGGCTGGTGAAAAATCCCATGGCTCGCCCGATAATATACTGCCTTGCTCGGCACTCACATTCCAGACACTTATCGAGACACCCATAGATTCAGGGTCCTCCTCGACCGAAACCAGCCACCCATCAGAGCCGGCAGCCGACGTCGGCCACTCCACTC
>CBFHQW010000008.1:0-8644 GCA_965658085.1 Candidatus Thalassarchaeum sp.
TCCAGAAGTTCTCGACAGACTCTGCTCGGGGCAGATATCACTCTAAATCCGCTGGTGTGTTGATGTTGCGCAACAATGATGGATCCTCAAGCAATAATGAGTGCTTCATCTCTGTGAATTGGACGTGCAGGGGTCTACGATCCCCGCTCTTCAACTGCCCGACCACCATCTTTGGGCGGACCAGTGCCAGGAGTGGGTGCGCCCACAATCCGTCATTTGGCATAGCGAGGCAGTCAGAAGATCCCAGCGCACCCTCTAACTCAGTGAACAGCGCGGAGTTCACCCAGGGTACATCAACAGGGGCCAGTTGCACCGTATCTTCGTCCACCAGTGGATCCTCGAAGGCCTCGATTAGTGCCTCGATAGGGCCTGAGTGGGGCTCAGCGTCTAGTACCCACTCGACTTGGATGGTGGAGTCAATTACCATACCATAACGCTCGACATCTTCAGGTTCGGCCACGGCAATCCTGATTGGCTCACGCCCCGCTTCCGCTAGGGCCATCGCGACACGAGCAATACAGGCCTCGCCATCGACTTCCACGAGTGCCTTGTCTCGACCCATGCGTGACGAGCGACCCCCGGCCAAAATCAGTGCCCGCATACTATCACCGCAACTCATCGAGCCGCCGCATCGCGTGCTGAATCTCATCCATCAGGTCGAGTGCTCGATTGAGCAAAACCGACCTATCCTTCCTCGACCTCTTAGTCTCCATCCATCTCATCAACTGTCTGATGTCGTGTGCATCGCGCTGAATCGTCCACTCAAGCACCTGCTCTGCGACAGGGTCGTCAGATGGTAGTAGCCGGTTGACCATGAAGGGCGGTGTGTGGCCTCACCCATCAGTCCTGCGCCTGACCATCTTGTAGGCGCTGCATTACTCGACCTAGAAGTGAATCGCCGTCGGGGACCTCGACGGAGGAGAGTCGGATTAGTACCTCCTTGCTCACCGTATGCCCACGCACCGTTCCTGCATAACTGACGAGGATGGCCATATGACCATCCACCTTACGACCATCACACCACGCCATCAAGACCTCGTCTCGCGGCATCTCTCGACCCGCCCGTAGAAACTCCTCGATGCTCAATAACAGGGCCTCTGCTGGCTCGCTACCCCTAGTCGATGCAGCGAGCACTGACCATGGGTCAGTACCCAGCGCAGCATGATCGAGGTTGGCCAGCAGTAGAGCCGCTAGGGCAACATCCTCACGACCATGTCGGGTCCAAAGACGACCCACCAGACGCAGTAACACGCGCTGGTCCTCGCCAGCACCTGTCAGCAGCCACGAAGCGACGCGACGCAACAGTTCGTCAGGCGTCCCGAGATGGAAAGAGTAGCCTGCTGATTGCCCCAGTCTGTCAGTGCTCGACTTCATGATTAGGGCCGGTACACCGATGGGATATGCCTCCCTCACTATTCCTACCAACCGTCGATCGGAACGATGCACCTTCGGCGCCTGTTGCGCGAGAAATTCGTCGAGCACTTCGTCGTGGGCCATGTCAACCTCAAATCTGGAAGCCAAGTCGGTCGAAGATACCACCTATGCGTTCCATGGTGTCGTCCAACCGCATGCGAAAGTCCTGTAGGACGTTCCTGTGGATTGTATCCTCAAGTTGACGATCGAGGCTGCGGGTTATCGCACGGTGTTCAGCGTCGCTGATTGAGAAGGCTCGCCGGAGGTAAGCCACTAGAGTAAGCTCGTCGTCCGAACGGTCGGTGTGGATTAGAACCGCCTCAAGCACCTGCCCGTAGACCATTCCTCTCTCTAATTGTCCAATTTCCCTACCAACACCCGGACTCCTCCCCTCGACTACCGCGTCATACACCTGTTTCGGCTCCTCTTCATCCAGCCTCAGCGCGTGGGCTAACTTGACCAGAAGACGCTTTTCGCCATTTGAGAGTTGACCGTCCCGAAGCGCTATTCTCGTCGCCCCGTGGAAAACCGCTCTACAGTCATGAACTCCCGCTTCCATGGGCTACGATTGGAGGCGTCTCCCTTAATGGCTCGCGCAGACCATTCAACCGATAATCACCCACGCCACCCATAGGAGCGTTCATGAAGGGTCTGTGGGTCGGACGGATTGCAGGTACTCTGCCACACTCGCGGGCGCTTTATGCCCATCCACCGAACCGCCAATTGGCGAAAACCGGGAGCGAGGCCCCGAAAGTGGGGCCGAGAGCCTAAGGAGAAATGAAAATGACAAAAGAAGGAAAATATGTGATACACGCGACCATCCGCACTGACGGAACGGTTGCGCGCAAGGACGTCGTGGGAGCGATTTTCGGACAAACCGAAGGCCTCCTCGGCGAGGAACTACAGCTCAGGAAGCTGCAGCGGACCGGGCGCATTGGACACGTCGACGTTATCCTTCACCAGAATAAGGGCAAGGTAAACGGAGAGATACAACTCTCTTCGTCTATTGACCAAGTTAGTACTGCCGTGATTGGCGCTGCACTCGAGACGATCGACAGGATCGGCCCGTGCAAGGCGGTAATCAAGGTCAAGAAGATCGAGAATATCACTTCGGTCAAGAAGGACACGGTAATTGACAGAGCCAAGGAGCTTCTACTCGATATCGTGAACTCCGGTGCTGACGAGTCGAAGAATATCCTCGACGAGGTCCGTTCAGTCCTGAATCTGGGGAAGGAAGCCGACTACAAAGGAATGACAGCTGGTCCGAACGTGACCAAGTCTGAGGCGATAATCATCGTCGAGGGCCGCAACGATGTTCGCAACCTGCTGAAGTACGACATCAAGAACGCTATAGCCACGATGGGTTCAGGCATAATGCCAGAACTAGTCGAGCTCGCCAAATCGAAAAAGACGGTGACTGCGTTCCTCGATGGCGACCGCGGCGGTAAGTTACTACTCATGGAGCTGGAAGGCCAAATGGGTAAGTCACTTACCCATGTCGCGTTCGCACCGACGAGCCGAGAGGTCGAGCACCTCGAGATGAAGGTCGTGACCAAGGCACTGTCCCAAAAAGAGACAGCTGGCAAGGTCGTATCCCGCATCAAGACTGAGATCAACAGAGACGACGACCGCGCGGTCGGACGGGGCCAAGAGGCCCTCGCCGCCCCCGATGAGGTCAAGGCATGGGCAGAGATGCTTGATGGACTACCTCAGAATCAAGCAGTGATCGTCCAAGAAGATGGTTCTGGATCCGAGCCCATAGGCGCTCGTGGTCTGGAAGCCGCTCTTTCTGACTCGACCGGCGCCCAAGGACTGGTGTTCGCCGGTAAAGTGACCGCCCGTATCTTTGACCTCGCCTCCGGCGCAGGAATTGAGAACGTGCTAGGCAGATCCGTCGGAAAAGTCACCCGTAAGTCCGGTGTGCAAGCGTACGCGTCCGAAGACCTCTGATTCGCTCAAATAGCGAATCCTCCGGCGGGACATAGTCCCGCCTACAATGACGGCGCTAGCCTTGTCATCCGCAGAAGCCATCAAAAGTCGTGCAGGTCCGCTGGAGCCGAATGGAAGACTCAACCTTGGGCGTACTGACACTGTATGCTCTGTTGGGACTGGCACTGCTGACCCTCTGGCTCAGGCATCAAGCGGTGCTGCGTCAGAGAGAGCGGATGAGGGATAAGATGGGAGCCCTGCAGGGCGACCTCTCAGACACCTCACAACGTCTCGATTTGCTTTCGAGAGGTGTTGACACCGTACTCAGTGAGACCCCTGGGATGCAGGGCCTTCTGGATGCCCACAAATCCCTTGAGTCCGCCGAGACTCTGCTGTTTGAGCAGGATGTCAACGTCAGTTCCAGTGAATCGGTGGCGATAGCTAGCCACGCAGCTAAGACCATTCTCGTTCACTACCCTGGTTTAGCTGATGATGACGGTCACAAGGAGGTTGTTCCAGGATTGCTCCCTCTAGTAGAGCGCCTAGATGCAATACTCAACGAAGCCGAGATGCAATCTGAAGATCTCGAGTTGAATGGAGGCCAGCACAGGAGGCTCGGAGAACTGTTTCATGGCATCAATCGGACAATCCGAGCATCGGACTTCTACAGACGTGCCCACAGCCTCAGCGCCGAGGACGCTGACGCTCTACGCTCCCTAGCAACGATTCACCGAGAGGAAGGCGAGATGGAAGCACTCGACCGCAATCTCGAGAGACTACTAGCGGTCGACCCAGATGACGTCGTTGTACTCAAGGAACAAGCTCTACTACTCTCTGGCAAAGATGAGGAAAGGGTCACCCGCAATCACCGTAGGCTGGAAGCGCTCGGTGTGGAGTTTGACATCTCTCTAGCTACCACCGAGCTCTCTGACATTGTCGAGAGGGCGAGAGAGGTCAACACACAAGTCGATCCGAGAGCGACTGAGCCTGAGACATCCTCGGGTTGGCTCGAACGCGCAGCCAAACTGTTGATGATAGGAGAGATCAATGTCGCTCTCGAGTCGGTCGAGAACGCTCTCGAGGTCAATCCCGACAACGGCGAGGCATGGATGCTGCACGCCAAACTACTTTCAGCCGACAAAGAGAGAATGAAGGAGGCCCTGCAGAGTATTCGTCGTGCCACTGCTCTGGGCGAGTACGGAGTCATTCTCGAGTCGGAGATATTCGAGAACGATGGTAGACTCGACGCGGCGAGGGCCGTGCTTGAGGAGAGACTCGAAACCAATCCCGATGATTCTGAGGCGAGAGCCCGTCTCAGCCTGGTGCTTCTGCGAGCCGGGGCAAACGAGTGGTCACGAAAAGTGCTCGATGAAGCGCCACCCAAATCTTGGGAGAGCGCCCCGTTGCATGTCATGGATGGAAGACTCAACCTGCTTACCAGTGAGGACCACCGTGATAACACCGGGCACCACGACCAGTTAGTGCTGCTCGACGCGTTGGTTGCGTTCGATGCCGCTATTGACCGCAATAGAGAGTCCGGTTTAGCATGGCTAGGTCGAGCTAGGGCCCTGCGCTACCAAGGTGCCCCCAATGAGGCTGAGGTTGCCTTGACGCGAGCCAGACGACTAATCCCTGAACATCCTTCGATTCCTCTCGAGGAGGCACAACTGTGCCTTGACCTTGGCCGTCTAGAACAGGCCGATACTCTGGTCGCCGAGGCCGCTACGCAGTTGAATGACCACTCGGCAATACCCTTCATCAGGGGGCTGATAGCTGCCCGTCAGAATAGGCTCACCGAGGCGATTTTTCTATTCAGTAAAGTACTCGCTAGTGAGCCTGATCATGTCCGCGCCCGACTTAACAGATGTTCGGCCTCATTGCTGAAGGGCGACCTAGCCGAAGCCCTCGATGATGCTGATTATTTGGTGACCAACCAACCCGGACTCGGCATGGCGCGCTTGCGTCGCTCTGAGGTCCTGATGAGCCACGGGGACTGGGATGAGGCCGAGGCTGAGTTGCGTAGGCTCCTCGAGAACAGGCCCGAGCACACAATGGCACTGGTCCATCTTGGGACCTGTTTGATTGCTAGGGACAGGGCCGAACAGGCCGAGAAACCTCTCAACACAGCGCTGCAGATTGACCCCACTCATTCTGATGCGTGGTATCAGCGTGGGCTCCTATACCTCGACTTTGGGCGCCTTGAAGATGCTATGCACGACTTTGAGAACGCAGCTGAGAATGATGAACACCACATCGATGCTAGACTCAGGATAGCCTCCTTGCTACATGAGTCTGAGGACAAGAAGGGGGCCGCAGCAGCTTGGAGAAGGATCCTAGATGTCGACCCCGAACATCGTTTGGCTAGGCGCAGGTTGGAGGAGTGCATGGAGAGGTCGGGCCCTCCGAAACCCAATCCGCAGGCAGAGGGTTGAACTGCTTCCCATCACCCCCACTGACCACATGCAGGAACTACGAGGAATCGAACCGGGCGATGCCGCACCCGACTTTCATCTACCGAATGCCAACGCAGCCGTAGGCAGTGAAGCAATGTCACTGAGTGATGTCATTGGCCCTAACGGAGCAATCATCGTGTTCACTTGCAATCACTGCCCGTACGTAGTTGGCTCTGAACCACGCATTGAGGCAATAGCCGCCCGCGCGCGTACCGAGGGTCTTGGATTCGTTGGAATCAACTCCAACGATCCCGTGAACTACGAATCCGATTCGTGGGAGAACATGGTCAAGCGATCCGGTCGAGGGATGACCTACTCCTACCTACATGACGATAGTCAGGACACCGCTCGCGCGTATGGGGCGGAGAGAACGCCTGAATTCTATCTCCTCGACTCCTTGGGAGCAGTCACCTACCGCGGGCGACTTGACGACTCACCTCGGGATCCATCTCACTCCTCAACCTCTGATTTGGCAGATGCCATGGACGACATGGCCGCTGGACGAAATGTAGCCACGACCCGCACTGATAGCATCGGTTGTTCGGTCAAGTGGAAGATTTAGATTTCTCAGTCAGTACTGCTCGAGCACTAACTCAGTCTGCGTAGAACCAATCTCTCCGGGCGCCGCTAACCACATCTCGTCGAGTAGGTTACGCAGTGCAACGGTGTCGTCGACATGCACCACAGCGACTAGGTCAGCGTTGCCACTAATCTCGTAGACGCACTCCACGCCGGCCCACGTGGAGAACTCTCCGGCAAGTGATCCTATCTCAGTTCCAGGGCCGACCTTGAGGCGAACTAAAGCAGTCAGTCCGATGCCCGCCTCGCGAATGGTGTATCCTCGGACGACACCGTCGTCTTCCAGCCTGCGCATGCGGGTGCGAACAGTTCTCTCAGTCACTCCAACTTGCTTCGCGATATCCACGAAAGGAGCTCTCCCGGAGTCTCTGAGGACTGAGAGAATGGCCCTGTCTAGACTGTCTACTTCAACCACAGGTTTCGCCGAAAATAGACCTCTATTTGTATGTTCTCTACCTGATGTGTGAAATTCGACTACCCTTTCTTTCCTGATTCTGCATGTAAATCAATAGATATGAAAAAGTCGTATTCAAATGGGACGGCGATAATTCGCGTCCAATGTCGGCGGAGGAGACGGTAGCTCACCTCCGTGTCCAAGAGTATCTCGACGATGTATCAGAGTTGGATATCCCCCCCTCCCAGACCGAGTGGTACAATGTCGATGTCGCATCACTCTTGACGGGCAGTAAGGTGCTCGGACATGAGGTCGATCAGTGCACGGGCGACTCGTTACTGTTCCTTGAGAAGAGCGTTATGCTGTGTAGTCCGTCGGCTGGAAAGATGCAACATTTTCCTAAGCACCTACTGCACTGCTTCGTCGATGACAACCGCTGCGAGTGCAACGAGCACGACGGCGTGTTATTCCGGGCTGAACTATTCTCAATATCTCCCACCGAGGAGCAGCTCTGCTGGGAGCGATGCTGTCGCTCTGAGATGGAGATCCCGGACGCCCAGAGCAGGGTCGCGCGCTGGTTAAGCTGGCTCAACGCGTGAATCACCCCCTAACGCAACCTTGAGAGGGCGGCGGCAGGTCGCCGAACTAATGAGTGGCGCTGTCAGCGACCTCTCGGCCCGGATGATCCTAGATTCTCGCGGCAATCCTACAGTCGAGGTCGACTGCTACGTGAACGGTGTATTGCGAGGCCGTGCAGCGGTCCCTTCGGGAGCCAGCACAGGGAGCTACGAAGCTGTTGAGCTGCGTGACGGAGGACCCCTTTGGTCCGGTAAAGGAGTATCATCGGCCATATCACACGTCAATGGCGAGATTCGTGACGCTATTGTCGGGATGGAGGTGTCCGACCAGGAAGCCATCGACACTGCTCTGGTCACGCTTGATGCTACTGCCAACAAGAGTAGACTCGGGGCCAACGCCATACTAGGTGTCTCGATGGCCTGTTTGAGAGCGGCATCGAAAGGACCTCTGTGGAAACATATCGCGGAAGACGGCCCGACTAGTCTACCAGTACCACAGATGAACATCCTCAATGGAGGGGCACACGCCGCTTCAAACGTCGATATACAGGAGTTCATGGTTGTCCCCCACGGCTTTGATAACTTCCCGGAGGCCTTGCGTGCTGGCGTCGATATCTACCACGCACTGAAGGCGTTGCTCAATGAAGAGGGGCTGCTTGGGGGTGTGGGTGATGAGGGCGGTTTTGCTCCCAACCTAACGCGAAATGAAGACGGTCTTCGCCACGTACTCGGTGCTATCGAGCGAGCAGGATACACCCCAGGAGAGCAAGTATCGATCGCACTCGACTGTGCAGCGCAGGAATTCTGCCACGCTGATGGGTACCATATCGACGGAAAGGCACTGTCTGGATCAGAACTAGGCGCGTTGTACACGTCCTGGCTTGACAACTATCCAATAGTCTCCCTTGAGGACGCCTTCGGCGAGGACGACTGGACCTCATGGACTGAGTTCACCGCTCGCGAGGGTCACCGCGTGCAAGTCGTCGGCGATGACCTGTATGTCACCAATCCCACCAGGCTAGCCAAGGGTATAGCGGAGGGAGCCAGCAATGCCATTCTCATCAAGCTCAATCAGATAGGTACGGTCAGTGAGACACTGAGGGTCATCGAATTGGCACGCACTGCAGGCTTCGCTACAGTCATCAGTCACCGCTCTGGCGAGACCAGCGACGATATCATCGCTGATTTCGCTGTCGGCATCGACGCAGGACAGATCAAAACCGGAGCCCCAGCTAGAAGCGACCGCACCTCAAAGTACAACCAATTACTCAGGATTGCAGAGCAGTGCGACATATTCT
>CBFHQW010000008.1:8743-24923 GCA_965658085.1 Candidatus Thalassarchaeum sp.
CCGGAGCCCCAGCTAGGAGCGACCGCACCTCAAAGTACAACCAATTACTCAGGATTGCAGAGCAGTGCGACATATTCACTGACTTATTCTAAGGCTGCCAGTAGTAGCGGAAGCACAATCGTAGCATCCGACTCTATGACGAATCTTGGTGTGTCTGCGTCAAGTTTCTCCCAACTTATCTTCTCATTGGGCGGCGCGCCCGAGTATCCCCCGTAAGATGGACGCGACTCAGAGATCTGTGCGAACCATGCCCACAGTGGAACATCGACTTTAGCATCCTGGCGCAACATTGGCACTACAGATATTGCGAAGTCCCCCGCAATCCCCCCGCCAACCTGCAGTAACCCAGTCGGAGAATCATCCTCGCGGTACCAATCAGCTAGGGCCTGCATCGCTTCCAAGCCTCCCTTGACTATACCCACTCCTTTCAGCGAACAGTCGAGGACGCGCGCGGCAAGGATGTTGCCCAACGTCGAATCTTCCCACCCAGGAGTGAATATTGGCAGGTTGGCGTCCGCCGCCGCCATCAACCACGACTCGTTGGGGTCGACATCAAACTCCAGTTCACTGTGCAGTAGTAGATCGTACAGATACTCGTGCGGAAACCTTCGGTCGCCTGCCGCCTCTGCGTCCTCCCACAGAGACATCAGCGCCCCCTCAATTCGACGCACCGCCTCCTCTTCAGGTATCGCGACGTCGGTAACTCGGTTCATTCCACGCTCACGAAGCGCTACTTCGTCACTAGCAGTCAACTCACGCCAATCAGCAATACTCTCGTAGTGCGAGCGAGCGACTAGGCTGAACAGGTCCTCCTCTAGGTTTGCTCCGGTGCAGCAGATTGCGTGTACCCTCTGGGCCCTGATGGCCGGTGCCAGAGTCCGCCCTATCTCAGCTGTCGACATGGCACCCGCGAGTGTGACCATCAGGCGACCTCTATTGTCTAGAAAACCTCGCAGGGATTCCGAGCATCGCGCCAGCGCGCCGGCATTGAAGTGCCGATAGTTTTCCTCAATGAAATCGCGTACTGTCAACATCTCACCTCTCGTCATCGAAGAAGGCCTCAAGTGGCTTGATTGGAAACCTGTCTAAATGCCCTCGACCCGACAGTACGAGATCGGGAACAGCATCGACGACGACGTTATGGATCTCATCGGCTAGCAGTCCGGGGTCACTGTCACCACAGGTGAAGATATCAATCGCCAGAAGCCCACTCTCAGAGTAGCAGTGGGCGCTGACATGACTCTCATCGATTAGGACGACGGCTGCGAAGCCAGGAGGACTCTCGCTACCGTCAAACTGCGCGACGTGCGCATGGACCTCTCGAATACCGGCTTTACGGACACAGTCTCGCAGTACCTGAAGCATCCACTCTCCGTCGTAATCGACTGGTGGATAGTAGCCCGTGTAGTCCAGCACGACGTGCCCACCATGCGAAGTGGAGCCGCTCATGCGCAGGCTGCGGCGATTTGCCGATTTCAAGGTGACTAATCAACAAGCCATGCCCGCAGCCGACGCAGACCCTCGTGAATGGCCTCCTCATCGGTGGCGTACGAGATCCTTACGAAACCCTCACCACCGGTAATCAATGAGGTTGGAATGAGCTGCACTCCCGCTTCCAGCGCACCATCGGCGAACTCGATATCAGTCATACCTGTGTCAGTGATATCGACGAACACGTAGAACGCCCCCTCGGGCTCAACTATCCTAAGTCCAGGTAACTCCGAGAGTCCGGCAATCATTATCCCGCGTCGCTTCAGGTATTCCCGGTTGAATTCCTCGACCGAGTCGTCACAGCTCAGAGCCACCGCGGCTGCATGCATCATGAATGTGGGGACGTGGGAGGCGGAGTTGGCCTGAGTCTTCACCGCGGCCTGCATAGCGTTCGGTGGACCAGTCAAGAAACCCAACCTCATTCCCGTCATCGCCCACGACTTCGACCAACCGTTGACAATTAGAGTACGCTCCGAGCCACCCGGGAGTGCATAGGGGGAGACGTGAGGATAGTCCATCCAGACCAACCTAGCGTAGATCTCGTCTGAGACAATCCATAGGTCATACTCTACAGCGATGTCCACAATGGCCTGCAGCTCTTCCGGGGTGAACACCGCACCTGTAGGGTTACACGGAGAGTTGACTAGTATCATCCGAGTCTTGTCGGTGACCGCAGCCCTGATTGCATCGATATCGGGATGAAAATTATCTTTACGAACCGGTACATTCACTGGAACTGCCCCTATGAGATCTAGCATTGGCTCATATGAAGCCCAAGAGGGCGCCAGTAAAATGGCCTCGTCACCGGGCATTGTGGTGATGAGGAACGAGTACAGAAGCGCCTGCTTGGCGCCTGGAGTTATGACAACGTCATCCGCGCCGACCTCAACAGAGTGATGCTTCGCTAGGTAGTCGGACACCGCTTGACATAGTTCCATCGAGCCCGCACCTCTGGTGTACTTCGTATCACCATCCTCCAATCCCTTAATCGCCGCTTCAATGACTGAGCGAGGGGTATCGAAACCAGGCTCTCCTACTGTCCAGCGGATGACTCCTGGTCCCGGAGGTTGTAGATACGGTGCGAAGCCGACGCCAAGCCCCTCGTAGCGAGAGGAAATCTCAGGCATACCTTCAGCGGGAGGCTGAATGGAGATGAACATACCCTCTAGGGTACTCGAAAGTCCCACCCCCTTTCTGCAAAGAGTCTTCAAGGGACCCTCGTGGGTCGGGAGTCGCTGCACGGGTGGCAGAGCAGCTATGCAATGGACTGCAGATCCATGGACCCGGGTGCAAATCCCGGCCCGTGCTCCACTTCTCAATTAGTGACCACTCTAGAATTCGACGATACCGGGGTCGACGTTACCACCAGAGAGAATGACCCCGACCCTGTCTATGTCATCGAGAGCTCTGAACTCTGGTCCGAGAACCGCTGCCAGAGAGGCTGCTCCGCTGGGCTCGACCACCATACCCAAGTGCTTGAGAATCAATCGCATTGCCTCAACAACTTCCTCGTCGCTGACAGTAAATATTCCCTCAAGATGATCTCTTATGATTGGCCAAGTATACTCGCCCATGCTTGTCAGTAAACCGTCGCAAATAGTATCCGGACCGGTTTGTGGCAGCAGTTCACCAGCTTCCAGCGAACGAGCCGCATCATCGGCCCCCTCAGGCTCGGCCCCGAATATCCTAATGTTTGGGAACAGCGATCTAGTGGTGATACAGGTTCCGGACATCAGCCCACCACCTCCTACAGGGGCGATAACAGCATCTAACAATCCACCTTGCTCGAACAGTTCCATCGAGGCCGTGCCCTGCCCTGCGATGACATCCGGGTTGTCATAGGGATGAATCAGAGCTGCCCCAGTCCTTTCCATAATCTCTGCAGCCGTAGATTCTCTAGCGGCGAGGTTAGGTTCGCAGAAGGTTATCTCGGCACCGTGACTTCTCACTCCCATTACTTTGACTCGAGGCGCGGTTTTCGGCATTACGATGTAGGCCGACACACCACGCTGTTTCGCTGCCAGAGCCAGCGCTTGAGCGTGGTTACCACTGCTGTGCGTGCAAACTCCGTTATTGGCAGCATCACCGAGTAGTATCACGGCGTTGCTGGCACCACGGAACTTGAACGCACCGACATGCTGTAGGTTCTCGCATTTTAGCAGCACTTCCCTGCCTGCAATACTGTTGAGGTCCTCAGAGGATACCACAGCCGTGCGCTTGACCACCCCGTTCAACCTCTGTGCAGCTGCCTGCACGTCCTCGATGTCTACCGAGTATCCCATGTATGGGACTGCCTGAGAGAAGGTATTGATGACATCATCGGCGGGGATTTCAAGCCTGAGCCCCCACTCGTTGCAGCATGGCGGAGCAGGACGCGCCGGAATGGAGGCCACACATTACGGCCGGGACATTGATGCTTCTTGACACATTGACTCTAGGCTACGCCCCTGCCGGACCATGGGACTCAGAGTCATTCTCTCTCGGAGTGATAGGGCTGACTGGTTTGGCACTGCTCTATGTGGCTTGGTACCGATTGACATTCAAGCGCCGTGGACTGATTCCATGGCTTGATTTGTGGCAGGATCCAGCAGGTTCCTCAAAGAAGGTCCTCATCTGTGGAGTGGCGACCATTGTTCTTGCCTGGGTGTTGGGCAACCCTCTACAAGAGCAGATGCCAGATCCTTCGGGGCTAATTGTGACGTTAATCGGACTACTGATGCTGCTTAATGGAATCTATGTAAAACTCAGTATCGGACCTCTGGCTGATTCCAAGTAGTCAGCGGGCTCCTGGTTTCCAGAACTGTAGGGGCAACGCATCATCACCCTGCATCGCTCTGAACGCGAGGTGGTCAGCTCGCTCATTCCAGCGGTGCCCCCGGTGTGCGCGGACGTGCTCAGCACTGAGTGAGCGCAGAGACGTGACCTCGGACCACAACGCCTGCACCGATTCAGCGAGATCCTTGTTCGCTTTGGCCCTCCACACTCCTGCGGCGATGTTCAGAGCATATTGAGAGTCTCCACGCAGCACTATATCGCGACTGCCTCCTTCTGTCAGGAGCCATCGCATCGCATGGGCTATCGCAGAGAGTTCGGCAGTGTTGTTGGATCCTATTGTAGCGCCCAAAAAACCGTCTTCAGACTCATCAGTGACGACTGGACCACTCCTCTCAAAGACGACATCACCACCACCCTTGCCGATGCCACTGTCTCCGGTAATGACGCAGAATCCCCAACCTGCTGGAGTCTTACTGGTGACATTCCTGTTTTCTTCGCACGATCCATCCACATAGACGTACAGCGCTCTATCAGACATCGTTATTCACCGATTAGGGTGGTGTACGCAGCAGCGTCCAACAACTCCCCAATATCCGATACATCAGTCGGCTTGAGTCTGAAAATCCAACCGTCTCCGTAAGGATCCTCGTTAATCATCTCAGGGTTGTCCTCGAGAGCAGTATTCGATTTCAAAATCTCACCGCTTACAGGGGAATTGATTTCGCTCACCGACTTGACCGATTCGACGCTGGCACAAGCCCCCATCGCTTGCACTGTGGTGCCGACTTCGGCGAGATCGACCCAGACGACTTCGGTCAACGCTTCTTGAGCGAAGTCGGTAATCCCGACAAACAATATGTTTCCTTCGATTCTCACCCATTCATGGGTCTCGGTGTAATGCAGATTAGTGGGTACTTCACTCATGGCTCTCGACTCTTCCGTGATGCACTCGCAGAGTGAAGGTTTCGATACTCACTCCTCCTCACTCAGAGTGCGTTCGAGGTGTTCTTTCTCCATCTCGGCCCAAGTTGAGCCCATACTGGAGACATCTGCCTCTTGCTGCTCCTCTCTGAGTCGGGTAAGCATCTCCTCTTCTGACTCTCGACTAAAAACTCCGTCGAGCGGCGAGGAACCGTGCGGTTTCGAGCCAAGATTGCGGATGTAGGCATAGAGCAGAGTCGAAAGGATCGCAAGCGATCCGAACACCACAGCCCACGAGTCCTCATTAGGGCCGGAGTCTGAAAGCAAAGATATCCTGCCTTCGGCAAATGACAGGGCAGTCAGCAGATAGAGGGGAATGGCGAAGCCGATTAGCACTCTCTCAACACGACTCGCAGCCGAATCCATTGAGCATCGAGCCCGGCTCCCCATGCATCAACTTGACTTCATCACCCAATTCACGGCGATTGTTGAATAAGCTTGAGAATCTTGTATGGGAGCAGAGCCCGATTAACTGGAGTCACCTCAAGAATTCTACCATCGTCGCGCCTTCTGATGTCCTGTAGCAGCGGGTGACGACTCTTCTTATGCAAAGTCAGGAGTGTCGGCATGTCATACTCAAGCGCCGCTCTGACCACGTTCACAAAACCCTCGCTCTCGACCGAGAACTTGCCGACCTCGTCGACGACGAGTATCTGGCAGTTGCCCACGGCGTTAGTGATGGCCGGCACTCCAATTCTGTCAATCTCGCTTGGATCTATGCCGTAGCCTAGGATTCGATTCCGTGAGTCTATCTCCCGGTGCGCCATCACCCCTCTCTCCCCAGTCTCGATATCGATGCATGCGTATCCGACCCTCTCACCGTTCTCAATAATCGCCTCAGTCCTCATACCCCCTATCACCCTCTGTCCAGACGTAGAACTGCGGTGGTCAGCTTTGTGCTCATCAACGACCATACTGACGACCTTGTCTAGGACCGCGGACTTCCCTGAACGGGGCAGCCCTGTGATTCCTATTTTCGGATGTATGCCCATTTCTAGTTCCTCGTATACCATCGCTTACTCAATGGAACGTTCACCGTAGGTCACCCTCGGATAATAGTCTGTTTGGTGTTTATACTTCATTAATGCCGGAATACGGAAAATTAATTCCGGCAATTTAACGTCCATCTTCCGCTTTACTGCCTCAAAGCGTAATTCAGGGCTCCTTCGGTGGAGGGCGGTGGCAACGGCAAGCTCTCAAGCTCGTAATTGTTCACATTGTTGTTTGCCGCCCATGCTCTCGACCACAAATCTAGGGCTTCTGAGTTGAGTTGGGCGGCCACGAAAAGCAACCCCTCGTCGACGCTACCATGTTCCACAGCGAGACTGTCTAGGACGGCATCGGGAAGCTGTAGAAAGTTCACTGAGTTGCCCAGAACGCAGTCCGGCGCAACAACCACCCAGCGTAGACGTCGCTCCTTCCGGGCGTTGACGATGGCTTGGCACGCCACCCTAGAGACTCCTCGCGGCTCGATGGGACCCTTCCACAGTGCCTGAGAACGTTCGATGGACCCCTCCTCGATTCCAATGTCATAGGCAGGGTGGTTGATTCTTACTTCACCGTCTTCAAGACAAAAATGAGCACCCCTGATGAACGGGACGCCTTGCGTATCGAGGTCCCAGTTGCTGATATCAGCCGACCAATTCGTCTGGTCAATCTCACCGACCCTGACACGAATCGGCTTGTCGGTCGGATTGAGCCAGTTACCTTCCTCGCCCAAGCGAGGCAGGTCAGCGAGATCTCCTATGGCCTTGAGTACGGCGTTCCTCGTGTAATTATCGCGTGGCATTCTAGGGACGGCCCAAGTCATATCAGTCCATACAGACCACGGGCCGCGCTCCATCTCGAGGAATGGGGCCTTATTGTCCAAGCCTAAACTAGTTGACAAATCCTGGATCTCAAGTGGACCGAAACTAGTCATCATTTCAGTGCTACCACCAATGGTTAATCCAATGACTAAAATTCCTTGGGACGCGCCCGGAAACACTCTCTGAGGCTCTGGGAACGACCATGATGACACCCATTGATTACTCTCCACCATTAGTTTGCGCAGAGCCACACTGCTCTTTTCACGTAGAAGGGCGTCAGGAACAATCATGCGAATTCTACCTTCTTCACGAACCAATTTCATAGAACGCTCCAAGAATAACCTGTATAGATTCACGTTGCCACGCAGTGCTGCAAACCTTGGGCTACCGTCAGATTCGGTCGTACCACGCAGTGACCCCGATAGCCGCTTACGCAACTCGCTACCCTCAGGGTGTCCTCGAAAACGATCCTTGATGCGCAGCCATGGTGGTCTACTGACTAACAGTCTGGGAGCCTCGGTCCACGGCCAATCGCCGCGTAGAGAGTCGGCACATCTGACACAACTCTCGAGCATCAGCTCGGCCTCTCTCCGACCAATTCTAGCTTCATCACCTTCACCTACGAGATCGACCAGGCCAACTCTTGCTAGGGTCAGAAGCAGCCTCTTTCTGGTACAGTTCACAGCTACTTCGGAGGAATCTACCATCTGCATTCCACGCAGCAACCTAAGGGTGTCTGCGCGAATCTCACTCGGCGAGTAACCCTCGCTCCGGAGGACGTGAATCCTGATAGCCCGACTGGGCACCACGCCACCTCCTACGGCAGGGTCCGCGAAGGGCAGGGGAATACCTGAACGAGTTCGTTCACCTGCTTCGACCGCCTCGTCATCGGGCTCGTCGCAGTCGTTCCTCACAGTCTCGTTGAGGCGCTCGGCATATGCCCTGAACCCGGGAGGCATCGCTGCTAGCGAAAGTGTAGCGGGGGGGCTCTTGCTAATCTTGCTACGAGTACTCTTCAACTCGTCCGCTAAGACAGCTTGGACAAGCCTGCTGGGGGTGGAATAAGCACCTCTAGGGGACCTACCGTCGTTGACTGCCTCGAAGCGTGAGAGCAAGTGCTCGGCAACTGCTCCGGGCTCTGAGAGCAGTCCGGCAGGGAGTGTGGGCCAGTGGTTGGGCATGGTCGCGGCTATCGGCGTTCCATGGGTGACTGCTTCTTCCCAAGAATCCAGCCAACCTGAAAGCTGCTCGCTACGGTCCGAACACACATGGTCGAGGCGTGCGTACCATCCCGATGCATCGCTTGCCATGGTACTACGAGGCATGCGACAGGACACCCTTCTTTGAAGGGTACGGTTACTCGTTGAGGGGTCTCAACTGCAATCACAAGTCGAGACCAAAGGAATCCTGCTCCAACTCAGTGATGACTCTTCTCTGCAGTAGCCAAGCGACTGCTTCATCTATCTCATCAGTGCGAATGCCGACGGCGTCCAATTCGTTCACCAGGCTGTCGAAGTGGACTTGATTAGAACCTCCTTCCAAAGCCTCCTCGATGATGCTCAGGACATGTTCAGCAACGATTGCCAGCAAGGGATCATCATCAATATCAAGTGAACCGTAATCGACAGCGGCCACCCCCTCGTCTTCAGCATCATCTGAGACTGTATCGGAAACATCCTTCTCGTAAACATCGAAGAGATTCCTCTGGTTTGGATCGGTCCAAGTTGACCTCTCAGTGACTTCACGTTGGCGACGCAGGCGCTTCACTAAGGTCTCAATGCGGTGTAGTCGCTGCTCCAAGCGCAGGCGCTCGCGACCCAAATGACCCTCGACTAACTCGAGTTCGTCCGTCGCGCACTTGTCCAACCATTCAGACAAATCCCAAGACGGGTCCAGCCTGAGCATAGTCTCCCACAGCCTCGCAACCGAGTCAGGTAATGACCTGACATCTATTCGTGGGCTTCCACTTCCATCGTCCTGTGGACGGTCCATGCTTCACCTGTTCGCATTGACCGTCTATCAAGTATCGCTTCAACTAGGGAAGGAGTTCTGTGGGTTGGGTTGATGAATGAAAAGCAAGTGCCCCAGCCGTGAGCGGGTATCGTCTGACAGTCCTCCCCGGCGATGGCACGGGACGTGAGGTCACAGTAGAGGCTAGGCGCATCATCGAGGTGTTTGAGAAGCATAGTCCAATGTCCTTTGATATCACTGAGATTCCTTGTGGTGGACAATATTTTCTAGAGACCGGCGAAGAGTGGCCTGAAGGCTCATTTGAACACTGCCGTGACAACACTGATGCGATCTTCCTCGGAGCCATTGGATGGCCTGGGGCTACGATGCCGAATGGAGATATGGCCGGAGGTCAGGTTATCCTTGGGCTGCGCTCGGGGCTGGGCCTCTATGCTAACATCAGACCGGTCAAACTCTACCACGGAGTCCAGCACAAGGTGCACGGGGAACACACCGACATCTGGGACCCAGATTTGGTTGACATGGTGCTGATTAGGGAGAACACGGAGGGACTGTATCACAGTCTTCTACGACGTTCGGCCCAAGCCGCTGTTGGATCAAAGGACGAGCCTATCGATCAACCAGAATTCCCAGGTCTAGAAGGGGAGGTCTCATGGGATCCACGTCCCATATCACGTCATGGCAGCGAACGCGTCATCAGGTTCGCTTTCGAACTGGCCAAGCGCAGGGAGAGCCAGTTGCATGCGCCTCAACGAGTCACCTGCGTGGATAAGAGCAACGTCCTGCGCGGCTGCAGGCTATTCAGGAGGGTTTTCGATGAGATTGCTGAGGAGTACAAAAGCATCGAGACAACGAAAGCTTTCATTGACGCCTTCACAATGTGGTTGGTCCGAGACCCAGAGGACTTGGACGTAGTTGTCCTGCCGAACATGTTTGGTGACATCGCCACCGATTTGGCCTCCGTGCTACAGGGCGGCATGGGTATGGCAGCTAGCGCCAACATAGGCGACAAGCACATGCTATTCGAGCCTGTTCACGGCTCCTCACCAAAGTACGCCGGACAGGGCAAGGTTAACCCGATTGCAGCGATTTCATCAGTCCAACTGATGTTCGATAACCTCGGTGCACGCCACGATGACCCTGTCGCCCTTATGTGCGCCGACATCCTAGATTCTGCCATCGCATCGCATCTCTCAGAAGACGGTGTAGTCACCTACGATCTCGGAGGGACAGCCAGTACCAGTGAGGTCGGCCAAGCCATCGCCGAGCGCTGTAGAGAACTGCTGCAGAAACAATACCCATCCGTCTGATTAAGTATCGACAGAAGCATCTGAGATAATACCGAGAGCTGCGTTAAGAGCAGCTGTATTGTTCCACTGACTCGGCACACAGTCTCCTAAAACGACTTCATCGAGCAGTCTCGAGGAGGCTCTGGAGATCTCGTCAACTATGGTCACTGTCGCCATCATCGATGTGCGTGAGAGTGGATTGAGGTCGACTACTAGCACCTGTTTACCAGTGGCAACCAAAGCCTCGCATCTGTCCCCGTCTTCGAGTGGGACTAGGACGACGTCAGCCCGTCCTATGCCTTCTCGACAGCACTTGGCCCGAGGGCCTTCGAGGCCGGGTATGTTGTGCTTGGCCGAGTCACCCAACAGGACGACCGAGCCTACTGCTTCTCGCCAATCCCCCTCCCAGCCTCTGGGAGGTACTTCGGCGGCCACCACATCGCGCTGCTCCGACAACCTGCCAAGAAGCCCCATCACTCTCTCATGTGTACGGTAGTACAGGTTGACCTCGATAGGGCACCCCACTATTGCAGCGACTCGAATCAGTTCTTCGCCTGCCAGCACCACTGTGTTCCCGTTTACCGAGATGACTGGGTGCTCAGCAGCCAGTAGTCTGGCTGCGACTTCTCGGATGGCATCCATAGCTGAGTCAGAGGTAGTCTCACCGAGCAGATAGTCGAAGGCCTCGCCCCTGCCGTGGGCTATCATCGCTGAATCTGCAAGCAGACCCTCGGCGGCTGCATCAACCAAACTCTGGCGAGCCAGAAGAGAAGCCCGCCTAGGGTGGCTGTCAGGGATCTCCCCCATTACTCACACCTCCCTATCAACATCGACATGTCGAGTGGGGTGATGCCCCTGTTAAGGGCACTCGATGAGATAAGATCAACCCCGCTTTCGGACCAATCGCCTAAGGACTCAAGGAAGATTCCGCCGGAGCCCTCTAGAATGCAACATCGGCGCAAATCCGCCTTGGAAAGGGCGCGCTGGACATCACTGGCTCCCGCCGCACCCATATTGTCAAGCAGAAGCACTAGCTTTTCGTTACCACCACGAGTGTTTTGCAAGGAGTCCCACGCCGCTGCTGCTGCGACTGACTGCTCAGCACTCTGTACCTCGACGACGGTGAAGCCCGCATGTTCGGCCATATCGATTGACGAGACTACACGCTGGATGGCACCAATATCATTCTCGTCACCCTTGGTCATAACAGCGAAGTCATTCTCCTTGAGCATTAATGCATCGCTACGGTCAAGCCTGTGAGTCAAACCACCACCGCTGAGAACCGCCCACTTGTCCAGAAGCCCCCATTCAGTTTTCCGAGTCGCCGCGACTAGGATAGGTTGTGCAGCCGCAGCCCACTTGGCGGTGTTTGTGGCTATCCCCGACAGTCTACCGAGTAGATTTAGCAGGACTCTTTCAAGTTTCAAAATATCATCCGCCGGTCCGTGTATAACGACCACCGTATCACCTTCCCTAACAGAGCCTCCTTCGTTGATACTCCACCCAGCTGAGCATTCCGGGAAGTGCCTCTCCAGCAATCTGTCGGCGATAGGTTTCCCACATAGGAGTCCCACGGCTTTTCCAATGATACTCGCCTCGACGAGCCGGTCGGGACCCGTTCCTCCTCCATGCTCGTCAGCCACCATCGCATCGACCCATCTATCGATGGAATCTAGGAACAGAGTCGTGGGCTCACCGCCAGACCACAACAGATCGGAGCGGTCGTGAGGCAGCTTGGCCACGCCACGACGTGTGGCAGCCCCGCCTTGAATGGTCCGAAACGACATTTGACCATGCTCGTCGTGGTTCAAGGATGCGCAGCATCGTTATCGGAGGAGGAGTCGCGGGTCTAGCGGCAGCCGTGCAACTCGCCGCTGATGGTTCAACCGTCTTACTGGTTGAGTCGAAGGACACTCTCGGCGGCCGTGTTAGGATGCGCGATTCGGGCAACTGGATACTTGATCCCGGACTTCATCTGATGCGACGCAAAGGGCCATTGAATCAGTTACTCAGGAAGTTACGAGCCCCGAGAGTTCTGGGTTCGAGATGGAACCACAAGGAGATAATGGCTATCGATACCGATGCGAGTAAGGCACTGACTGCCCTCGCGACGATGTCGATGGACGCTGAGGGGATTAAGATACCAGAATTCGTGATACCTAGGGGAGGGTGGTCGAGTCTGGTGGGGCGTCTGATTGTGTCTACTAACCAGTTGGATGTGATGCTCGATGTCGGCAGTTCCGCCGAAGCACTCGGTCTCGGGCCTGACGGTAGGCTTGCATCGGTGCGCATCTCGGGTAACGACATCGAGTGTGACGAGGTGATTCTAGCAGTCCCTCCTTCTGAGAGTTCTCGTTTACTGGAGAGCGCTGGCCTAGACGCATCGGAACTGAGGCGATGCACCGAGCAAAGGTCAGCCGCGCTAGATGTCGCCTTGGAAGGCAAGCCGATGAGGCCACACTCAGGGCTGTTCGATGCGAACAGGGGTATCATCGCGATTGATGTCACTGCCGAAGACAGGATTCCAGAGGGTGCCGATTCAAGCGCTTGCACTATTCTGCACGCAGTCAGCCTAGCAGGCGATGGTCCAGAGGCTCTTCAAGACATCAAGGAATTCCTCGACTCACGCTGCTCTGGCTGGAGAAACATGGCCGCAGCACGCCGTTCGACGACCTCAATCATGCTCCACCCATGTTCTCGTGCTGAGAGAGTCGACGGCTTAGCATTCATCGACTACGGAATTGCCTTGGCCGGCTGCCACATCATTTCGGAGTATCACCTGAGTGACGCCGCAGTTGATACTGGCAGGAGTGCTGCGAAAGCACTCAAACTCAATCGTTGACATCAAGACTGGACTCCGCTGCAGCAAGGCAAGCCAGAAGATCATCTACTGTGGAACGCACCGTTTTGAGATGATCTCCAGTCACACTAATGCGCAGCTCCGCACCGTCACCAACTTCGACAATATCTGCCTCGAAGGATTCCGGATCATCAGGCGATATGGCAGCAAGCAAGGCCTCGGCGCGCTCCCTAGGTCCAACCCAGATAATATCCGCCTCGACGCTACTCATACACTCTACTCCACAATTAGCCATATCTGAGTTCCGAAGTCGAAACGCTCGTCCACAAATTCGCGTACGGTGAGCTCTCGTTTGGCGCATAGACCCCTGATTCTACGCAGGCTGTGTCTGACCACACCACCCTCGTCAGACTCATGGCTTTTGCCTACCCAAGAGGTTCCATGATATTCTCCGAGTATCGGAATCCTAGCTCTGTGGTAAGATGTAGCAAACTTCGCCCCCGGCTCTCTCCATTCGACAAATTCATCCAACATCTTGGCAATATTATTCTTTGATGCATGGGTCCAAATCGAACGAGCCATGAAGAAATTGAACTTGGTTTCAAACACCCCGAAATCGAAATCAGAATTGTTATCGAAACTCGGCATTTTCTCTGAGATAACGGACGAATCAATGCACACCTCCAGTCCTACCCTAAGCATCTCCTTGTTCGGCTCAATACCAAAATAACATCCAGGATTCAGTTCCGGTATCACCTTCATACCTCCTCTGAGGCAACCACATCCGATATCGAGGACTTTCGAATCCGAATTCATGCCTAAGTGTTTGAGTATGCCCAACTGGCAATCACCAGCGATGTCAAACAGTTCAGGCGGCCCTCCAATGAAAGTGCCATTGGCCAACAGCCTGTCCACGATTCCCACACTATCGCCGGAATCCACAAAATACCCACGCAGTCAGACTAATTCAAGCCTGCTAGGAATCAGTGAACGGAAATGACCCCTTCTATTTTCGGACTTGCTAATTCGCGAAGACTCATCAAGGGAAGCCAGCCCAGATGCGAATATGCCGGAGTGGTTGCCACCATTGTGCACATCCGAATCAGTGACCGCAGGTCATCCCGACAAGTTATGCGATTCCATCTCAGACGCCATTGTCGACGCCTGTTTGTCAATCGATCCAGACTCCCGAGTCGCCGTCGAGACTCTCGTCAAAGGCACACAAAGCAAGGCAATTATCGTACTTGCAGGAGAAGTCAGTCTGAATGGGGAGCCGCCGAACTACGAAACCATCGCTCGTGAAACTGCAGCCTCCATTGGATACACAAATCATTCCATTGGCATGGATGCTACTTCCGACCTACGTTGCAAAGTTCACACGTACATCACCACCCAATCAGAGTACATTAGTCAAGGAGTGGATGGCGACATCGACTCCCAAGGAGCCGGAGATCAGGGAATGATGTTCGGATACGCCTGCAACGAAACTGAGGATACACCAGAACTTTCTGGGCGGTATTTTCCGATTGCTGCCGCCCTCTCACAGAGGCTCACACGTCGCTTGGACATGATTCAGAAGTCAGGAGAGATTCCATGGATGCGTCCAGACGGCAAGAGTCAGGTTTCAGTGCTCTTGGATGGGATGGATGACTCAGCAGAACCCATCCCGCCGCACGTCAGCAACATCGTGATTGCAGTGCAGCACGCAAGGGATGCCGGTGACTTAGCCTTTGATGGGGACGCCCAGAGGGAGTTCATCCACCGGACCGTTTGGGATGAAGTGGTTAAGCACGCTATACCAAAGCGCTGGTTGGTGGATTTCGATCGTAAAGACCTCATCGTCAACGGCACCGGTTCCTTTCCCGATCCAGGTGGCCCGTATTCCGATGCTGGGCTCACCGGTCGCAAAATCATCGTGGATACATACGGAGGAAGGGCGCATGGAGGCGGAGCATTCAGTGGTAAGGACCCCTCGAAGGTAGACCGCTCTGCAGCCTACCACGCCCGTTGGGCCGCTAAACACGTGGTCGCAGCGGGACTGGCGGACCAATGCGAGATTCAAGTCTCCTACGCAATCGGAAGGGCCCAACCAATTGGACTGCGCGCCAACACCTTCGGAACCGGCACCATCTCCGACGTGAAACTGTCCAACAAAATCCTGAAAGTCTTTGATTGGAGGCCAGCTGCGATGATTAGGGACCTCGATCTGAAGCGGCCGATTTACCTCGCTACAGCCTCAGGCGGTCACTTTGGACGTAATCCCACAGACCGGGATGACTTCCCGTGGGAACGAATTCATGAGGAGCGCATAGAGGCACTTCAAAATCCACTGACGGACTGATTCATTGAGATTAAGCCCTCTGAGATAGGCCCAAAAAACCACCATTTCTGGACCTGTCCGGTCGCCAGTCTATCCCCCTACCCTCACTGGAACCATCATGACCCACAAAACCGAAACCAGTGCGTCCACGGCCCGAAGAATAGCAGCAAATGGCAGCCCAACCATCTCGGTTGGACACTTCCACATGGCTGGAGAGTTCTACGTAACCGCAGTGGAAGCCTGAAAATGACAAATCGACTATTCCAGCCCCTAGGGGCAGATTACACGGACCTGTCCGGTCGCTACTCTATGTCCAGAGGCCCGTCTGAGACACTGATGGACCGCACGGCCGAGCTCCGGAACAGAAAGCGCGCGACGACGAAAGCAGTGACACTAGCCATACTGATGGTGATCATGGATCTCTCAGGCCTCTCGGGGGCCTTCGCGGGCGAGCTGGACGAGCGTCAAGACAAGCAGGAGACCCTCTCGAGCCTCAACATGCCGGGGTTCCAATCCGGACTTGCCAGTACCAATCAGACATTCGATATCTCGGCAAATGGTGACAGCGCCTGCATGGTACTCGATGACCAGTCCCTCTGGTGCTGGGGATATGGCGCAGATTATGCACTTGCGCAAGGAGGAAGCAACGATTCGAGCTCGAACGTTCCTATTCCTGTCGTAAGGGACTCTGGTTGGGCTGAGCAGACAATAGCTGTATCACTAGGTTCCTATGTAAATTGCGAGC
>CBFHQW010000009.1:0-24779 GCA_965658085.1 Candidatus Thalassarchaeum sp.
TCACCTTCGCATTCGGCGTCGTATTCATGCTGCTGATTTGGCCCCACATCAATGCCTACCTGTCCCCTGTCCTGCCTGAGACTGAATGGGCTTACGAGACAACGGGAATCAGGGATCTGCAGGATTCCGGGCTGGACGGTTCAGGGGTTCACGTATGCATGGTCGATACGGGGATAGACGCCACTCACCCGGACTTATCCAATCTGACACTTGCCGGGTTCCGCGACTTCTATGAAGGAGAGCATGGCCTTGTCAGGGACGTCGGTGAGGACTCTCATGGGACCATGATGGCCGGACTTCTTGTGGCTGATGGCAAGTTCTACGGTGCAGCCCCCGGAGTGGATTTGTCAATCGCCCTCGCTCTCGGCCCAGCAGGTACATCGGGACAAGAAGATCGGGTTGCTCAAGCGATAAGATGGTGTAGAATCACACAGAATGCCGACATAGTCAGCCTTAGCCTCGGCAGCGATCCAGGAGATGGCATGGGGATCCAGTCAGAGACCGTCCTAGCTGTCCAGGAGGCACTGGATGCCGGTATCTTTGTTGTCGCTGCGGCGGGAAACACCGGCAATGACGCTAGCATCTCTGACGTCTCGGTTCCAGGCAATATGCAAGGTGTCATCGCAGTAGGGGCCTCTACACGCAGCGGCAACGTCTGGTCGAACTCTGCCAATGGTTCCATGGTGGATCCGTACACCCAAGAGAACAGGAGTTATCCCAACCAGAAGCCCGAGGTTTCAGCACCCGGTGTCCTGTTGTTCTCGACAACTTCGACACAGATCGAGCCTCCGTACGCTTATTCTACCGGGACCAGCGACTCGACCGTCCTAGTCACCGGCGCCCTAGCTCTCATCCTTGAGTTGCACGGCGCCGCATTGGCAGGAGATGATGGAGTAATCGATGTCGAAGAAATGGAAATGGTCAAGAGAACGCTTGCAAGCTCTTGCGACAAGTCTGGTATCGATGGCAGCCCACACGATGCCAGGGGCGGCTACGGATTCCTCGATGCCGTCCAGTGGGCTTCAGACATCGCATTCGAGTTGAATCTAGCTTGATTCAAGGTATTTCACCCCAATCCGCCAATCGAGCCTACGGCTCGTCGCTACCCTATGATTAAATCCATTCCCGACTCCCCCTAATGCATGGCTCGCGGTGAGCGTGTACGCAGTCACTTCCTCGTCATGCTGATGTTGACCAGTCTATTCGTCGCTCTAGTTGGTCCAGCGGCCCCTGTCTCCGCCAACAACGAGACTACCTCTGGAGTCATCTCGGGCACCGAGACTTGGTCGGGCACGCACACCCTCTCAGGGGATGTGGTCATCGCATCAGGATCGAAGTTGATAATCCAGCCAGGAACTACTGTCATATTCCCCAACGGAACTCACTTGGACGTCCGCGGGAATCTGTGTGCGGGAGTCTCCAACTGCGGCGCCAGTAGTAACTCTAACACCGCTCAGAGTATTACTTTCCGCTGGACCGATCCGGCCAATTCTAGCGCTACCGGAGAGTGCTACGGGATGAGTTATGGCAACCAGCAGATTTGGGTCAAGGACCCGTCGTGCTACGAGGGAGTTTTGATTCGCAACACCATCGACCTTTCCCAGACCGGTTTGAGGCACATCGTCATCGACGGTGCTTGGGGCATTCCCTACTACATTCCCACAGTGTCTCAATGGAGATACGGTGCTCTGGTAATCGACGGCGCAAGCCCGGTCTTAACCGAGATAGAATTCACAGACATCAACACCTCCAGCTTGCTGACGTCGAATCTCGCTCAGCCACGCCTCATTGGTGGCGAATACACAGTGGGTAACGACGATGAGAGCAATGTCGGCGGATCTGCGGTGCAGATTTATGGCTCAGGAACTCCTGTGACGCCACTGATTTTTCAGTCTCCCACACTCATCGGTACCAACGTAGGATGCAGCCGGCAAGCCCCCAGTCGCCCTGTGATTTGGGCAGAAGACACATTCATCGAAATTGACAGTGCTGACAGTACCGGGGACTATGGCATCAGCATGCAGCACTCTTCTGGAATTATCTCCAATTCAGAATTTAATGTGAACTGCAACGGCATTGATATCAACAGTAGGAAATCAGTCTCCAATGTCGACTACTCGATTGAGATTGTCGCCAATGAGATTACAACCGGTGACGGCGCTCCGATTACGGTCTTCCAAGGCGGCTTGGCAAATATTGTCGGCAACAATCTTGAGGGTGCCGCAGAATCCTCAGGGATAGCGATTGAATCCAGCGATGTGGTAATCCACAACAACGACATCGGACCAGTGGATGGTTGGAACGGTCTCTGGCTGATTGGCTCGTTCGACGTCATCGCCGAGAACAACACCTTCCACGACATCGCTAGGGAGGTGATACGTGCTGGGGCGTACGGCAACAGCGCTCCTGCTCCGTCCGCATCTAGGGTATACCTCGCCAACAACACCCTCTCTACCGACGGCGCGGGTGTCTGCTCAGATACCAAGTACGACGCCTGGGGAGGTGACTACACCTGCCCGGTAGTGCACGCATACAGGGCCGGAGTCTCGATGTACGACAACACGATCAACGTACCAGGTACTTCGGACGCCGACGGAATACGCGCAGTAGGGGCTCTTCTTGACATTCAGAGGAACACCTTCAATGTCCCCGGGACAGGTGTGATAGTGAAGCATTACGACGACGGCTACGCCGGCTCCCAACAGTACGGAACACTCGGCTTCTTCTCGCAGAACACCTGGTCCGGTGTGGGCATGACGTACAACGTGTCGAACAGCGCGATTACCGTGCAGTCAGAGTACATCCCCAGCCCTCCTCCAGGTGTATACCCAGTCCAATTGGTCTGGTCAGATCAGGAGGCATGGCCG
Source organism: Candidatus Thalassarchaeum sp. (assembly GCA_965658085.1). Lineage (GTDB taxonomy): Archaea > Thermoplasmatota > Poseidoniia > Poseidoniales > Thalassarchaeaceae > Thalassarchaeum. The sequence goes on from CBFHQW010000009.1 coordinate 2,868, forward strand.
GCCAACCAGTTCCAGACCTCGATTGTGCCGACCTTCGTCAAGGAGTGTCCGAATTGCGACGACTTCACCCCTCGGGGATTCCCCTTGGCAGTCAACATGGACAACAACTCCACCACCTTCACCTTCGCCAACCTGTCAAACCTCGATCGCGCCAAGATACACATCGAGACCCAACCGACCCCATATGCGGTTCAGGTGCGCAGAGCCGAGATGGTACGCTTCCAGACGCTGGTTGAGGGCGAGCGAGTCCAGGACACAAATGTCCTGATTGAGGACGCTCTAGGAAACGACCTGTACTCGCTGTACACGGACAACGACGGCTACACGCCGTGGATCGCACTGCCCTCTGACTTCCATCTCGACATAAGGGGGCTGGGCGGAGGGGACAACCCCGACGGCTTCGCTGATGACGAGTACGAGGATTCCTGCTTCGACGGTATCGACAACGACGGTGACCTGACCGTCGACTCCGATGACGAGGACTGCGATCACCTTGCAGGCACTAGGGAACTTTCACGCTACTACTACACCGCGTACAAGTTCGGCTCGGGGTACGCCCGCAGCGACTTCACCTTGTCCGACACCACGCTGCAGGACACAATCAACCTCGCGAACCTAGTCCCCTCAGTCTCTGTCACCCAGTTGGACGGCCACTCCTTCCGTAAGGTGGTCAACCTCACAGGGAATGCCCACGACGGCCAACTCGCAGGCATCTATGCCACTGACGAACTGGCGCAGTGGGATCAGGGGGGCTACGTCCACGAGGTCCAGATTAAGGATCCGTTCACCAGTGAATGGAGCGCTGCTGGTCTCGCTGTCGACACTAGTGGAATGGCAGAGGGCCAGGTGACCAAGACCAACCGGCCGTTCAGCTCTTGGTACTACCAGATCGACATGAGCAACAGGGAGGAGGGCGACTACGCGTTCGAGTTCAGGGCATTCGACGGCATCGACTACAGCCCGACCATCTACCGCACAATCAAGCTCAATGTCCAAGCTCCGACAATATCGGTGACCTCGCCGAGCTCGTTCTCGACCCATTCCGAGGACATCGTGACCTTCGAAGGCACGGCCTTCGACCATTACGGCTGCCCGATACAGTGCAGCTCTGACATACAGGACATCTACTTCCACATACAGGGGCCCGACTTCGATGTCACGACATCGGCATGGACAGGAGGCATATCGGTCGGACAGGACTGGAGCTGGACCTGGGATTTCAGCGCCCTGCCGCGCGAAATCGCCACGTACACCTTCACGGTATGGGCATCGGACACCGACTTCTGCCAGGGCTTCGTGGACGAGTGCGAACCCGTGGTACTGACCCTCACGATTGACAACTCGAACAGCTATCCGTTCATCAGCGTCATCACCCCGTACGACGGTCAGAGGCTGTCCGTCTCCACGGAAACTGTCTTCGAAGGGGTCGCTCGTGATAACGACGGCTCCGTCTCAAGAGTAGACTTTGAGATTATGGACGTCGCTAACAACTACCTGTTAGTGCTCACCGACTCAATCACTGAATTCGCCCCTAGTGGAGCTTGGTCCCTTGAGTGGGATTCGACGAATCTGATGCATGACATGCAATACCTCGTTCGGTTCCGCTCGTACGACGGTTACGACTACAGTGACTGGGTAGAGATGCTCATAGTCGCTGACAACCCTCCTGACGCAGGCAATAATCAACCGACCTTCGACTCCGTCGATTGGTTCAGTTCTATCTCCCTATATTGTGAGATTGACTCGCAGTCTCAAGATCGCTGCACCAAGGCTGAGATAGATTTGTTGGAGTATTTCGACGATGCCGACCCTGGTCAGGAACTCATTCTATCTGTGTACGATGATGAATCACGCACCAGTGACGACCATTTCGGTATCGTCATCAACGTCGGAATGGACGGCGTAGCGACCTACAACCCAGTGTCGATGTTCTTCTACGATACTGACATGGACACTTGGACTCTAGAAAATGTGGTATTCGTCGCAACTGATACACATGGCTCGAAGATTAACTCCAATCCCGTTACTTTCACAGTGGTTGGACTCCAGTTCTCGATTTCGCCACCCGAGGAAACCACCATCTCCGAGGACGGTAGGGCAATCTTCACCGGTATCGGACTTCCGGGTAAGACCGTTACCGTCACTATCGCCGGCAATACCGTGAACAATACTGTGGTCGGTGAGGACTCGATGTGGTCACTTGGAATACCCGCCTCAAGGATAGATGGGACCGCGACTCCTGTGTTCAAGTACGGAGGGAGCGAGTACACCGGTGCCAGCATCACCATCTCTGGATCCGGCGGAGAAGGTATGGGAATGGGTTCGATAATCATCATTGTTCTTGTCCTGCTTGTGGTCATTGCTGGTCTGGTTTACTTCTTCGTCGAAATCGAGGAAGAAGAAGACGAGCAGTTAGACGGAACTTCTGAGGCCAAGCATGGTAGCGAGGAGGAAGAGGATGATACCTACGCCTGGGCAAAGGAGGCTGGAATCGGAGAGCAACCAGAGACGGAAACACCGAGCTCCGCGTCGCGCCTACAGAAGCACGATGACCACCCAGGGTGGTTGTGGGACCTCGATAATGAGGAATGGGTGCCCGACCCTGACCACTCTGACGCGTGAATCAACCTCGCTCGCCACTCACTAACATTCTTGAGTGGACGATTACGCTCAGCGAATGTGACTACCATGGCAGTGCCCCGTCCTGGGGTTCAGGAACGCATTTTACTGCATCTGAGGGACTATATCGACCACGCTGACAAAGTCGAAGTCCCATTCGCTCTCTCACAGATGGGAATTGCAAACGCTGTTGCCATCGCTCGCTCCAACGTGCCGCGAGCGATTGCAGGGATGAGGGAGCAGGGACATCTGATTGAGAGACAGGCCCATGTCACAGGAGTATCACGCAAGAGGAAGGCTTACTTCCTGACTGAGGAGGGTGCCAACATTGCTAACGACATCTGGGCTAAAGTCAGCACTCAACCGGTTCGACTAGTTCACCCTGACGGGCGTTCAGAGACACTCGAACTCGCTCAGGCACTGGAGTCGACTGAACTCCCACTGAGGCACGTCGATTTTCTCAGGTACCTCGATGATACCGGGACCGTCGATCTATCGGTCCTGTCGGCCGAACTGATAGAGAGGGACCTGTCAAAGCACATCGAGAAGCAGCTTGTGACTTCACTCAACGACCTGCCGAGAATACGACGCTTCTTCGGCCGAGAGGCAGAGATCGACAGTATGGTCGCTCTTCTGGAGGACCACTCCAGCTCCATTTTGATTCCTGGCATAGCCGGCATAGGGAAGACTGCTTTGGCGGGGAAGCTGCTGGAACGCTTCACTCATCGGAGGAACTTACTGTATCACAGATGTCAGGATTGGGAGGGTTCGCGAGCCTTCTTCGAGGCGACCTCGGAGTGGCTGTCGGCACTTGGCCACAACGACCTGTCAGACTACCTCGCAGTCACTCCGGTACCTCAGGCTTCAATGGCGGTGAACCTGATTGCCGAAGGATTGCAGGACTCCCCTGCTCTAATCGTCATTGATGACCTGCACAAGGTCGGCGATGAGACCCTAATTTCGGCTTTGAGAGCCCTAGCTCTCAAGATACCTGAACTCGACAGCGCGGGCTTAGTGATGTTCTCACGCTCCTTCAGGATGGTGGTTCCCGAGGCAGACTCCTCGGGTAGGATTGTCACTCTAGTAATGCCTCTTGAGGGACTTGATCAGGAGTCTAGTCGACAGATCCTAACTGCAATGCCCAACCTCGAGATGCCACAATTTTTGCACATCTACACTCTGTCTAGGGGGCACCCCCTAGTCCTTGAGCTAATTAACAGGGGAAGCGTAGGGGAGACATTCCATGCTACTCTGGAAGCCTTCGTTGAACAGGAGATATTCAGCCGATTGTCTGGCCCGGAGAAGCGTCTCCTAGGTGCTATAGCCGTGTTCCGTGAGCCGATGCCACTAGAGGCTATCAGTGACATCGACGCAGAGACTGACCTGCTCGATGGATTAGTGGAGAAGGGACTCGCTCGCCAAGCCGACAGTGAAAACTACGACGTCCACGATCTGGTTCGCGAGTTTCTGACCCGGTCTATGGATGAGTCGCTGCGCCAGGAGCTACACTCCAATGCGAAGTTGTGGTATCGGACCCGTCACGGAATAGCAGCAGAGCGAATAGAATACATCCACCATCTAAACGAGTCGGGTGACACAGAAGGGCTGGCCGAGGTGCTCTCCACTGAAGGCCACAGTCTAGTCAGAGCAGGACATACTGAACTGCTAGGCATCCTCAGACCGCTCGAAGGTCAGAGTTTCGATCCCCAGAGCTGGTGTATCATCAGGGAGCTACGAGGTGACATTCTGTCGATCCAAGGCCGCTGGGACGAGGCGGAGGCCGAGTACGAGGCGGCTATACCATTAGCCCGCAAGCACAAAATGCCACAAGAACTCTCCAGACTGCTGTCTGCTAGGGCGGATATCGCGGTCAAGCGCGGTGCTATGGACGACGCCCTTGAGATGCATCGAAAGTCACTAGAGATCCAGGTCCCCATGAGGGACGCAGTGGGTGCGGCCCGTTCATACAACAACATGGGCTACATATACAGACGCAGGAAGGACAATCGCCGTGCCTTAGAGGTCTATGGCAACGTCGAAGAACTGCTTGAACAAGTGGACGATCCGGAGCTGTGCGACGCTAGAATCCGTCTGGCTTCAGCCTTCCTCGAGATGGGCGAGATGGATCGAGCCAGAGATCACGCTATGACTGCCTTCGAGGAGACCAAGGGTCAGATGGATATTGTTCATGCCCGAGCGAGAGCGGTAATAGGGAGATATTATGCCAAAGCCAAGGAGAACGAGCTCGCCATGCAGTATTACTCTGGGGCTCTGGAAATACTGTCGGACCAGACCGACCCACACAGCGCTGTCGAGGTTGCGATGTTGCTCGGACAGGTCCTGAGTGACGCCGGACGCAAGGAAGAGGCGGCTGAGCACTACATCGACGCCATGGTGTTGGCAGAAGCCAATGATTTCAGGATGCTGCAGGGGGAGTTGTTGGCACGTCTGGGAGAGGTCGAGAGTGACCGCTCACAGAAGATGGATTACCTACAACGTTCGCTGACAGTGTTCAGGGATCTCGGTGCAGTGGACAGGATGCGAGAGGTTCAGGCATCGGTGCATCTGGCAGTGATGGGAAATTAAGTCAGACCACTAATCTTCTCCGACTTAGTCTGGCCGAGCCAGTTGCTGAACTCCGGGCCTTGCTGCTTGGAGATTGAGAGGCTGCCCGAATAGTGTTCGCCGATGTGCATCAATACCTCGCTTTCAGCGATATGCGGGGCATTGTTCTTCTCAGATAGGTGGCATAGCACGATACTGTCTAGAGACTCACTGAGCACCTCCGCAAGGACTTCTCCAGTCTGTGTGTTAGAAAGGTGTCCTCCTCTGCCCGAAATTCTCCTCTTGAGGGAATCGGGATACGGTCCTTTCATCAGACGCTTGTGGTCGTAGTTAGCCTCGATGGAGATGTGGCTACATCCTGAGAGATGCTTCTTCAGCTCGACCGTAGGTTCCCCGAGGTCGGTGACGATTGCAGCTCTGCGACCGTCGCCGTTGGTTGCGATGACTGCGACATTGTCGGCATCATCGTGAGGAACTGGAATCGAAAGTAGGCTTAGGTCCTCAGAGATACCTATTCTGTCTAGATGGCCGAAGGTCCGACACTCCGATATTGGCTGCCAACCCATCTTGTTAGCAGTACCGAGATTAGCATGCAGCACAGCCCCCCACTTCTCCGAAGCGCGCTTGGCAGAATTTGAGTGATCGGAGTGATGATGGGTCACCAGAATCGCGTCTATTGACTGCGGTTCGACACCAGAAAGTAGTAATCTGCTCTCCATCTGCCGCAGTGAAAATCCACAATCCACTAGAACTCGAGTCTCGCCTGAACTGAGCAGCGTTGAATTGCCCCTGCTGCCCGAACCGAGGTGAGTTATCTCCATGCCCATCGTAATCGAAGTCATTCGGCCCAGCACCCCCCTTGAATGAATCCATCCGACTCAGATCATTAGACCGGTTTCCTCTGGCCGACGGCTACGCCGTCGCCAACGAAGCACCCCGACGCGTCCGAACGACGCTCCATCATCATCATAAGTCAACGAATGACGCTAAAAATCTCGTACAGAGGTCACACCATGCGCCGCAAGCAGACAGCGCTACTGATTACGCTACTGCTTCTCAGCAGTCTGGCCTTCGTCTCACAGACCCGTCCTCAGTCATCGGTCTCTTCGTCTGACCCCATTACAGCCGACAGAGGAGGCCCTCCGGTCACTGATGAGGACGGCGACCGAATCCCCGATCTTCACGAGTCAATATTTGGGGACGTCAGGCTAATCGAAGACAGCACGGGGATAATCTCGGTTAATGGTCTCAATCCTATGAATGCCACCGACAACATGTCCGATCACGACAATGATGGGGCTAGCGCTCTACTCGAGTTTTGCTGGCCATATACTCTGGACACTTGCTTCGATAGACTGTCGTTGACAGGTAAGCCCCCTCAGTTCACAGAATCTGGATTGAGGGAGTACCTCGACCCTAGGGTCGCTGATACGGACGGTGACGGGCTTCCCGACGGGTACGAGATTTACATGTGCACTGAAGGCGGACTTGGCTATCAGAATGCCACTAACGCCTGGCAGTGCCTCTGGTTCGATCCACTCGACCCCTCGGACTCAATCGAGGATATCGACAAGTGCGATGACTACAGTTTCGGCTGCGGTGATGGCTTCGATGTAGACAGAGATGGCTACATAGACATCGGTGAGCGCTATACGAATTCCGAAGAGTACCTGTATGGTACACCAGACGATTGGCTTACCGAGCGAGACGGCCTATGGTGTGCGGGCAAAATCCCCGGGTTGACTGACGATTCCTGTCAGACTGAGGTTGCTAGAGCCACAGGTGACAACGGCTGGCTCGGGAGTGATCCAACTGAGCCCGACTCCGACTACTACACCTGGTCAGAGGTGATAGCGATAGGTCTGGCAGTCCCTGGAGACGGTATCCCCGATGGTTGGGAGGTTCACTACGGCTTGGATCCTCGCAATTCCAGCGATGCCATCGAGGACACTGATCTCGATGGTTGGGACCTCGACAGGGACGGCTTCATCATACCCGATATCTCAACCTCTACGGCACACTGGGGTGAGGCATTCAGCAATTACGAGGAGTACATGATACACCATGATGACGGGGCGTGGGTGACTCCGGGCCTCAGGGGAGTCTCATCTTCTGAAAGCGACTCAGTTGTAGTCTCCTTTGACCAGAGTACCAGTCCCGGATTAGTCGACGGGGCTGTACACACTGTGCTGGCCGATTCAGCGAGAGATAGACTGCTGGTAGGCTCGAAGTATGGCATTTCCGTAATCGATCCGTTTGAGGGTGGCACTTCTCTCTACGAGCTTCCTTCCGGGATGATGATGCACACGATGATTAGGTGGTCCCCGGGAGACTCGGATTTCCTCATCATAGGCTCCAACCTAGGACTGCACTCGATTATCCTCGAAACTGGACTTCCTTTGATGGATTCGATGTCTGAGACGAGAATAGGATCGGTTGAGGGCATCTACTCTTTGGATACGGGGAGTGGTGACCTCGATCTCATTCTGTTCGGCAACGACTCCGCTTGGACAGCTACTGTTACCAAGCAGGGAGACGTTACCGAAGTTACGGTGAGTGAGCCGGTATTCAATGAAGCGATGACAGAAATGCTGACTTCCTCCAAGGCCGAAGTCATCACCGCGCTACACGTCCCTATGTTTGGAAGGGGACCCCTCCTGTTGATTGGCACCGATGCCGGACTGATTGCGTGGAACACCACGGATGGATCCACTTCGGTCGGCGACCCATGGTGGGTCTTCGATCGTGAGAATGCCGAGGACTTTGTCCAGAGGGCCGACTTGCTTAATGTGTCCAAGTCCGCAGTGGTCAACGCATTGGTCACTGCCGGCCCACTCGATGCCATAGGCAACGTTGAGGAGGTCACAGGAGTATGGGTGGGGACCGCTGGCGGACTGCATCTGCTCAATCTTCAACTTCTGATTCAGATGCCCCGAACGGCTTTCGACTCAGACAGAATGTACAATATCGAAAGGTGGGCCGAAGGGGCCAATGACATCCACTCCATTCTTCCTTTGGACGGGAAGATTGTGATTGGATCCCGCGATGGCACATGGTGCCTCGAGGGTGGCCACTCTGGTGTATTGGGCCTCTATCTCAATCAAACTAGGATTCCCGGGATGGCCACGTCACTCATCACTCTAGAGCACGGCACCAGCCTGTGGATCTTCGCCGGGATATCTCCTGGACGATACATGAATATCATGCCAATCGACCCTACTTCCGAGGATTCCGACCTAGATGGTATGCCAGACGGCTGGGAGTTCATCTACGGCCTCGATCCCACTGACCCGCACGACAGGTATCGGGACGCAGACGCTGATGGAGTACACTTCTCAACTTCCGACGGTTTTGAGTTCAACCGAGACTGGACCAACCTCGACGAGTACAGGTTCGTCTCAAACACCGAGGACGGGTTCAACGGCACCGATCCGCGTGACATGGACACTGATGGAGACGGATTGACCGATGGTGAGGAGTATTGGGGTTGGTTCGCCGAGTCGACCAACTTCGATTGCCACTATCTTAACGAAGAGTATCTCTGCGATGAGGAGGCCGGTGAACTAGCAGAGCAGGTTCACTTTGAGGGCTGGCTCGGTTCAGGAGCAGGGGGTGGCACCGACGGGCCTACCGATCCTACCAATGCAGATACCGATGGCGATGGGATGCCTGACGGCTGGGAGATGGAGCACAGGAGGTGGATTGGTGACGTCTACAATGGCGGCAACCTGTGGACGCTTGACCCGCGTGACCCCTTAGACAAGGACCAGGACGCCGACGGCGATGGCTTGAGTAATCTCTGCGAGTACATGTGGGGAAATCTGTTGGAAACCGTTCTTCGCGAGGGCCTGGCGACTCATGGAGAGACCTCTGAGGCAGCAGCCAACTGGATTGCTACTGATCCCAATAACATCGACTCGGACGGCGATACACTGCCTGACGGTTGGGAGGCCCGCTACGCCTGCTCTTGGAAGAAGGACAATGCCGGAATCAACCCATTGAACGGCTCCGACCTGTTGAACAACCCCGATGGAGACGGTTACGATATCAACCATGATGGGGTGCTAGATCTCGAGGAGAGTCTGGTCAACTGGCTAGAGTACCACCTCAAGTCGGAGATTCTGTATGGCGATCAGTCCGCTTCCGGTATGGAGTATCCCGAGAACTTCACCACTCTGCTGTGGAATGAGACTTGGTTGGATTTCGCCGACGACTCGTTTGGTGATTTCACAAGCCCTGCTTACAGCAGCCTCGTCAACGGCACCACTCCTCGGGATGTCGGCTCGTCTAACCCTCTTTCATCCGATTCAGACAGAGATGGCATGCCGGATGGATGGGAATTCTACTACGCCAGATGGAGTCTGTTCGATGGGAAATGGACACTCAACCCTGTTGATGAGAGGGACCGGACGGGTGATCCCGATGGAGATGGGATGAATAATTGGGAGGAGTACAACGTCATCGACAGCAATCTCAGTGAGACCAACGATCTGATTACAGTGCCCCAGTTCTACCTTCTAAGCGTCGGTGGGGAACTACTTGCTTCACCTTGGTTGTCGGCAGAATCAGCCGCTTCATTCGGAACTTTCCTCACGGAAGATCAGATCAACAAGAGCGGCAGGACCGCTGATCCAAATGATCCCGATACAGACGATGACGGGCTGCTTGATGGTATCGAGCTAATATTCACTAGGTGGAACTCTACCGATGAGGTTTGGACCCTGAATCCACTGGTCGCTGGTGACGGTAACTATGACTCCGATCGCGATGGCATCACCGATCTCGTCGAGCTGAATCTCACTCTCAACAATCCTGCAAATGGTGGACTTTCTCCTCCGGATGCACCGCGGATGTGGGAGGAGGCTGAGCAACTAGATCCCGATGAGGCAGTCAACCGAGTCTACCGGATTCTATTCAACAAAGAGGGCAGGGCCGAACTAGCAATCGCTCAGTTCCAGTCGTGGCAGGATGGATTTGCCGCCCAACCGGTGGTTTCCGCACTGCTGGGAGCTTCTGACCCGAACGCAGAGGACACCGATCGAGACGGCATGAGTGATGGTTACGAGTACTGGTTCACTGAGTGGAATCTTGAGCAGAACACATGGGAGATGAATCTCCTCACCGACAGTGACATCCATGTTGATTCTGATGGCGACTCATTCGACTGCAACGGTGATGGGCACATCTCGGATTCAGAGTCCTTCGACAACCTCGCTGAGTACGACGCTAGGGTTTACGGCAAACGATCGGCTATCGATACCATTCCTAATGGCACAGGTCTAATCTCATACGGCGCCGACGCCGTGACCGCACAGATAGAGGAGAATGACCTGACCTATGATGTCGCTTTCGCTCAACTCTACGTCATGTTCTCGACCAAGAGTCTGGTGTCAGCTGAACGCGCTGGGCTGATTAATGACGTCGACCCAGACACTTTCAACTACAGTATCGCTGGAGTCAGCGACCCCACTGACGATGATTCGGACCGAGATGGGATGCCCGACGGCTGGGAGTTCTGCTACTCTATCTACGGCGAATTCCTACCGGTGAACTCTTACAGATGGTCAATGAACCCAATCAACCCGTTGGACATCGACTACGACCCGGACGCTGATGGCTGGTATGATAGATCATGGGCTGATATCCCAGCCCCCCAGGGCGCATGGGAGGACCGACAGTTCACGCCCGCACCTGTCGAACAGCAGATTGAACAAGGCTTCCTCGGTCTGTACTTCAGCAACTTGATGGAGTACGAGAACGGCACCCATCCTCTAGATGCCGACTCCGATGATGACGCAATGGTGATGAAGCCAATAATGCAGAATGGAGTCGTCATCGATTATGTTCAGGATACCAACCTCTCAGACGGGAGAGAGGTGTTCAAGTACGGAACCAATCCTCTTGACAACGATACCGACGGCGACATGATGCCTGATTTCTATGAGTACTATCGTGGCTGGAACGAGGCTAATGACAACTGGTCTTCATACCTGAAGATATCAGTGGTTTGGCAGCAAATCACAGCAACCAACTGGAAACCAGTCAACATCACCGGGACGAGCATCGCGAGGCCTGAACTCGCATGGACGTGGTTCACTCATGACGCCACTGATCCATCAGACGCGGGACAGGACGCAGATAACGACGGCAGTTGGGACTGCTCTAGCGGTAGCTGCCTCTATATTCAGTACAACAACTTCCAAGAATACTACGGGCTAGTCAATGCCTCCCTGGCCTCCCCTTCTCTCGTTAGACAGGCTGGCTTGTACGACTGTTCTGGCAACATTGTGCAGGAGTGGTGGCAACTACGTGAGTCCCTTCTGGGGACCTGTTCTGGTAGCGCCGCTCTCAGTTCAAACTACTTCCGCATGTACCGGATTAACAACGTCGACCCACTGTACACACTCATTATCGATGACAACGACGTTGACTACGAAGATGTCGACACCAGCGATGACGAGGTCTTCGTAAACGGTGCATGGACCGACGAATACCAGAGGTTCGCAGGAGATCAGTACCATCTGCCAAACACTGGCTTAGGCGAGTACGTCTACGGCTGGTGGCTGATTGATATCGACGGCGACCAAATCGCCGACGGCACCAATCCGGCGAATTGGGACACCGATGGAGACTGGCTAAACGACTTCTTCGAAATCGAGGACGACTTGCTCGATGGGGTGCGAGGCAACAGCGGCTCTCCCATCAGGTACGACGATCGCACTACTAGTTGATTTCTTGAGCGACCCCCCTCACGCTCTGTCATGGACGAAGATGCGAGGGTGCCCGCACCAGACGCACCAGTAGAGGAGAGACTGCTCTTTCTACAGGAGAACGCGGTGAACTTCGTCAATCAGTTCAATATGCCAGTCATCGAGGTGGCACTGGTCCTATCGAAGTATATTCGCATCCTTCTTGAGTCTCTTCAGAAAACCGCGCAGAGTAATGGCGAAGTCTTGCCATCGAGGCTAACTGAGCCGTGGCACATCGAAGCACAGGACGACGTGCCAAGAATCGACTCATTCCCTTTGGATACTCTGCTCGGCAGTCTCGACGAGGATAGAATGGACATTCTGGATACTCTGATTAGGACCATCTTGAACGAGAGTCAACTACCCTTCACACCTGCTCTCACCCTGCTAAGGGAGTGGGAGGCATTGGTTAGGGCTCAGTTAGCTAATGCCAGCGGCCCCGGACAGTTATTCAGCCCAATCGATCTGCCAGAGGATTTCTGATTATTCATTCTCGGCCTTGGCGACAATTCCGCTGGAGACCCACCATGCATCGGCGATTGACCAGATGAACAGCACTGGCCACAGCACCACTGAGAATATCAGGGGAAGTTGTATGACGAAGCACCCGAGTGCTTTGCGGTGTTGGCGATTGAAGTGCTGTCCTAGGTAGAGGAATGGGACGAGAGAAATAGCGAGAGCCACGATGGGGCGCAGAGCCCCCCAAGGGCCAATGCCACCGCTCAACTCGTACCATATCACTCCCATCACGCCCAGAGTACTCGCCTTCTCAGGCTCCTTTTCGGAGGCTATGCTGACTACATACTCCTCCGCCATACTGTCCCACCGACACTCCCGATGCATGAATCTGACGCCAACCAGGGCGGCGAAAAGGCGAACAGTAGCGGCGCCGGCCATTGCACGTGAGCGAACCCAGGGTCCTAGTCACGGCTTTCCCCCCATTCTCCGAATTTGCCAGCAACGTTTCTCAGGACGTGCTCAATAGACTCGAAGCCGAAGGAGTGCAGGGCCTCGATGTCGTGACTTGGCTTCTTAGCGTCGACGAGGAGGGTTCATGCGCGGTCGCCGACCAGATTCACAAAGACATACAGGTTGATGGCATACTGCACCTAGGTCTAGCGGCCAGAAGGAATATAATCTCCCTAGAGAGGACGGCTCGAAACAAATTTTCGATGAACAAGCCTGACAACTCCGGTCGATTACTAGATTCAGGGGAGATAGTCAGAGGTGCTCCCGAATCAATCCTGACTACTGCCCCGGTTCATGTCATGGATGAGGAATTTGAGCACGATGAGCATATCTGCTGGAGCGAAGACGCAGGAGGATATGTCTGCAACGAGACAATCTATCGGACACTGTACGCGATGCAAGATATGGAGGAAAGCCCTTTGCCGGCGCTGTTTGTTCACTTGCCACCCGAAGACGAGATTTCACTGGATGTCCAAGTCGAAGCAGTCAGGAGGATTGCGACTTGTCTTGTATGTAGGCCAACCTATGAGGTCGTCGGCGGTTTGTTGTTCGATGCCGAGGACAGGATACTGGCTTGCAGACGCCCGCAGGGCGACGCTTGGGCAGGTTGGTGGGAGTTTCCAGGGGGAAAAATCGAAGCAGGAGAGCACCCAGAATCGGCGCTAATCAGGGAACTCATCGAGGAGATTGGAGTCTCCACGCAGCCAAAATTCATGGTCGAGAATATTAGCCACGAATATGATGACAGATTAGTGAAACTACAGATCTGGGACTGCGGTGAAATAAATCCCGATTCGATAAGGCTGGTTGAGCACGATGAGGCCAGATGGCTTTCGGCAGACGAACTGTTGGATGTCAAGTGGTTGCCAGCCGACCTTCCAATAATCGAGAGGTGGAAGCGCGAGGGCATCCCCCGGACCTAGTCCTCACCAATCGTCCGTCTCCCCTTTCGGTCAAACCATTCTACAGGTTCGCCGCCGCCATCCATGGATAATCCGTCACCGACACTGCGTGGAATGGAATCGCGACCTGCATGCCAAGTCTGTTGCTCAAGCCAATCTGCAAGATCATCCCCAGTCAGGCCAATCCTCATCTCTCCACCAATGCCCCTGCCCCCTATTACGAATGATGCCTTGCCCGCGAGAGCAGCTTGACGGGACAGGGAGAAACCCGTCGAGTCCCCATCTAGCTCCAGAGTCATTGCATCTAGGGCAGTATCTAGGATTCTTTGATTCCTAATTGCCTTGAGTAGAGTGTCTAGGGAGTCAGACGAACCAGTCATCATACCCGCCACCCTCTCATTGGGGAAGGCAGAGTTTGTTGGTATCCTGTCTGGACTCCAATCGGGAAACATCTCTCTGACAGCGTCCACCACTCGCTGTGGTTCCTCGTGCGGCTGCACGACCGTGGAGACACTAATCAGAGGGGGCACGAGCCTTCGTGTGTGCCTCTGGCCATGAGTTCTCTGCATCCGAACGCTCCCGTGAACGCGAATGATTCAAACGATGTGGGATTGGGCCTGAGGCATGGCTCAGCGCTCACAGATGCTAGGGGGGGCCCTCCTTCTCGCCCCTACTATGTGCGTGGTAGCTCTACGCTACGGCTCTGACGCTCTTGAGGAAGTCATCTCACAGGATACCACTCTGAGGTACTCGATTCACGCTGTCGCCCTTTTGGTTGGAGTTGTGATGTTCATGAGATTCCGTAAGGTAGAGGATCACGAGTTCCACAGGTCGAGAGCGATTCGCAAATTGTCTAAGACTTACTCAAGCGAAGACAGGGGGTTGTGGGATAAGGGCGAAGCTGCGATTCAGCGCATGGAGGCCAAAGCTAGTGTTCCGTCAACTGGCCGCAAAGCCCTGAAGGCTCAAGCTCTGAAGTCAGGGACTGTGGGTTCTCTGAACACCGAGCGCTCTGAGGAGGATATTGGTGAAGACATAGATTCTCCTCAGCCGCCGACTACGGGTATCAGCACCATGGTAGATGAAGAGGCAATAGCCGTGTCGAAGGGCCCGGGAGCATTCTCTAGGATTTCAGGGGCAATCAACAGACGTCTCGATGCATCGGCCGAGCGGAGAATGGAGCGTAGAGCCTCTAAAGCCAGTAAGAAAGCCTCATCGGATGACCAATGGGAGACTCCAGCGGCATCTTCTCTGGCTCGTTCAGTCATCTCCTGTGGAGCCTGTGGTGCTCTGAACAACTCAGGAACTCCATACTGCACTTCATGTGGTGAGTTCCTGACTTAAGGGTGGGGTTGAAAACAGTCGGTCAAGAGCCCCACACAGGCGGGGGCCATGGCAGGTAAGAGGGACTACTACGAAGTCCTCGGCGTGGCTAGAGGTGCCACGGGTTCAGAAATCAAGCGAGCATTCAGGTCACTCGCTCGTAAGCATCACCCTGACAAGAACCCAGACGACCCTGAATCGGAGAAGAGATTCAAGGAGGTTCAGGAGGCCTATGCGGTGTTGACTAACCCCGAAGAGCGGAGGAAGTACGACACCTTCGGTCACGAACAACCAGGAGGCTCCCCGTTCGGTCCAAGCGGGTTCCAAGGGGTCAATATCAGTATAGACGATTTGTTCGGTGGTGGTTTCGAGAGTATCTTCAGCCAGATTTTCAGCGGAGGGAGGAGCCCACGTAGAAGCAGGGGAAGGGACCTGCTTTTGAATCAAGAAGTGCCATTTCAAGCCGTAATGGACGGCTACGAGGACGATATCGAGATAGACGTTCTGAAGTCCTGCGAGAAGTGCCAGGGGACTGGTTCCGGGAGTGCAGACGGAGTGAGGGAGTGCCCGACCTGTGATGGGAGAGGCAGAATCCAGAGAATAGAGAAGGCGGGCTTCTTCACTAAACAGGTTGTAACTGAATGCTCTTCATGCGGAGGAGAGGGACGGATAGTGAGCGATCCCTGCTCGTCCTGTGAGGGACAGGGTCGAGCCAGACAGGCTAAGCAGGTCCAGTTCACCGTGCCTCCAGGTGTCACTACTGGGACTAGACTCAGAATGAGAGGCCACGGCGAGGCAGCTAGGGGCAACAGAGGAGAGAGTGGCGATTTGTACATCCAGATAGAGGTCAATGAACACCCTTGGTTTGAGAGGGACGGCCCAGACCTCCTGATGGCACTGCCTGTAGGGTTCGTCGATTTGGTCCTAGGGACACAGATTGAGATCCCTCACATTGATGGAAGTGATCTTTCAATCAAGGTTCCAGCAGGCTCGAATCCTGGTGAGACTCTGACCATCCCCGGTCGCGGACTTCCCGGGGGCAGAGGGCGCCGCGGCAGAGGCTCTGTGACCGTACTACTCAAGTTGGACATGCCGAGCAAAGTACCGCGCTCGCTGAAGAAAACTCTAGAGGGGATGCGTGAGGAGATTGGTACAGATATAGGTTCTATACAGGACTCGATAATCTCCGAGGCCAACAATAGGCGAAGGCCCTGATTACTCGGACTCGCCCCAGTCCAGTGCCCTGTTGGGAGTGGCAGCGAGTGGCTCTCCCGCGACTAGCCCTGAAAGTTGGAATCCTAAGCTGGTTGGACTGCCCTCCAGTGCGAGGCTAAGGAACACCCTACTTCCGGCGGACAAAGTGTCGAGGAAGATCTCGTCTTCTTGGAAGAGCCGACTGGGGGAAATCGAGGAGATTCCAACCTTGGCTCCTTCAGGAGCATGAATTCTCATCGCAGCCAGCTCCCACGGGACCTCAGCTACCCGTATTCCTATCAGCAGGACGGCATCTCCCTCCCTAATCTTCCACACACAGATCTCCACCTGCTCGGTCATGTGTCTCAACAACGGCTCCCCCCAGTCTTGGGCTACGGCCCTCCATGGACTGTCTCCGAGTTGCTTCAAGGAGTACTCAATCTCTCCCTCGTCAATGCTCTCTGCAGACAGGGCCTCGGAGAGTCTCTCGCGCAGGCGACGCAGCCTACGTCGCTCGTGCTCCTCAATATCGCTGGCCAGAGGGGCCCCGCTGAAGATAGCCGCTCTGTTCCACCACAGCACCACCATCAGAGGAGTTAGCAGCATGAAGCCGGCGAACATGTAGAACCCACTGGCCCTGTCGGACAAATCAACAAACTGGTCCTCAATCGGCTCATAGGGCCCGTTGTAGGGCAGTGAGAACTCATATCCCGTAATCTCTCCTTGGCCCACGCTCTGCCCCCAATCAATCCTCAGAGCATGCACACCAGATGGTACGATCATCATCGAACCGTCGGTGGAATTCACCACTTCTCCCGTTTCCTGATCTAGTGTCATCAGCGTGAATATGGCGAAGGAGTCGCCCATCCTTTGGACACGGACGTAAGATCCGTTCTCCTCGGTCACAGAGAATGCGAATACATCTGTAGTGTCGTAAACATCGAGACTGCCCTTGATTACGGTTGCCTCAAGATTCAGGACTTGCCATCTGGAATCCGGCCCTCCTAGTTCCCATACTACATCCGGAGCATCCCCAATAAGGGAACCGTCACCCGGTTCGAGTGATTTCAGCATGATAGACCATGCTGCGGTTCTGTCCTGAGTGGTCAATCTGAACTCTACTGAGATGGTCTGTTCTGTGGTCTCAAACTCTTCTGCGCAGTCACTTCCGACGGCTAGACTCGAGCCGTCCATTTGGTGAAGCACAATCCCAACACTGACGATGTCTGTGAACGAACAGAACGGCTCCAGCATCATCTTGGCTCCCGAAGCAATGAGTAGTGAATCTCCCTGTGAATCTGAGGCGGCGAGGTGCCCGTGGTAGAGTAGTGAGGATTCACCGTAGAATGGTAGAGCCTCCCCGTGACTCCAGGGATTAGTCAATTCACCTCCATCAGGTGCCTCAGAGTCATCGTCGTAACGAATAATCTCAAATTCGTAGGGTGAGTAATCTTCCTCCGCCGAGTGAACTAGGCGAATCCACAACTCACCTTGAGTTGGGTATTCGAAGTAGTGCTCCATATCTGTTCTCTCTATAGTATCTACAAGCGACTTCAACTCCTCTCCTCTTTGCCAAATCTCGATGTGTATCTCACTTGGTCCTCTCAGACTGTTGAGCAGCACCACGTCTCCAGGATCACCTACTATCATGACGGCGTCTTTGTCACTCTGATTCTCCAGCGCCCCAACGTAGAGAACACCCTCGGAAAGAAGATCAATCGCTTCACAGAAGTGCAATTGACAGGGCGAAGTTGTGTTGATTAGAGGGTATTCTCCTTGGCCCCCGGGAGGAGGGACTATGTTCGGTAAATCGGTATATTCCGTCCATTCATCCATTCTACTGAGTATCACTTCTGTACTCAAATCATTGGCCTCGGTTCCGGAATCGACAAGGAGTTGCCAAGAAACGTTACCCTCGACCCAGCCTGACCATTCCACAAGATGAGGGTCCTCATGACTCTCCTCGACACCGTCAGACCAGATGACGAGCTCCATTCCCGGACACCCGACCTTCAAGCACGAAACACTGATCCATACCGGCCCACTGGTGCTGAATGTCTCGTCGTTGATAACTATCTGAGAGTCCTCTTCGGCGCTTACGGAAATGCTGAACGCAGCCAGCGTCAACAACATAGCCAACAGCCCCGCACTCACTCCTCGCACGTGGGGCCGAACCCGCTGCACCTTAGAATCCTTCAAGCGAACCGCGTCGTGCGAGAGGGTATGGCAGAACGTCCACTGGCTCGCGGTGTGACCGCAAGACAGCGATTTGCGAGACTGATGCCACTAGGTGACAGGAACCAACCTATTGGGTGGACTCCGGGCCTAGTTTTGGGCCCGCAAGACCCAGAAATCGAACCGTCTCTTGCACCGTTCTCGAGTTCAAGGAGCCTTGGTGACGTACCGGCATCAATTTCGATGTCCACTAGGGGGGAGATGTGCTACCCGTTCGATTCTACAGACACGTGGCAGGCATCTGAGGGACTGTCACTACCTCCGAGTCTCGCTGAGGCGGATTCGGGGGAGGTCGGTCACGGCTCCCAACTTCTCCCCGTTTCTTGGCAGTCCTTGCACCACGACCAGAGTCTCAACGACCTTAGTTTGGAACCTTCAGTCATAGTCCTAGTCGACGCAGTGCAGTTAGCTGAGCGACCCGGGATGCTTGTCGATGCGCTCGATGCGCTCAGGGTGCGCTTTCAAACATCTCTGATTTGGACTCCTGGGATAGCAGGCCCTGACAACTGTGCACTACTCTCGTGGATGGGGGTTGACCTGTTTGATACTACACGTTCGAGGAGAGCCGCTTCTCTGGGAGTGATTCTCACTGAAGACGGGCCGAGGCTGCCTGAAGATACCCTCGGTGAAAACGCCGATATGGAGACTCAATGCGCCGCATGGTCACGCGCTATAGCAGCCACTAGAACCGCAATCCGGAATGGCTCTTTGCGCGAACTGGCCGAGCGCCAAGCCGCATCCAGCCCACGTTCGGTGGAACGCCTTCGCCGGCATGACTCCTTGATGAGAGAGTATGAGGGGGATCGCTCAGGTCTAGCTAGGGTGGTCGGGCATGAACGCAGGTTGAGGTGTCATACGTATTCGAGCCGAAATGATGCACTAATTCATGACTGGCGCAACAGAGTCGTTGACCAGCACCTGCCGCCGGAGCACCAGAGACAGGTGCTGCTACTGTTGCCATGTTCGGCGGTGAAACCATACCGCACTTCTCAGAGCCACAGGAGATTCCTGAGAGTAATAGGCTCTGATGCGGTGCATCAGGTGATAGTAACTGCTCCTCTTGGACTCGTTCCGAGGGAGTTGGAAGAGATTTGGCCTGCGGCAAATTACGACATCCCCGTGACTGGTGAATGGGATGCCGATGAACTAGCAGTGATACGTGACATGACAACCAACTTCGTCTCTAGAGTCGGATACTCTAGGGTGATTAACCACTCAGGTGTCAACATCGAGTTCGACAGAGTGGAGTCGGTAGATACTCGTCAAGGAGATTCCGCAGGTTCGACAGAAGCACTATCGAGATTGCAGGAGGAAGTCGAGCGAGCGGACTCAGAACTCAGTCTTGAGAGTCCGAGGAGGCCTGCGCACAGGATGGCCCAGATGCGCGCGCTCTCGCGATTCCAGCATGGTACTGATGCCTGGTTGAAAGGGTCGAAGGTACAAGGCCGCCCTCCAATCTTCACCTTCATGAGGGACGGCGAGCAGACCGCCCAGTGGAATCCTAGGAGCGGCAGGTTCGCATTCGCTAAGGCCTCCCTGCCATTGCTCGACGCTTGTGATGCTCTACCGAGGGCTAACTTGAAGCCGGGATTGGAATGGAGGGGCGATTTGTTCTCAACCAACGTTGAATCCGCAGAGTCTGGGATAAGGGCGGGCGACGAAATCCTTGTGATGCAGGAAGGCCAACTCGTCGGCTCCGCACGCGCCGAAGCCGCAGGTTGGGAGTGGCCGGATGGCCCAGGTAGACTAGCTCGTTCCAAGCACAGGCTGTAATCTTCCTTCCGGGTACCTGCGTAGCGATTAAAGAGGGGGAGCAGGTCGCCCGGACGCCTGAGGTAACACACATGTCACGCATGCACAGCGGAGGTAAGGGTAGCAGCGGCTCCAACAAACCTGGCGTTAGCGACGCACCTGCATGGTCAGATACCGATAAGAAAGACGTTGAGGAACTGATTGTGAGCCTAGCAGGGGAGGGGCACTCCACTGCGATGATTGGTACTATCCTGCGTGACCAGCATGCTGTGCCCGATGCGCGACTCGTCACCGGCGAGAGAATCTCCCAGACCCTCTCTAGGAACGGTATAATCAACAAGTATCCTGAGGACATGATGAACCTCATGCGCAAGGCTCTGAATCTAATTGACCATCTATCTGGCAACTCGAAGGATCTGCACAACCGCCGGCAACTAGAGCTCTGCGAGTCCAAGATTCGTCGTCTCGCTAGATACTACAGGGACACTGGTAGGCTCGATAAGGACTGGATCTACAAGCAGGACCAACTGCGACTAATGGTCGAGTGATTCTTGCGTAGAGGATTTGAACCCCGACTCCACAGCACAAGCATGCGCACGCTATTGGAGGCCGAGCCACTGGCTCCTGTATCGGAGATCTTGTCACAGGCAGCCGACCAACTGCGCAGCTCAAATACGACCATACTACTGCTCGCAGCTCCATCTCTACAGGGAGCTCTGGCCATTGCTCCACTGGAGGCGTCCTTGGTCGATGCTGGTGTGCCTTACCGCCGCCGATTCAGGCTAGAGGCTCCCTCAGAGGGCTCATGGGTACACATCCTCGGGCCAGCAGATGAAAGCGGCCCAAAACTGTCCTCAAACCCTCTCCAATTGTCTCTGGCGGGAACTGTGGTCGACGGCCTCACAGGGCATCAGGGAGATTCTCGCAAGGGCCCCCTAACTGCTGTGGCGCAGTCCCATGCCCTAGCGCAGGCAATTTGTCCCGACGGAGCCCGCATACGCCGACTCAGGCCGTGGGTGATTTCAGGAAACTGGCTTCACTCGGCTCTGGACACGACCTACGACCCCGTCTTTACGGCCCTGCGCGATATATTGGTGCAGGACGGTTCAATCAAGGTAGTCCCTCTACCCGAAGTTCCCGAGCCTAACATCTCGGCAAGCACCTGGATTGATCCAGCGGCGCTCGACGCCGTGACCTCCCGCTGGCCCAGTTTGGATATGGAGGGCCGCGCGCGCTCTCTCTCACACCTTATGCGACCTGCTCTGTCTCGCTCCACTCCTTCAACAGCTAGACTGGAGGAGATAGGATGGCACTGTGTTTTGGGCCCGGGATGGTCGACTGACCTTGCCGGACAAATCACTTCGGCAGCTGGCCTTTGGAAGGAGAATCCTGCGGCAGTCGCCGCAGGGAGAGTAACTGACTCATTGCTGAGGCGAGGAGTCATTCCTCAACTCTGAGCATACTTTTGCAACTGGGGCACTCCACTCTGAGTGGGCGGACATCGGATTCGATGGGAACTCTGGTCGAGCACGCCGGACAGTCGATGTGAGGGCCAGTGCTGCGTCTACCGATTCTCTGAATGGTCTCCGTTTTAGGAGATACAA
>CBFHQW010000010.1:0-22880 GCA_965658085.1 Candidatus Thalassarchaeum sp.
TATGTTGTTAGGGCTGCTGATGTCGAGAATCTCAAACTGATTGTAACTAGAGACATAAGCGTAGCAACCGCCACTACCGTCAGCGTAGATCTCGCAGTCCTCGTGGAAGTTGCCCTCGATGGCTATCTCCGAGTTGTCCCCTGGGGTCGGCGCGACGTTCTTCCATTCTGGATAGCAAGGCCGACCGGCCGTGTTGTCCAAGTCTGCAGGAGGTTTGACCTCGCCATCGCAGTTGAGATTGTGATAGTCTATCAGATTGGCATTAGGAGTATACAGTCTGTGGGCCAACATGTCATTGTGCGAGTGATTGGCGTCCTCAATCTCGATTACAGGGTCGATCCAAGTGTATCCATCATCGGCCGGATCGTCTCCGGTGATGAATGAGAGGCATCCAGACAGTGGTGCTAGCACCATCAGCGCGACCATTATCAGCATCGGAGCGTTTCTCAGTCCGGACATAGGCAAGCCTCGCAATCGCCGACGAATACGGCCGGTTGTTCAATGCACCGGTCGCCCGAGCGCTACGCGCTTGGGCGTTATTGGTCTAATGGAATGCCGTATGGCTGATCAATGTCCAGTTGAACGATGTAAAGTCCCGTGGTGATGCATGAAAGGTAAGTGTAGCCTTTGTGGTACTCAGCGGCCCAGATGAATGGAGTCCATCCGAAGTCGTAGTACGCGCTGTCTAACGGTTCGCCGTCAGCTCCGTGAGACAGGTGGTAGCCAACGGTCGCAGACATGTGAACATCGGACTTGTTACCGTCCTCAAGTCCCTTTGCCATCAACGTCTCGATATCCATCACCCAGAGTCCCGCATGGTAGCTACTGAGGTAGATTCTACCGTCCCAAGCTCCACCATGGCTGTTATCGGGCAATCCAGGCAATCCAGTCTGGAAGATCTGAGTGTCGGCATTATGGGGGCTGAATAGCAACCACTCCTCTCCCCCAGGGATGTGGTGATCGAGTGCGAACGGGTTCTCCCATCCATGGATTAGTCGAGGCATGAAGCGAACGTTGCCGTTGACCTCCTCATACGGAGTCGTGTCAAGCAAATAGGCCATGCCGGTGCCAACAGTGGTCTCAAGGACCTCAGTAGCGAGAATGGTCAGGTGCATCTTGCCCGGGGGATATCCGAGGTGCGAGGCGTCGACCATGTCGTCAACCGGCTCGGCATAGTGTATGTAGGACGCCCGACCACCGTTTTCGTTGCCAGTGCAACCGCAGTCGATCTCGCCGTCACCGTCGAAGTCCTCAAACTCCATCCACTGCCCTACTTCCGGAGCTCTCCAAGTACAACCAGCCTGTGTGCCTCCTGAGAGTCTGCATAGCGATCCGTGCCACATGTACTCGACGAGATCTTTGTTGGGATGTGGGACATCAGAGACGTCGAAGATTCTCAGGCCGGCCTCCCAGTACGCTCCGTAGACGTAGGTTCTACCGAAGCGCGGGTCGTTGGAATCTTCTCCCGGCCAGGTCTGCACGGTCATGTCATGGATGTATATCCAACCGCCCAGAGTAGACTCCCAGCTTACTTCAGCCTCACCTACCTTGACAATTCGCGGCAGGTCGCCGTAGCCAGCGAAGTTCAGGTGGGCAACAGTGATGCCTCCGCAAGCATCACCTTGGCCAACGTCACAGGATTCGTAGTCAGGGTTGGCGACGAAGATATACCACTCGTTGTCTATCATGTGAGCGTAGAGGTTGTGCGGCCCACTTGGGTGGTCGACGTCGTACCACGCATCAACGAAACTAGGATCGGTCTTGTCGGTGACATCCACTAGGGTAACAGTGACTTGTGCAGGGTCTTCCCAGTTGCCCACATTTGGATCCGCAGCCCCAGGGTCAACTATCTGGTTCTGCACTATGACGTACTCTCGTCCGTTGTACTCGAGGTACTTGACATCAAGGACTTGTGTATTCGGATCATAGTACACTCCAGTAACCGTGGTGTTTGATGGATTGGTGACATCGACGATATGCATCTCAGTCCATCCGGCGATGTAGGCGTAGGTCTTGCCATCTGGAGATTCCGCGACTTGAATTTCGGCGTTACCCGGGGCTGTCAGTTCGTTGAATGAGACAGGCTGGATATTATCGGTGTACATCATATGTTGGCTTGCATTTCTGTGGTCATGCTCCTCATCCTGCATCAGTGGATCGAGCATCATACCCGAACTCGCACCGTCATCATCTACCGTGTCTGACATCATCATCACAGCAGTTGCAGCTGCTACTACGCAGACAGCAAGTCCGATGGCCAGAATGGTGCGTTGCGAATCCACTGGTCGCCGCGAGCCTGCCGGTCATGTTGAAGCCATCGCCCCGCTACGGCGGGGCGTGCGCGGAGTCTGTATGTTGACAGTCGGACTGTCACTACTGCTGCTGGCCGCCCCGGCCACTGCTCACGACACCAAGGAGTACACCATGCTTCTAAAGGAGGATGGTGTGACTCCAGACGGAGTTTCTTCAGGTGTTTTGGTCTCCACAGACTCGTTATTCTTCTACAATGTTGACAACCGCGCGGAGGCCATTCACAGAGTCCTAATCGATGCCGATGGGGACGGGGTGTTCGAGGGCGTGGATGACATGGCCACGGCCTGGCTCTCCTCCTCGTGCGAGCTGGACGAGACCGGTGACAGGGCAGATCCTAGTTGCGAGGTGACCGAGTTGGTATTGCTCGACCCATCGAACGGCCTGCTGCCTGGTAATATCTCGATGCTGCATCAAATCGAGCACAACCAGTCCATGGCTGAGTTTGCCTTCACCGTCAGCTTCTCTGTGGACCAACACACGGTACTGGACAATCTTCCGACCGGGCCTGAAGCGGAGCAGTCAGGGGACAACGACCTCCTCGCACTGGTCTTGATGACTTCATTGGCAGGGATAGTAATCCTCCTGCCCAGATTGATGGGCTCAACCGAGGATGAGTGAGTCTCGGACGACGGTCGCACTCAAGAACTCCAGCCGATTCGAACTGCCAAGGGCGCTTAGCTCAGCTTGGAAGAGCACCTGGTTTGCAACCAGGTGGCCGGGGGTTCAAATCCCCCAGCGTCCACCAAATAAAAATCAGAAAATACCCAATACGAAGCCAATTAGGTATATCGAAACCAGAACTGCCGGCCCATAGAAAAGAATGGTCTTGAGGGAATCCCACCAACTTTTCTCTCCAAACTGTTCCTCAAGTCCGTCAGCTACAGCTACACCCAATTCTTCTATCGGCGTTAGAGGCACGCCTCGGCTATGGAGTTCAGGCATTCAATATGCCTACTTCGAAGTTAGTTGAGCCAGTATCTTCAGTAGGCCCCTGAGGGTTACCTCACTGATTCCCGAGACCTTGCAGACTTCGCTTTGAGTCCTTGGCGAGGAGCTTTCCTGTGAAGCCTTGTAGATGATTACGCCGGCGATGCCCGAGGGCTTCTTGCCCTGCCAGTCTAGGTTGTCCTTGACTGAGTCCCAAAGGCTCCTGACGTCACCTAGCACGTGAGGCGGCAGGCCGAGGTCTGAATGGAACTTCTCAAAGTACTCCTCCGGCCCAGTGATGTGGTGCGTGCCCAGCATCCTGGCAACTAGTCTGATGGTCCGCTTGAGTTCCTTTTCCTCGACTGCCTTGATCATGTCGAAGGCCTCTGCAACATCCTCTATCCTACGGGGTATCTTAGCCTCCCTTGCGGCGATGTAGACGCAGGCTGCGGAAACGCCACGGATACTGCGTCCGGTGACAAGACCGCGTTCGACTGAGTGCCTGTAAAGAGAAGCCGCCTCTTGTTCTATCTGGGACGGCAAATCACCGCGGTCGCGAATGAATTGCATTGCCTTCGAGAGATTGCGGCTACGGCTGTCACGAGTCTTACTGCGTTGGTCTATACGCTGCCGACGCCTCCACTCGCGCAGTGCCTTGCCAGACATGCCGTGTCGCTTGGCACCGCCTGCAGTGAGGTCCGAGCGACGAATCTCAGTAGAAAGCCCCTTGTCGGACAAGGTGAGTGTTGTAGGTGCGCCCACACGGCTCCTGTCGTCGCCGTCAGAGTGGTTAATCCACTCTGCCCCAGGATCAATCATGTTCTCGGCTACAACATAGCCGCATTCTGAGCAAGAGGTCTCTCCTCTGATATCGTCGGCGTCCCATGAATTAGCCCCGCACACTCTGCAAGGGCCTGTCATAGATTCCGTGCCACGCTCCTTAGATGGGCGTCTCGCAGGGCGAATCGGCTTTGTGCGGCTTCGCTTCTGTGAAGCACGTTCAGATTCGCCGGCCTGCCTAGCAGTGTCTCGTTCCATCTTCTCAACTCGCAGTTGTATAGTATGGTCCTTATTATTTAAGTCTTTGTTTTCGGTGCTCATTGTTCTCTCTCCACTTGCAAGTCTCTTCTCAGGGGTCCGCTTTCCCGTAACTTCTTGCACCCCTCGACCTCCCTTCGACACGTGTCTGAAGACGGGCTGACCAGGACAGCGCTGTACGAGGCCCATCTCGATGCAGGTGCGAAGATGGTCGAATTCCATGGTTTCGAACTGCCAATCTGGTACTCTTCGATTCAGGATGAACATCTAGCGACGAGAGCTGGTGCCGGTCTGTTCGACGTATCCCACATGGGCTTCCTTCGGTTCTCTGGCGACGGTGTTCTTTCATGGCTGAGTAGCATTTCGACTCAGGAGTATTTGAACTTCGCAAGTGGCAGGTGTGGGTACACCCACTTCCTCGATTATAATGGATATATCATCGACGACATGATTTTCGCAGTGAAGTCTGAGAACGAAGTCCTTGGAGTTCCTAATGCTTCAATGGTCGAAGTAATGCTTGATTGGTTTTCTTCGCTTCTTCCAGACGACGACTCGATTACCATCGATGATATTTCGGATGAGACTAGTATACTCGCTCTCCAAGGCCCATCGTCAACCTCCGTGCTCAGGGAGGTGCTTGGCGCGGCCAATGCTATCGGCAGATTCCGATGCCAAGAAATAGCCAACAACGAACTCGGAATCTCTGGATGGATACAAGGTACCGGATACACTGGAGAGCAGGGGGTCGAGATCTTTCTGGGCAACACTGACGCACCACGTCTGTGGGCTGCTTTACTCGAAGCAGGCGCCGATTTGGGACTGGTTCCGGTCGGACTAGGTGCTAGGGACACCCTGCGTCTCGAGAAGGGTTACTTGCTATCTGGTCAGGATTTTCTCTGGCCTGGCCTTGGCGTCGAACCGGAGGCTAATCTGCCCGATGGCTTCCTAGCTAGGGACACCGGGGAGACTGCGGTGCCGTACGGCCTCGACACTGAGCACGACTTCGTCGGAAAGCATCGTGTGATCGAATCACTCAAGTCTGGAGCTAAGTGGCATGGACTAGAGTGCTTGGAGAGAGGCCCATCGCCCAGGCCAGGTCACGCGGTGCTCTCGGCTGATGAAGAGGATGCGAGCATACTCGGCTATGTCACCAGTGGAGGTCCCTCACCGAGTCTGGGGCGAACAGGAATTGCGATGGCATACCTGCAGCCATCTAGTCTTGGCCAAGAGGTCTGGATTCAGTCGAGCCCGCGAAAAAGAGTCAAGGCGAGCATCAGAAGGCCACCATTCGTGTGATTTACACGAAAAGCAGAGGGGCCCGCCGGGCAAATCCTCATTGCTGTTCGCCCTTTTCACGAGCCATGATGGAGAGCGCCCGAGGGACTATTGAGGCCGTAGCAATCAAGAATCTACAGGAAGTCCTCCGTAAGAAGGGCATAAGTGCGGAGGCCTTGTTCTCAAAATACGACTTAGATGGTAACGGCAGTCTTTCCGAGAACGAGTTCGCGAATGCACTCGAGTCGATTACCGGCCAGCAGGCACCTGCGACTATATTGAGAGCAGTGTTCGGGGCCCTTGATACCAATTCAGACGGCTCGGTAGATCTCTCTGAGATTTTGGCCATGATGGATGGGGGTTCGACTGAAACTATTCCTTCTGGAGGGGGCGTTTCAATCTCCGGCCATCCCAACGATTCCTACAACGGAGAGTATGGTCCACAGGACATTCAGATTAACGGTAAGACTTGGTACAAGAGCGCCGGGGGAAACCGCCTTTACTTCTACAACGCTAACAGTGGCGGCGCACCCTCGTGGAGTCTCGACGACAGAGATCAAGATGGCAGCAATGACTGGTACAGAGGTGGCTGGTCGCGACCAAAGGGTGACGGATCACTACCCACGGGAACCAGAAGATGGGTCGGAGTGGGCAAAATCACCATCTCCGTTGCTGGCGAATCGCACGAAACAACTGCCGATGATGCCGCTTCCAGAGCCGGAATGAAATTGACGGATTTTCCCTCCGGCGATGAACAAATCAAAATCTCTCTGTCACGGTCTTCGTTTGAGAGAGATGAATCGATAGTTTTCTCCTTCACCTCGCCCGAACTTCCGGATGACGCCTGGATAGGGATAGTACCGGCAGAGGTCCCTCATGGCGATGAGGCGGTCAACGACCAGCACGATACCAGCTTCGAGTACCTGAGTGGCAAGACCAGCGGTGCTTTCTCTATGCCCAGCCCGGGACCGGGAGAGTGGACTTTGAGGCTTCATGACACGGACAACAATGGGCGCGAGTTAGCCTACGTACCGTTCAAGGTCGTAGGCTATGAAACGCCCCTAACTCCTCTTCCAGATTCTGAGACAGATAAATCAGAATTTGATATGGTAACAGAAAATTTCATCGAGTTGGCGTCCAATATGGGGCAATCCATCAATGAGGGAAATATGTCGGTCGAACAGGCAAGAGCGATTGCTGATTCGGAGGTCAATAAGGAGATCGAAAAACTACCTTTCTCCGTACAGTCCGCCGCCCGAAGAATTTGGAAAATTCGTGCTAACTCTATGCAGGAACAAATCATTTCGAGAATGCCAAGCCCCGAGGCCGTCGCTGTTGGAACAGCCGCAGTGGGTGTTGCCGGTGTAGTCGCTGCTGGTGTGCAGGAAAACTCAGAGGAAAAACCAGTTGAGGAAGAGTACGTGGAAGTAGCACCTCCTGAGCCTTCAGAAGGAGTGTATGACAGCCACGATTCATGGCACGAGGAGCGCCATATCGAGGCCCCTGATCAAGTTGACATCCCCGATCAAGTTGACATCCCCGATCAAGTTGACATTCCTGAACAGGTCGACGTTCGCGAACAACGCGGTTCAAGTTGGCACGACAGTCACCGCGTCACCACATCCGATAGAGTATCTGTTCCGGATAGAGTCGAAGTTGGCACACGTAGGAGGCCTCCTCCTTCTCGTAGCAGGATTGAGACTCCAGAAGTCGCTGCACCGGCCACAGCACCTCTGGCCGATGCAAATGTTGCAATTTCCCCCGATAGTCTCTCTGACCTCGCTGCTGCATTTTCCGAAGCTAGGATGCTTTCAGACCAGAGAAGGCTCGCTGACTCCGTCGAGGGACAATCTCACAACGTTTCGATAAAGGTCACAACCGTCCCCGAACGCACCTTCGGAATAGGTGTGGATGACGCCTATAGGGGTGGAAGCACTGTTATTGCCGAGATCTCTGGAGTCGGCGAGGTCGAAATCCGACTTCGAAACGATGCTGATTCAGGCATATTTCGAAGTGGCTCTGAGCATTCGCTGAATACTTCCCTCACTGGGTGGAATGGTATTCGCAAGCGACTGATACTGAGCGCTCAATGACCTGCGGCCTCGAAGGCCTCAGCAATCATCTCTTCAAGGCTAATCTGTGGTCTGAAACCAAACCTCTCCTCGAGCACCCATGCGTCGACGATTCCGAAGACCTCTCCCTCATCGTTCTGTCCGAACTCGGGGTCGCAACCGGTCCTCTGTTTGTAGGATGACGCTAAGTCCTCCATCGTGATCCCTTTACCCGAGCCGACTGCAATGCTCTCTCTGGTTGGGGGTGGGTTTGAAAGAACCGCATCGACGACTCTGACTAGGTCCTGGACATGGATGAAGTCCTTGAGGTCGGATCCATCTCCTGGGATGTTAATCCAACCAATCTGGGACTCCTCGGCCCATCTATGGAGTAGACCGTTTCCTGGTGGGCCTTCCAGGGGTACTCCTTGGACATTCGATGCCCTGATGATGCTCACAGGTCGTTCAGCCTCGGCCCGTTCCAACGCATTCTCCTCTACCCACAATTGCCCCTCGGCTGCGATGTCACGAGGAGCTAGTGTGGACTCGAGTCCGTAGTACGAATCCCCGGGATTCGACTGAGGGTGTACACGCAGGGTCCCAAGGATTACCAGATGTATCCCGCCGTGTCTATCGACTGCATCTAGGATTGGTCTGGAGGCCTCTCTCATCGAGATGTAGGCCTCCCTGTCGGTACGCCCTACTGAGGCGTCGATGGGGCGTGAATTGATGTGTATGAGGGCGCGGCAGGGAGTTAGCATAGCATCGAGAGAGGTGGCATCAGAAAGCGCCTCATCAGGCACCACTACAGCGGAGTCACCGAGCATTTCAGCGATGTAAGGCGCGACGAACGCGTCAGAAGCCGAGATTGCAACCTTCATGCTATCGAGACGGACTCTCTTAGGGCGATTAAGAGTGTGTCGGTGGTCCGACTAGGCCACCGACGAACATTGAAGACTCTCGCTATTCTCCTCGACGCGCCGAGAGGCGGGAGAATGCCACAGTGGACCAATTACCAAATCTCGGAAGAGAGCAAGAGATGCTCACTGAAATGGGAATGAGTTCGCTCGACGAGTTGTTCTCAGACATTCCCGAGGATATCCGAAGAGACACTCCTCTGCCCCTTCGAGGTCCACAGTCAGAGGAGGAGATATGGGCGGATGCCCAACGACTGTTAGGAGCTAATGTGAGCCTTGACGACAGACCGAGTTTCCTCGCAGCCGGACTTGCTAGGAATTTCGTCCCTACGATGGTCGGAATGCTCGCAACCCGCGGAGAGTTTCTGACGTCTTACACTCCATATCAGCCTGAGGTCAGTCAGGGGATGCTGCAGGCGATGTGGGAATTTCAGACGATGGTGAGCGAACTGGTCGGTCTGCCGGTGGCTAACGTCTCGATGTACGATGCTTCGACTGCAGCGGCCGAGGCCATCACTTGTGCAGTGCGCGTCCACCGACGCAAATCGTCACAGAATAACGTTGTCTACGTCTCCATGTTTGTACCTCCACAAAGGCTTGAGGTTATCAGGAACTACACTCAGGGCAGCGGTCTAGAGATTAGGATCCTGGAGCACCTCGAAGACGGCCACATAGACATGGACTCTGCCGCCGAGGCTGCTGGCTGTTGCGCTGTCTATGTGGAGCAACCAAGTGCCTTCGGTATCCTTGATCCCGGTCTGATGAATCTGAAGGAGGTTATTGGAGAGGAGACGGCACTCATCGTTGGTGTAGACGTCGTATCTCTCGGCATTGTCGCGCCTCCAGGTAAATGGGGTGCAGACATTGTTGTCGGCGAAGGCCAGCCGTTCGGTATCGGTCCGACAGCCGGAGGGCCAATCTACGGTATCTTTGCCTGCGGCGAGGGATACACTAGACAGATGCCAGGAAGAATCGTCGGTCTGACAAGTGATGTTGATGGAAAACGCGCATTCACACTCACGTTATCGACACGTGAACAGCACATTCGCAGGCATCGCGCGACCTCTAACATCTGCTCAAACGAGACTCTGATTGCATTGATGGGGGCCATGCACATGGCGCTTCTTGGTCCACGAGGTATCGAGAGACTGGCTCTGCGCGTGGCCTCAGCCACCGAGGCCACGAAGAGAGCGGTGACCTCAATCGATGGCATCGAGCTGGTCAATCCTCAGGCGTGCAACTTCAGGGAGTTCGCCGTCAAGCTTCCTGGGCAGGCCTCAGACGCTCTGGCCTATCTAGACGTCAATGGGGTGCTTGGCGGATTCGATTTAGGAGTCTGGTGGGATGGCATGTCTAATTGCCTTCTCATAGGTGCCGACGAGCGCACTAGCGAGTCTGATATCGAAGCGCTCGTAGCAGGACTTTCTTCATGGCTCGAGGAGGCTGATTCATGAGCGATCTGTTCGCTTTCAACGGCGCCGAGGGCGCAGGATGGTCTCAGCCCCCTCCTTCGCTAGGTATCGATGAATCATGGTCCACAGTTCCAGAGTCTCTACGACGCGCCTCTCCTCCTGGTTGGCCCAAGGCCAGCGAGCCGGAACTGGTTCGTCATTATACTTGGTTGTCGAGAAGGAACTTCGGCATTGACACCGGATTCTATCCACTGGGTTCGTGCACTATGAAGCATAACCCCCGACTTAACGAGAGAATCGTCCAACTGCCGGGAATAGACCGTATCCATCCTCTGCAACCAGAGCACCAGATACAGGGGCTTCTAGCGATATTCTTCGAGATGCAGGAGATGCTTGCAATCTGCTCAGGAATGGACGAGGTGACGCTGCAACCGGTTGCAGGGGCGCAGGGAGAGTTCACAGCCATGCGCTGCATTCAGGAGTACCATCGCAGCATCGGCCAAGGTCACCGTGACAAAGTCATCGTCCCAGATTCCGCACACGGCACTAACCCCGCTTCGGCAGCGATGTGCGGCTATGACATCATAGAAATCCCGAGCGCGGCCGACGGCAGAATCGATCTCGCTGCACTCAAGGAAGCAGTGGGCGATGATACTGCGGCGATGATGATTACCAACCCTTCTACACTCGGTGTCTTCGAGCCCGACATCTCTCAGGCTGCCGAGATGGTTCACACAGCCGGCGGCCAGATGTACTATGATGGTGCCAACTTCAATGCTATTCTGGGCAAGACTGATCCGGGTCGGATGGGTTTCGATGCAGTCCACTACAACCTACACAAGACCTTCAGTCAGCCACACGGTGGTGGTGGCCCGGGCAGCGGTCCAATTGGGGTGAAGTCGCATCTCGCAGCCTTCCTGCCCAGTCCGATAGCCAATCGCAGGGAGCGAGTCAAAGATGATCCTAATGGAGTGGGCGACGGTTACTGGTATGTCTGGAAAGAGGTAGGTGAGTCCAGTATCGGTAAGGTCCAGCAGTGGCACGGCAACTCAGGTGCTGTGGTCCGCGCTTGGGCGTTCTACCGTAGGTATGGTAGAGAGCTAGAGCGGATGAGCGAACACGCTGTCTTGAACGCCAACTACCTACGTCACCGTATCATGAATCCCGATTCGGATACTGCAGCGAGGATGCACGCGATGCCACTAGATGGAGCTCCTGCCGAGGTGGTGAAGCACGAATTCACTCTGTCTATGAGCGCTCTGAAGAATGCAGTCGGTGTCACTGGTATGGATGTAGCCAAGAGGTTGCTAGACTACGGTGTCATGGCCCCAACTCTATATTTCCCTATGATTGTCCCTGAATGTCTGATGATTGAACCCACTGAGACCGAATCGAAGGAGGTCATGGACCGTTTCGCCGCTGACTTTCACACGATACTGGGTGAGGACCCAGAGATCGTGACCACCGCGCCTCACTCCACTGACGTCAGGAGGGTGGATGAGGTATGGGCAGCCCGCAATTTGGTTCTCAGACATCCCGGTCCTGAGTGATGGCCGAAGCGGACAATACCTAACGACCCTTGCGGACTCCATGGAAGCGGGGCTGGACCGCCAGTGGCTGGTGGGTGAACCTAGGTGGAGAAGGCTTCCCGACGACTCCTCGCAGCAAGATGCCAAGGAGGGCGAGTTGACTCCGCCAGAGTCTTGGCTGAGCACAACTGCTCAGGAGGGCGGTAAAGGATGGGCTAGGCAGCGCCTGCAACCCGTTGCCCCCTCGATACTGTTACCCCTCGCATGGTCACCGCTGTTCCTGTTACTCTCCGCTATCCCCCTCATTCTCCCCAATCGTCTCCCTGCCGACGATCAGAGCGTAGCAGCACTATTCTTCGCCCTGACATGGATACTGATTCTGTTACCGCTCTACCTAGTCCGTTCTGCACAGCCGATGTCTGAGGGTACACTCTTGTCTCTCCCCTTCGACTGGGCGACCTTCGCTGGTGCGTCGGCAATTTTTGCTCTTCACATACTATTGAGCCCGATTCTTGGTTGGATTGCTTACACTCTGTTTTGGGTCGCATGGTTCCGCTCGTTCCGCCAAATTGGGAAAATATTGCAAATCCCGGCAGCGAGGTGGCTTCTGCCTATCGATCAGTCGGCTTGGGAATCTTCATCTCAGTTATCTTCTGAGTGGCAAGTGATTTCCGAGAGGTGGACCACTGGTTCAATCGCTAGGATGAGCTGTGAGTATGGGCACTTGGTGATTGCAGGGACCAGTCGTGGTAGTGACCGTTTCATCGCCCTTGCTCTGCTCGATGGCGTTGGCTTCGTTCACGACCCCTTCTCCGACGGATCAGTCGGAAAGGCTCTGGCCATCAGCCTACTGTCGCAGCCGCCGGTAGCCGACCTTGGGCTGGAGTGGCCAGAGAGACTACTCGTCAGCGACGCGCAGAGCAACGACGCTGATTCGACGGCAGGCATTTGAACCGACTACGTCCCGGCAGTACATGGACGTCTGCATACTGCTTGGGTCCAAGACCGACCTGCCGGTCGCCAACAAATGCACTGCCGTACTTTCTGAGTTCGACATCTCGCACGAAGTCAGGGTCGCTTCAGCCCATCGGGCTCCCAAATACCTAGAGGGCGTTGTAGCCTCTGCCATCGAAGACGGATGCCAGATTTTCATTGGGATGGCAGGGATGGCAGCAGCCCTTCCCGGCGTAGTCGCAGCGATGACCACCTCGCCGGTGATTGGCGTTCCTGTTGGAGGTAAGGTGCCACTGGATAGTCTGCTTTCGATAGTCCAAATGCCACCTGGGATGCCCGTGGCAACCGTAGGCGTTGACCGTGGCGATAACGCCGCCGTGCTAGCCATCCAGATGCTCGCTATGGGCGACACCGATCTTGCTTCCAGATTTGCCGAGTGGAGAAAGTCACGCACTGCGAGAGTCATTGCGGACGACGAGTCGCTGAGGGAGTGAGCGCTTGATGCAGACTCAGATGCTAGTAGACGAAGCAGTCGAGGCCCTGCAATCTCAGATTGACGACACTACAATCATCGCTTGCTCCGGAGGCATAGACAGCACGGTGGCCGCAGTGTTAGCCCATCGTGCCGTGGGGAGTCTCTTGCACTGTGTCTACGTTGACACTGGGCTGATGCGCAAGAACGAGTCAGATGAGGTCGCGCATATGTTCTCTGACCTCGGCATCGAGCTCAAGGTGGTGGATGCCTCGGAGCGCTTCTTGAACAATCTTTCAGGAGTCACTGACCCAGAGGAGAAGCGCAAGGTCATCGGTGAGCAATTCATTCGAGTTTTCGAAGGCGAACAGGAAGGATGCGGAGCAAAATTCCTAGTTCAGGGTACCATAGCGCCCGACTGGATAGAGTCGGGTGGTGGAAATCGTGACGTCATCAAGTCGCACCACAACGTTGGTGGACTCCCTGAGGATGTCGACCTAATCATAGTCGAGCCACTGCGCGAGTTCTACAAGGACGAGGTTCGGGCCATCGCCCGCGATCTCGGTATCTCGTCGAGCGAACGACAGCCGTTTCCCGGTCCGGGCCTCGCAGTCCGGGTACTCGGTGATATCACACCAGATAGGGTAGCGGCTTGCCGCGAGGCCTGCTACATTGTCGAGACTCGTCTGCAGGCTGCGGCGGCAGAGGGAAGATGCGAGCTACCCTGGCAGTATTTTGCAGCCCTACTCCCAGTCAGGAGCGTAGGCGTGCACGGTGACGCGCGCGTGCACGGAGAGACAGTAGTGGTTAGAGCAGTGATGAGTCTAGACGGTATGAGTGCCAAGTTCTCAGAGATACCACACGATTTACTGGCTGAAATAAGTACAGAGATTACCAATTCCCTCAAGGGACAAGTGAACCGAGTAGTCTACGATATCACTCACAAACCACCCGGAACAATTGAGTGGGAGTAATCCGATTCTTTGATGAAGGATGGAGCCAGCCGCGAGTCAGGCCGACATAGCTTAGTTGGTGGAGCGGTGGACTGTTAATCCACAGGTCGCAGGTTCGAGTCCTGCTGTCGGCGCCATCAATCCCTGCGTGCGATAGCTGCGAGAGCGAGCACCGTTAGTGCAGATAGCAGGCCAAACCCAGGGGTTCCCTCGGGCTCCGGCTCTACAATCGGGTCGTTCACATCGCACACCCCGTTGCTGTCGTAGTCCACAGGCGTGCTGTCGCTGTCGTACTGGTCAGTGCCGCATTCATCCTCTTCGGCATCAGACCAACCATCATTGTCGTCGTCTAGGTCGGCGTTGTCTCCGATTCCGTCTCCGTCGGTATCATCCCACTCCGATCCATCGTTCGGGAGCGCATCGTCCCCATCGGCGACCCCGTCCCCGTCGTCGTCAGGGTCGAGGGCATCGCAATTACCGTCGATATCGATGTCCATCGGCAGCACTTCGCCGTTCATTGAGTCGCCATACCCGCCAGCCGCGGCACATTCATCCTCAACGGAGTCACCCCACCCATCGCCGTCGGTATCATCGTCGGCGTTGTCTCCTATTCCGTCACCATCGAGATCATTCCACTCGCTGGAATCATTCGGAAAGTCATCGTCAGGGTTCGCGACTCCATCGCCATCTATGTCGTAATCCTCCTCATCGCATTCGCCATCACTGTCTAAGTCTGCAGGAACAGAACCTGAATCCATCGAGTCACTACCACAGGAGTCCTCGTCAGCATCGAAGTAGCCATCACCGTCATCGTCGTAGTCAGCGTTGTCTCCCCAGCCGTCCATGTCTGTGTCGACCCACTCAGTAGCATCATCAGGAAACGCGTCATCCGCATCATCCACTCCGTCGTTGTCAGTATCGCTGTCCAGAAGGTCGCATACGCCATCCCCATCTGAGTCCACTGGGACCGAGTTAGAGTCTAGCTCGTCAGACTGGCAGTTCTGCTCGACATCATCGAAGTAGCCATCACCGTCGTCGTCATAGTCTATGGGATCGCATTCACCATCGCCATCGGTGTCCGTCGGGACCGAGTTGGCATCGAGCGAGTCCGAGAAGCACATTTCCTCCATCAGATCGGAGATACCATCATTGTCATCATCGTCATCGGAGTTGTCCCCCTTGCCATCTCCATCGGTATCCGACCACTCCGAGGGGTCTTCTGGGAACGCATCATCATCGTCCAAAACCCCGTCATTGTCATCATCATCATCCGCTCCATCGCAGATTCCATCCATGTCGTTGTCAGTGGATTCGTCGGGGTCGAGAGGATCGCAGTCGTTACCATCCTCGACACCATCACCATCATCGTCAGAGTCGAGGTAGTCGCATATTCCATCACCGTCCGTGTCTGTCGGAGTTGAGTCCGAATTCAACGGATTAGTGTTGCATGAAGTCTCATCGGTATCATCCCAGCCGTCGTTGTCGTCGTCGGGATCGCTGTCATTGGGTATCCCGTCACCATCGAAGTCACCACCCTCAAGGGCGTCACAGATTCCGTTAGAATCAGTATCAACTGGAACATCATTGCCGTCTAGGGGGTCGGTGCCGCAGTCGGTCTCATCGACATCGAGCCAGCCGTCGCCGTCATCATCCAAGTCGGCATTGAGCACCACTGTCGAGGTGAACTGTATGTTGTCTAGATACAGGGCTTCCATAGCAGAGTTCGAGGCGAATTCAACTTCTAGATGACCGTGCCCGGCTGCTCCTATCATCACCGTCATCGTCGTCCACGTGCCGAGCCATGACGAGTTGTCAGTGTCGATGTCGTAGCCCGTGGTGTTGATGATTTCGATATCGTTGTTCGCGCCGATGAATCTGATGACTAGGTAGTCCACGGGGGTTGAGGTCTCGTATCCGGTGTCCTGTAGGAAGAAGTCGAAAGTCATTACTTCTGCTGTTATGTCATCGAGAGCTAGAGTGGCGATTCCATCGACATCCGACATCTGGTAACCATTGTTGCCGTCGGTGAAGTTTCCTACAGTCCCGGTGTAGTTGATTGTGCCGAAGTAGTCACCGTCTGTTAGTCCGACGCCACCAGTCGAGGTGTAGTAGAGGGTGAAGCCCATTTCTGACCCATTAGTCTGGTTGTGAGCGATATGCGGTTCGTTGGCGTTGTTCCAAAGGTACCTGCTGACCGACTCGGATCCAGTGTCAGTGTATTTCACGCTCGCGATGGTAAAAGGGTCTTCGAAGGAGGTGTAGCCGACAACCGATTGAGAAAAGCAACCACTCACTACGGTGTCAGGTAAACCATCTCCATCGGTATCGGTGTCAGCACACGGGTTGTTCGGAAAATCATCGTCTACGTCATCAGTCCCGTCGCCGTCCGAATCGGTCGCTAGGACGGTGTATGGGACTGCTACCAGCAGCATTGCAGTCAAGATGGTTGCGAGGGTGGCGCGTCGGCTCATGGGGTACCATGTCGGACCCGATTCAAAATACTCTCCCCTGATGGGTCAGAATAGGTTGGTTCGATACTCTTCCGCTAAACTCTTTGACCTGTTCTCGATGCAGGATGCATGAGCGCTCGCGAGGCAGCATCGAAGATACTGGAGGCAGTAGACGAGTCAGGCAGGCACTACCGCGACAGTCTGCCGATGATAGCCAGCGAGAACATCCTCAGTCCGTTGGTACGCAAGGCTTGCAACTCGGATCTGCACGGCAGATACGCCGAAGGCCTACCGGGCAAGCGGTACTATCAGGGATGCGACGACTTCGACACCATTGAGGAGATTGGCATTGCTGCTGCTCAACGCGTCTTTGACTGCAATTTCGCCAATATCCAGTCAACCTCTGGAACCGTCTCCAACATGGCCGGTCTGAAGGCTCTAGCCAAACCCGGCGACACAATCACCGCAGTGTCCACAGCCGACGGCGGACACATCTCGCACGCGCGGATGGGCGCCGTCGGAATGCGCGGACTGAATCTTGTGACATATCCCTGGATTGAGAGCCGTATGGAGCCGGATATCGACGCGGCAGCAGCCCTGATTCGTGAGACTGAGCCGAACGTGGCGCTGTTCGGTCAGTCAGTCTTCCTTTTCCCAACCCCTCTAGAGGAGCTGGCCGACGCTGCCCATGAGGTCGGTGCCAAGGTGATGTACGACGCCGCTCACGTTCTCGGGTTGATTGCGGGAAATCAGTTCCAGGACCCTTTGAGAGAAGGTGCCGACGTGATGACCGGGAGCAGTCACAAGACCTTCCCAGGCCCTCAAGGAGGATTCCTACTTTCGAACTCCGATGACCCCAAGTTCCAGCGTCGTCTGAACAGTGCAATATTTCCTGGAGTCTGCTCCTCCTATCATCTCCATCACGTAGCCGGTAAAGCGGTGGCACTAGCCGAGTTTGAGGAGTTCGGTGCAGACTACGCTAGAGACATCGTGGCTAATGCCAAAGCGCTGGGCGCCGCCTTAGCCGCCGAGGGTTTTGAGGTAATGGCCGAGGAACGTGACTATACAGCCAGCCATCAGGTCCTTACTCGTCATGGGGAGGCTGATTCGGGAGCTGGCAGGGATGCAGCTGCCCTACTCGAGGAAGCAGGCATTATCACCAACATGAACATGCTTCCCGGAGACACCAAGGCGATGTCTCCAAGCGGCCTCAGGCTGGGTGTCCCCGAGTTAACTAGGGTCGGTATGAGATCTGATGAAATGCAGGACGTGGCACGCTTCTTCGCAAGGGCACTAATCTCCAACGAGAATCCCACTGCCGTATGTAGGGACGTTGCCGAGTTCAAGTCCGAGTTCCAGACGGTTCACTACTGCTTCGAGCCCGGGTCTGCTTATCCCGGCCTCGCGTGAGCGTGCTCCCCTTGGGAGCACGTCTTCCGGACACTTTTTCTTCAGAGGCTTCCAATAGGGTCCATGCAGCCGAAGCGCAACGCCGCCCTCCTGCTCTCGATGTTGATGCTCAGTTCGGGATGTCTCGGGTTGTTCGGCGAAGAAGAGGAGCCGATAGAAGAGGTCGACTGCACCGCTAATCCATCGCATCTTGACTGCTATGTCCCTGTGATTACCGAGGACGACTGCATGGCCCATCAGGTCTTCACCGGAGTTGATTGCAGGATGATGCAGAAGCCGAGTTCGCTAACATATGGAGAGAGTTCCATCTTGCTCATCTCTGGAGTGGAGATGCAGTCTCTGACTCCGAGTTTCTTTGGAGACGGGCCACAGAACTGGTTCGTCAACCCCCGACTTCCCGATGGACTATCTCTTGATGGAGAGTCAGGAGTAATCGGCGGGACTCCAGAGGAAGAGTCAATCGAGATCCGCTACACTATAATCGGTACGAATGCAGTAGGCTCCACGGTCGCCACTATCGATATCACGGTAGTCGCCGCGGCTCCATACTCCATCCAGTACCTCTCTGATGTCTTACCGTGCACTCTGGGGGAGGAATGCTCTTTGGTATCGCCGTTAGTCTTGGGTGGTACTGCAGACATGTGGTCGGCAAACCCCCCTCTTCCTAGGGGGCTGACGATTCTCGAAGACGGTTCGATAACTGGAATAGCACGTGATCTTGGAGACTCCAACCACACAGTTACCGCTTCGAACTCAGGTGGCTCCATCGAGACTTCGATTAGGATTATCACTCTGCATGAGGAGCCCACAGCTCTTTCCTACCCCGGACACCCGTTCTACTGGACCATAGATGTGTCAGTACAGGTCATACCGTCTTCTGAGGGAGGAGAGGTTACAGACTGGTCGATTGAACCTCCTCTCCCTGAAGGGGTTTCACTGCACCAGATCGACGGCTCCCTGCGGGGAACTCCGATTTCGGTGCACCCCATGAGGGAGTACGTAATCACTGCCCACAACACTGGGGGCTCACTCTCCTCGACCATTCTAATCGACGTCAGGGATATCCCTGTAGAGGGCATTGGGTACGAACCCTACCAGTTCGATCTCAGGACTGACGATGACATCGGACAGGTAATGCCGACTTGGCAGGGCGGCACTCCGGACACCTGGGAAGTCGATCCACCATTGCCCATCGGATTCGCCTTCGATCATTACACTGGAGAGATTAGCGGCACGGCAACCATCCTGCAACCATGGACCTATCACACTGTCTGGGCAAACAACTCAGGTGGCCCAGCTTCGACCCCGCTTCAATTCCGGGTGACTAGCCTACCTCCCGACGAGATTTCCTGGCCCGGTATCGAATTTGCGTTAGAGGCCAACGAGAGTATCGTCATCCCAGTCACCAACGACGGCCCTGATATCGAGACCTGGGAGATCGTTCCTCCGTTGCCCTCTGGCCTTACTCTCCTTGCCAACGGATCTATCGTTGGAACTCCAGACGAGCGTACTGCTTGGAATCAGTACACCATCTGGGCAAACAATACCGGTGGAGTGGCGGGACTGAGTATTTGGATAGCTATTCACGACCTAGCAGCCGACCAGTCGGAACTACTACGCGGCATGGGGCAGACGAATTGGGGTGGCTGGCCCTCGCCAGTACTTCCAATCGGAGAATGGGCCTTCCCAATCGGATTTGCAGAAGAGGGCTATGGCTCGACAATACCAGTAATCTCCGCCAGTCACGTCGGCCGCGGCAAGATGTTAGGATATGGCCATGAGAGCTGGGTCGATGGAGCTGGAGTTAAGGAGACTGAGTTTTCTCTACGCGCCGTTGAGTGGGTTTGTGGTCAGAACGCTGACGTCGGCCTAGCTTATGGCGCCGGCTATGATGACTTTGAGGATGAACTACAGGACGAGGGTCACACCGTTCACCTCTCTGTCACTCCAGCGGACCTCTCAGGCATAGACTGCCTGCTCGACGAGTTCTGGAACGGCCATGATGATGCTGACAATCAGAACTTAATCGACTTCATGCTCGCAGGAGGCGGCCTGATAATGGGAGGTCACGCTTGGTACTGGTCGTACTCGAACAGCGACGTGTCGCACAACTACCCGGGCAACAAGATTGCCAAGACTACAGGACTATTCGTTTCCCATGCTTGGGGGTACAACACGATCGACTTCAGGGTAGTGCCGCACGAGTTGACCCGGCCGCAGGCTGCAATCGATGCGATTCGGGCCGACCGGATGGACAATCAGACGCTATCGGCAGGTGATGCGGCAATAGCGGATGCGACCCTCTCTTCTTGCACTGGCGTTGTGGCTCTCGACTTCCACGGCTTCTGGAGCCCACTGCGCGAGGTCGTCAACGCCACTGGCTGGACGGTAATTGAGTACGGCACCCTTTGGCAGAACATCGGTCACAATCTCGGAGAGGATCCGGTTGCTGACACAATACTGAGGGTGGAGGCCTCTCTGACTCAGAACCTCCCGGCGGACGAGCTCCCCGTTCACCCCAGTCATGTGGAGTTCCCCGGCGAGGTCCCTGCCAACGCCACCCGCATCGCCCGCACCATGTCGATAGATGGCAACCAAAGTGGACTGCCCGGTAATTTCGGCTATTCTGGAGCGCGCTCCCACGTGCGTATGACCACAGGCCTCTACGCCGCACCAGGGGAGGTGGTTACAGTGACTCTTCCATCCGGGATAGTAAACTCAGGCACCTATATCCTCGTCGGCGCCCACAGCGACAGTCTGTGGGGCAAGAGCCAGTTGCACAGACATCCTCAGATCTCCAGGTGGTGGTATATCGACAGCGCCACGATGCAGGTCGGCAACGCCTTCGGTGGCCCAATCTACATCGGCATCCAAGCCGGCTCGACGCTCGGTGAATTCGACATAACCGTCTCGAACGCCGTCAAGGCCCCGAGATACATCCACGGCGAGACTGATATTTTCCAGTGGCTTCAGCAGTATCGTCACGACCCGGCACCGTGGGCAGAGATTGGCAGCGACCAGTTCATTTTGACAGTTCCAAGCCACGAGATTAGGGATTTAGATAACCCTCAGGATTTGATGGACTGGTGGGATCAGGCTCTAGGGATGGAGCATGAACTCTACGGCTACATGCCATGGCCGAGAGTAGAGAGAGCAGTCTTCGATGCACAGATCTCAGCAGGATGGATGCACTCAGGGTATCCATTCATGGCGCACGACCTGAGTGTGGCGGGCGTGGTCAATGTTTCATACATGAGTGAAAACGGTGACTGGGGGATGTTCCATGAACTCGGCCACAACCATCAGTGGATGCCATCCACGCTCCCTGGCACTACGGAGACGGGATGTAACTTCGCCAGCGTCTACTTGATGGAAGATTTAGTTGGAGTAGAGGGACACGGTGCCGTTGACCCAGAGCAGAGAGCAGCGAGGATGGAATCATACTTCGAAGATGGCTCTAACATCTCCAATTGGTCCGTTTGGATAGCACTCGACACCTATCTGATCATCAAGGAGGAATGGGGATGGGGAGTGATTACAGAAGCACTCTCGGTCTACTACACTCTTCCTGCCGCCGAAGTTCCGAGCGGAGGCACTGAGGAGTTCAACGCTTGGGTACTACATCTCTCAAACGCTACCGGATACAACCTCGCCCCCTATCATGCTGCGTGGGGCTTCCCTCTGACGCAAGCTACCTATGACGCTCTTGAGCACTTGCCGGTATGGGTCGACGACCCGTTACGCGGAGAGTACTACGCCTACGATGCAATACTTCGCAATCTGACCACGACTAACGTAACCAGCAGCACTGCAGATGTCATCTGGGACGTCTACGATAACGGCACCAATACTACTCTCACCGTCTACTATGGGCAGACCGACATGGGCAACAACTCGCAACTCTGGCCATACAGTGTCAGTGCCGGCACACCTCAGGTAGGCCCCGGTTCTGCCGGTATCAGCTTCGCAGACGACACTACCTACTACGTCCGCATCATGGCATCTAACGAAGAAGGGGAGGCTTGGTTCGGACCGATATCGGTGACGCCTAACTAAGCCTTTTCAGCAGATTCTCAAAGGAGATGTTGGGTATGTGCTTCTGGTGCCAGATTGCCAGAGGTATCCAGACGAGAGTGTGGACGATGGTCGCAGCGAATGCAGGCACGAGCTCCAGTCTAGGCTCACCCTGCATCGCCGATGCCACAGCACCCAACACAGCGAAATGAGCGACATAGATTGTCAGCGTGATGCGGCCAGCGGGTTCGAGGAACGCTAGACGCTCGCTGCTACCTAGCTCATCACCATGCGTCTCTGACTTCTCGAGCGCCCTGTGGGTGAGCAGCACGAAGGTTCCGGAAACGACGAGGAAGGCGGTGCTCGCTGGGAAGAAGGTCAGGACTGCCTCGCCCTCGGTCAGAGCCCAAGGGATCTCCTCAAACGCTGCGATGGCCGCCGTGACAGTGGTAGCAGCGAGTCCGAGGACGATGCCACGCTCTCTCGCAGCCGGATTATCAGCAAGGTCGTAGATTAAGGAGCCCAGAAGCACGAAACCCAGCCACGGTACCGCAGGATATGTGCCGTTCCATAGCAGCCTAGCAAGCCATTCTGAAACTCCTTCAGAACCAACCCGTTCCCACCATGACCAGTCCGGTCCAGAGATGTCTCCGAGAGCCAATGGTGTTGCCATCATCACCAGCATCAGTAATGCGCGAGAGCGCATAGAGAGCCGAATTAGGACAGGTGCCAGCAGGGCACCTATTGCGAGCAGTGTCAGGACACCTGGGGTCTGCCACTCAAAGCGACCCCCTCGGTCGGCGCTGAGTAGAAGGTTGACCAGCAGCTGACATAGACTCAGCAACAAGATTCTGGGAGCCAGCCAACGCAACCATATCCCGGCGTTGTGGGCAGGGTCAGCGGCTCTGCGAATCGCACTCATGTGGATGCCCCAACCAGATATGGCGACGAACATCGGCGCGGCCATCCCTCCGAAGGCGGCTGCGACGAAGGCAGCAGGGTGACCAACACTGATTCCTTCGGGTGGGATGATGGCTGCTGTGTGTACCTCGACCATGCATAGCACTGCTATGGCTCTCATTTGGTCGATGTGCCTCATCCTCA
The DNA here is from genome assembly GCA_965658085.1 of Candidatus Thalassarchaeum sp. Lineage (GTDB taxonomy): Archaea > Thermoplasmatota > Poseidoniia > Poseidoniales > Thalassarchaeaceae > Thalassarchaeum. The sequence goes on from CBFHQW010000010.1 coordinate 22,820, forward strand.
ATTGAACATCTCCTCAATCCTAGATTCAGCTCCGACTTCTTCATCAGATAGGGTAATCGAA
>CBFHQW010000011.1:0-21242 GCA_965658085.1 Candidatus Thalassarchaeum sp.
TAGATTGGTGATTTGATTTCCCTTTCGAGCGACTGCCGTTAGATTGGTGATTTGATTTCCCTTTCGAGCGACTGCCGCCGTTAGATTTGTTATTTCGCGGCTGGCGCCGACCACGCCCCCGATTCTGCTGCTTCTTTGGCGCCTTGTTGCCCTTGCGAGACCGGGCCTTCTCGGAGTGGAAAGGGTGGCCCTCATCTACTGGAATATCCTGACGAATCGTCTTCTCGATACCTCGCAGATACTCGCCTTCGTTCTCATCACAGAAAGCAATAGTGATTCCCCCTTGGCCTGCACGCCCCGTACGCCCAATGCGATGCACATAGACCTCGGGCTCGTTAGGTAAATCCAGATTGATGACGTGACTGATATCAGAGACATCGATGCCTCTGCTCGCCACGTCGGTGGCGACTAGCACCTGAAGGGTACCATTACGGAATCGGCGGAGGGCTTTCTCACGCGCACCCTGACTCTTGTTGCCATGAATTGCAAGGGCATCGATACCGTCTTGTCCGAGTTGTCTGACAATGCGATTGCACCCGTGCTTGGTGCGACTGAATACAAGCACCTTATCGGGGCTCTCTTCCTCGATAATATAAGTCAAGAGTCCTCGCTTGTCGCTCCTCATGACGAACATGAGAGATTGTTCTATGGCCTCTACGGTGGTCGATTCAGGTGTGATGGAGACGTTTACCGGATTGTAGAGCATATCATCGGACAATTCGACAATCGAGCGTGGTATGGTGGCACTGAATAGCAGACTCTGGCGTTTCTTTGGAATCTGTGCTAGAATTTTGCGGATATCTCGGATGAAGCCCATGTCGAGCATTCGATCTGCCTCATCGAGAACGAGGAATTGTACGTGGGACAGGTCAACGTATCCCTGTGAGATGAGGTCAAGCAAGCGACCGGGGGTGGCAACCAAGATGTCAACGCCACGACGTAGGATTTTCTCCTGAGGGCGCTGCGACACTCCGCCAAACATAGCCATAGAACGGATGTCTAGATGTCGGGCATATTGCTCAATATTATCGTGAATCTGGGCTGCAAGCTCGCGTGTTGGGCACATCATCAGAGCGCGGATTCGGCGTGGGTCCGTCCACGGATCTTTGGCCATGGCATCAAGAATGGGTAGAGCGAATGCTGCGGTCTTTCCTGTGCCCGTCTGGGCGCAACCGAGCATGTCGCGGCCCTCAATGAGGTCAGGGATGGCTTGGGCTTGTATCGGCGTCGGTGAAATGTAACCAATCTCATCGAGGGCATTCAGCAGGGGCTGACAAAGATTGAGTGAAGTGAAATCCATAAGTTCCAACTCACATGTGTGCGATGATGGCGGCACCGAACTCACTGCACTTGAGTAGGGTCGCATCGTCCATCTGGCGTTCGAAGTCGTAGGTCACGGTCTTAGCGCTAATCGCACCTTCTACACCGTTGATGATGAGATCGGCGGCCTCTGTCCAGCCCATGTGGCGCAGCATCATCTCCGCCGACAGAATCAGGCTACCAGGGTTGACTTTGTCTTGTCCGGTGTACTTGGGAGCGGTGCCATGGGTGGCCTCGAAGATGGCGACCCCCGTGTCGTAATTGATGTTAGCACCTGGAGCTATTCCGATACCCCCGACTTGAGCTGCAAGCGCGTCTGAGATGTAGTCGCCATTGAGATTCATGGTCGTCAGCACGCCATACTCTCGAGGTCGAGTGAGGACCTGTTGGAGCATGGCATCCGCGATGACGTCCTTGATGGTGATTTCAGTTCCTGTTCTCGGGTTGATTATCGTGCACCAAGGCCCGCCATCTAGTTCGGTGGCTCTGAATTCATCCTTTGCGAGTTGATAGCCCCAATCTCGGAAGCCTCCCTCTGTGAACTTCATGATGTTGCCCTTGTGAACCAGTGTCACGTTGTCCTTGTCATTCTCGATTGCATGATTGATAGCGGCGCGGACGATGCGTGCCGTTCCCTCCTGACTGACTGGCTTGATACCGATGCCGCTGGTATCGGGGAATCGTATTTTGTCGACGCCCATCTCGTTCTGTAAGAAGTTGATCACTTTGTTGACTTCATCACTGCCCGCCTCCCACTCGATACCGGCATAAACATCTTCGCTGTTTTCTCGGAAGATTATCATGTCCACCGCTCCCGGGTCCTTGACTGGGCTCGGAGTTCCTGCATACCAGCGAACGGGGCGAACGCATGCATAGAGGTCGAGTTGTTGGCGGAGTGCCACGTTGAGGCTGCGGATGCCACCACCAACTGGAGTTGTCAAAGGCCCCTTGATCGAGACAAGCCCCTCGCGCATTGCTTGTTTAGTGGCCTCAGGTAACCACTCACCGGTGGTATCGAAGGCTTTCTGCCCGGCCAGAACCTCACTCCAATGAATGCTGCGCTGGCCTCCATATGCATGCTCGACTGCGGCGTTTACCACAGCCATCATGACTGGTGTGATATCGATGCCTATGCCATCGCCTTCGATGTAGTGAATGATGGGGTCGACGGGCACGCTCAGGCGGCCTTCCACCATCGAAACTCGGGTTCCCTCGACCATGTCTCTCAGCGCGCCGACCAACCCCCCCTTCATGAAGCCAACCCTTCAAGGGCGATGGCGCCGGTGAGTGGGGCATGAAGGGGGAGGTGAAGTGGACTGATTCGGGTGGTTACGTAGGTACCACCTCTGGAGGCAAGAGCTTCGGAATCTATGGTGACTCTTCCCCTAGTCCTACGGAGATGGTGATTCATGCACACGCTGCTTGCTCTTTGATCGACGTAATTGATGGTCTGAAACATAGAGCAGCAAATGTGGAATATGCGACAGTAGAAATTGAGGTTGAGATGGCGGAAAAGGCCCCCAAGGTTTTCACATCTGTTAACATGAATTATATCATCAAAGGTGATGTTCCCGAAGCTCTTGTCCGACGACTCATTGAGAGCAGCCACGAGAAATATTGTAGAATCGGGATAATGATTACTCGTTCGGGAGCATCGTTGGATTGGTCACTTGATATGAGATCTTGATAGGATCAATAATCTAACAATCGGCGTTCTATGGGGGCAGGGAATAATTCCTTGATTCACCTCTATAGCGACTGAAGATTTCCTCAATCATTAAACACCCTCCATTCGGAAGAGTGAATCCCTTGCGCCGTGCAAGGACAAATCAGGTCGGAAGCGACGAAGGAGGGAGAGGGTATGCAGACTAGAGTCAAAGCAGATACCGATGCCGGAATTGCAGAATCTGGGATGGTCATAGAGCGCCGATTTACCACTGCCGGTGATGACCCGTTCGACGCCTTCGACTGGATAGAGATGGATGTTGAAATTAGGAACCCAGACGGTTCTATGGCAGATGCCGTCGAGGGGGTGAAACTTCCCTCAGGCTTCACTGGTGTGCCTGGAAAGGTGTTAGGACAGAAGTACCTGCGAAAGGCCGGCGTTCCGAAGTACCTGCGAAAGGTACCAGAAGATAATGTTCCCATCTGGTTGCAGCGGAGTGTACCAGACCACGAGAGGCTTCAGACTGTAGAGACTGGAGAGAGAATGGGTGGGGAGGCTGACGGGAGGAATCTCTTCCGTCGACTCGCAGGGACCTGGACCTACTGGGGCTGGAAGTACGGCTACTTCGCCAGCGAGGCTGATGCCCGCGCCTACTTCGATGAAATGTGTTACTTGATCGCAAGCCAGCGCTCGGCACCTAACAGCCCCCAGTGGTTCAACACCGGACTGCATTGGGCCTATGGCATAGAGGGGCCAGCTCAGGGCCACTCATTCATTGACCCTGCCAGTGGCGAACTAGAGTACTCCACTAACGCTTACGAGCACCCTCAACCTCACGCCTGCTTCATCCAATCAGTATCCGACTCTCTGGTCGGTGGCTCGGAGTCAATTATGGGCCTATGGAACCGAGAGGCGTTGCTATTCAAGTACGGCTCAGGAACCGGTTCGAACTTCTCCAGAATTCGAGGATCGGGTGAGCCTCTCTCAGGTGGCGGCAGCTCGAGCGGATTGCTGTCCTTCCTCAAGATAGGTGATAGGGCCGCCGGGGCGATAAAGTCCGGCGGCACCACCAGAAGAGCAGCCAAGATGGTCACCCTAGATCTTGACCATCCTGATATCGAGGAATACATAGACTGGAAGTCGAGTGAGGAGGAAAAGGTCTCAGCACTAGTGATAGGGAGTAATATTCTGCAGAAGCACGCTAATGCCCTAATGGACGCGATTTGGGAGCATGCTGACGATGAGGGCCGATTCGATCAGAACACCAACCTTGGTCTGCATAGAGCCATGGTGCGAGCCATCGGAGAACATGTTCCACAACCCCACATCCAGAGGATTCTGGACCTTGCTAAGCAGGGATGGAAAGGTGTTGATTTCGAGGTTCTGGATACCAACTGGCAGGGTGAGGCTTACCTTACTGTATCTGGTCAGAACAGCAACAACTCAGTCCGCGTCCCGAATCGGTTCATGGAATCGGTCAAGGAGGGTGGTGATTGGAACCTTTACTGGAGGACCGAATTGGAGAGTTCGAAGGCAGAAGGAAGGGATCCCGAACCATGCAAGACCCTTGATGCAGGAGAATTGTGGGACAAGGTGGCGTACACTGCTTGGGCTTGTGCTGACCCTGGTGTCCAATATGACACCACAATCAACGAGTGGCACACCTGCCCTGAGGGAGGGAGAATCAACGGTTCCAACCCTTGCTCCGAGTACATGTTCCTCGATGACACTGCCTGCAATTTAGCCAGTATCAACCTACTACACTACTACGACCTCGATACTCAGACTTTCCAGATAGACGACTTCAGACATAGTGTCAGACTTTGGACTACGACCCTTGAGATTAGCGTTCTAATGGCGCAGTTTCCCTCTGAGGAGATAGCGCGCAAGTCGTATGAATACCGTACTCTAGGTCTGGGCTACTGTAACATAGGCTCTCTGTTGATGCATATGGGTATCCCCTATGATGATGAGCGGGCCTATGCAATCTGTGGCGCAATCACCTCTATCATGTGCGGAGAGACCTACTCGACTAGTGCGGAGATGGCTTCGATACTCGGGGCCTTTTCTGACTACGAGAGAAACTCCGAGCACATGCTGAAAGTGATGAGAAATCATAGGAGGGCTGCATACGATTCGCCGGTGGACGAATATGAGGGACTCACTGTTCCGCCTATGGGAATTAACTCGAAGAAATGCCCGAAGGACCTACTAGAGGCGGCGAGGGAATCCTGGGACCGTGCAGTCAGAGATGGAGAGGAGCATGGATACAGGAACGCGCAGACCACAGTCATCGCACCCACTGGTACCATCGGTCTGGTGATGGGCGCGGACACCACCGGTGTCGAACCCCAGTTCTCACTCGTGCAGTTCAAGACGCTAGCCGGAGGTGGTTCGCTAAGGATTGTCAACAAGGGTGTACCGAGTGCTCTTCGTCGACTTGGCTACTCCGATAGCAAGTGCAAAACGATTGAGGAGTATATCGTAGGCACTGGGCGACTCAGTGGATGCCCCACACTACCAGTGAACCGTATGAAGGAAGTTGGCTTCAGTACTGAGGATCTCGCTGCTGTAGAGAACAAAATGGGCGATGTGTTCGATTTGCGCTCGGCCTTCGCACCGTCTCTACTCGGAAAGGAACTGTGCACAGGAGCCCTCGGAATGTCAGAGGATCAATATGAGGATTCATTCTTTGACACCCTAGACTTCCTCGGCTTCACCTCTGAAGAGATTGAAGCGGCCCAATCTCATATCTTCGGGAATCTGACCATCGAAGGAGCACCTGGACTCAAGGAAGAACATCTGGCCGTGTTCGACTGTGCCACTCCATGCGGGGCGAAAGGAACGAGGTCAATCGCATGGCCTGCTCATGTGAAGATGATGGCTTCTGCGCAGCCGTTCATCTCGGGAGCAATTTCCAAGACCATTAACATGCCATCTAATTCAACAGTAGATGATGTCAGAGAAGCTTACAACCTCAGTCACACTACTATGAACAAGGCATGTGCGGTTTACCGCGACTGTTCAAAATTATCGCAACCCCTGATGAACCAACTCGTCGAGGACACCGAACTGGCCGAAGAGGTTACTGAAGAGGAAGAGTTGGTCAAGAAAATGATCAAGGAGACTGTCAAGGCGCTGCCCCTCCCAGAACCCATGGCTCAACCAGTGGCTGAGTCGTTCGTGAAGTTCATCGCGACCAGACGCTCCCTGCCAGATAGGAAGAGGGCTACCTCGACCAAGGCCAGGATAGGTGGACACAGTGTGCGTCTAATCACAGGGGAGTACCCGGATGGTAAATTGGGTGAGATTATACTGGTGACCTCTAAGGAGGGTGCCGCTTGGAGAGCCATGCTCAATCAGTTCGCAATAGCGGTCTCCATCGCTCTCCAGCATGGTGTACCACTGGAGGCTTTCATCAAGGTGTTCACTTTCCAGAAGTTCGAGCCTAGTGGACCGGTTGAAGGCGGTAGTGGGCGGGTCAAGATGGCTTCGAGCCTAGTCGATTGGATCTTCAGGGAATTGGCCATCGAGTACGCTGGCCGGGATGACCTCGCGCACGTTGCTGCCGAGGATTTTGATCCGTTCTCGATTAGCAAGCCTGAGATTACTGATCAGGGAGTGATGAGAACTGAGGGTGAGAAGAGAGAGGTTCAGATGACTTTGGATGCGGCTGTCGCTCCACTACAAGAGCAGGACGCTGAAGCTCGCGCGCGGCAGGCAGCACGGGAGAGAGGATTCACAGGAGACATCTGCGATGACTGTGGGAGCAGCCAAATGGTCCGAAACGGGACCTGCCTGAAGTGCAATGCCTGCGGCTCTACAACCGGTTGCTCGTGAGCATTACTCAAATCTCAAGCTCGATGTTGAGATTCTGTATCAGTTCCTTGTAGCGGTTCCTGATTGTAACCTCAGTCACACCAGCTACCTCGGCGACCTCACGCTGGGTTCTGCGCTTACCACACAAAACGCTAGCAATGTAGATGATTGAGGCTGCTATTCCAGTTGGACCTCGTCCACTCGTGAGTTCCTTTTCCTGAGCAGCGGCGATTAGTTCGTATGCCTTTGACTGGACTTCAGCATCCAAGTGCAGGCCAGAACAGAATCTCGGTATGTAGTCCTCCGGCTTGGTAGGTGGTATCTTCATCTTGAGTTCGCGAACCATGAAGCGGTAGGTCCGACCAATCTCCTTGCGACCAGTTCGGCTGGCCTCCCCAATTTCGTCAAGGGTTCGAGGATTGTTGCATTGCCTGCACGCAGCGTAGAGGCTAGCTGCAGCGACTCCTTCAATAGAGCGTCCGCGGATGAGTCTTGCCTCAACGGCTTTCTTGTAGTTCACAGCAGCCGACTCACGAATCGACTTTGGTAGATCGAGGCGGCTGGCCATACGGTCGAGTTCAGCCAGAGCCATGGCGAGGTTTCGCTCGGTGGCGTTGCTTACGCGAGAGCGTTTTTGCCACTTCCTCATGCGATAGAACTGGCTTCGGTAGCGACTTGAGATGGCCTTTCCAGAGTAGTCTTTGTTCTGCCAGTCAATATCAGTAGACAGTCCCTTGTCGTGCAGCATCACCGTCATAGGTGCTCCCGTACGCGCACGCTGATCGCCCTGCTCAGGGCTGAACACGCGCCACTCAGCGCCTTGGTCGATTACGTTGTCTTCTAAGACCAAGCCGCAGTCTTCACACACAACTTCTCCTCTGGTTTCGTCTCTATTCAGGCTCCTGCTACCGCACTCGCTGCACTTCACAGTGTCTTCCACTAGGTATCCTTCGTCTGCCATTCCCTCACTCCACCTTTGCTTGAAAGGTAGTAAATCCCGACAGACCATCTTATTTAAGAGTGATAGTAGATGAAAAAAGTGACAATCGCCTTACTGGGCGGCTGTGTAAGGTAATACGACCATTGAGAATGATGAAATAGAGCGCGACATTGACGATAATCGAAAGAGGTGGTGTAACCTTGTCCAAACAGTGGCCCCCGGCACAGATAGCGCTGACCCCAGGTAAGAGAGTGCTCTTCCTCACCAAGGATCTCGAACTGATACGCAGGCAGCTCTACGAGGGCCTCGATTTGCGCATGGTGGATCTCAAGGTCGGTGATTTGCTCGATGACATCAACACCGATGTCATGACTCCAGCTTGGGTCTGTTTCGACCACGATCCGGCAGTCATAGCCGAGAACGCCTACGCCGGCCTAGTTCACGAGGGGAGGCGCGTGTTCGAACCTCGTGCATTGCTAGACGGTGGCTTTGAAGCCATAGTATCTGGACATCGTAAGGGCACTGGGTCAAGTCGCGAGACTGCCGCTCAGTGTGAGCGTTGGTCGGGAATTAGGATTGTTATCGCAGCGTCCTTCGCACCGATTCACGAGCGGAACAACATCAACCTCGGACAAATAATGGGTGACTACGGGATGTTGGAGAGGTTGCAATCTGGTGAGAGTATCTCATTGAATGAGTTCACCGCTGAGTACGACCCGGTGACCAGATTAATTATTGAAAATGGTGGCATTCTGCCGTTCGCGAAGAATCTCAAAGAAGGGGATATCAGTCTCCCTGAGTTGAAGACCAAACCGCGACCAATGACTATGATCGAGAAGATGATTGCGAACAAACTGCTGGGCCAGAATGGTACGGCGCGCTATGTCAAGCCCGGTGATGCTGTGCTCTCACAGGTCGATGGTGGCTACTCGCATGAGTTCACAACCGCACAGGTCCACGAATTCCTCAAACAGGAATACGGCAACGATTACTCGCTTCCCAATCCATCAAAGTACGCAGTCTTCGAGGACCATTTGCTGTACGCCACCGGGGTGCCGAGGTTTGGTCGCTTCACAGAGAAGATTCAGACCCTGAGAGACATGCAGAACGTGTTCCAGCAGCACACCGGAGTGCGTGATTATTCCGCTGAGGATGGTGTCAGCCCTGGCATCTGCCATCAAGTCGCAAGAGAGGAATTCATCGATGTTGGCGATTTCATTCAAGCGACTGATTCACACACCTGTATGGGAGGTGCCACGAACGCACTGGCCTACGGTGTCGGCTCGACCGAGTACGCCAACCTCGTGCACAATCAATTTGCCTTTGTCCAAGTCCCAGAAAGTATACGCTTCGAGTTGGTAGGTAACCTAGACCCCGGGTGCACAGCCAAGGATGTCATACTCCATATCCTTTGGAAGTATGCCGCTGAGTCCGAGACACTTGACCGTAGCATGGAGTTCGGTGGTCCTGGACTTGCCGGTTTGTCGATGGACGAAAGGGCTACTCTGTGCAACATGGCTACTGAGTGTAGTGCTAAGACTGGGATATGTGAACCAGATAGTCTCACTGTAGATTGGTTGATGAATCGCAGATCGGGACTGAGTGAGGAGAAGGTGCGCAGCGCCTTCGTTCTGCCAGACGTGGGTGCGGAGTATCACGGAGGAGTACATACCATCGACTTGACACAGATTCGTCCGATGGTTGCACATCCTGGCAAGCCCGACGAAGGAATTCCCTCCGATCCTACAAATGGTGCTTACATAGACGAAATTGGCGAGGTGAGGATAGATATCGCCTACGCGGGTTCATGCACGGCTGGCAAGGATGATGACTTCGCCTACTACGCGCAAGTCACCAAAGCGGCTCTTGAAGCAGGTCTGGCAATTCCTGAAGGTGTCGACTGTTACATCCAGTTCGGCTCAAAGACGGTGAAGAGCTTGTCCGAAAAGAACGGCTGGAGTGAGATGTTTGAGCGCGCTGGTGTCAAGCTAATTGACCCCGGATGTGGTGCCTGTATAGGAGCAGGTCCTGGTATTAGCGATGATGCGGAGCAGGTTACAATCTCTGCGATTAATCGTAATTATCAGGGTCGCTCCGGGCCGGGTAAGTTGTATCTAGCAAGCCCCCTGACTGTGATGGCCAGCGCCTTTGTCGGGAAGATTACGGCGTGGCATCCAGATATCTTTGCACAGGGTTAAGAGCGTTCCTCGGTCGGAGACTTCTATCCAAAAGAGGCCCCGTGCCATCCGGGTATCGGGAGGACCTACCGGAGGTTTGCGAATGAGCGAAGAAAAACCACTAGCCGGGAAACAAAAGCAGATTGCGATAAGCGAGTTCTTCGAGAAGAACAAGCATTTCCTAGGCTTCGATTCTCTACAGAGATCTATTATCACGGCTGTCAAGGAGGCCGTCGACAATTCTCTCGACGCCTGTGAGGAGGAACGGATACTCCCTGATATTAGAGTTGAAATTAATCGACTCGGGAGTGACCGAATAGAGTTGATATCACAGGACAACGGGCCGGGCATACCAAGAGGGGCTATCGAGCACGTCTTCGGAAAGTTCCTCCTCGGATCTAGGTTTCACGCAATCAGACAGACCCGCGGTCAGCAGGGAATTGGAATTACTGGAGTAGTGATGTACGGCCAACTCACCACAGGCTCGAAGACCACTGTTGTTTCAAAGGTCAAAGAGGATTCTTCAGCGGTCCGGGTTGATCTCGGTATTGATACAAGGAAGAACAAAGCAATCAAGAGTGGCGAGAGTAGGGATGTTTGGATTGACGATATCACGGGTGAAGAAATCAAGCACGGCTTGAAGATACGGACCGAGATGAAGGCCAAGTACCAACGAGGTAGGCAGTCAGTCTACCAGTACCTCAGGATGACTTCAATCGTCAACCCACATGCGACCATCAGCCTGACCGTAAAGGACCGAGATGGAGGATTAATCGAAGAAGGCCACTGGCCTCGTACCACCGGCCGACTCCCTAGGGTGGTAGAGGAGATTAAGCCCCATCCACACGGCATCCACCTCGGAACATTGCAAAGGATGCTACGTGAAGCTGAGGAGAGGAAGATGACTTCTTTCCTGAGGCACAACTTCTCCGGAGTCAGCATGAGAGCGGCCCGGGAGATTCTCGGAAAGGCGGGGCTTGAGGAAGGTAGGCAACCCCGCAGAATCAGGGCCGAGGAGGCTCAGGCTGTGCTCGATTCATTCCAGAAGGTCAAACTCCTGAATCCACCTACCGACTGTCTTTCCCCCATCGAGGACCTGTTAATCAAGAAGGGGCTATCGAAGGCGATTGATTCTCGCTTCGCCTCGACTGTTACTAGAGATACACGAGTCACTCAGGGCAACCCCTTCCAAATCGAAGTCGGCCTAGTTTTCGGTGGCGACCTAGCCTCGGACAGTCCGATTGAGATTCTTCGATTCGCTAATAGGGTGCCCCTGATGTACCAGCAGGGTGGATGTCTGCTCACGAAGGCAGTTGAGTCTGTCGACTGGAAGCGCTACGGCCTAGATCAGCCGGGCGGCAGAGGGATACCAAAGGGACCAGCGGCCGTTCTCATTCACCTCGCCTCTACCAACGTCCAGTTCACCAGTGAGGCGAAGGAAGCCGTTGCTGGTAATGAGGAGGTATTAGGGGAAATCAGGAGGGCTTTGATGGAAGTAGGTAAGGGCCTGAAAAACCATCTCAAGAAAAGTTCGCAGAGGAAAAAGGCTCGAGAGAAGTTTGAGCTGATAAACGTCATTCTCCCTGAGATATCTCAGAAAACCTCACAACTATTGGGCAGGGAAGAGCCTGATCTAGCGCCGATAATAACCCAGATTATGAATGCGGTTTTCTGCGAGGAGGCTCTTGGATGGGACACAACGAGGAAACTGACGACCTGTGATATCACCGTGTTCAACTACACAGCTCGAGCACGTGCGTACACAATCTTGGCCAAATGGCCCGAGCGCGAAACTGTCGCCATGGTGGACAACCCCCTCGGAGGCCGTAAGGAGACTCATGGTCTGTGGGCTTGGCGATTGGACACGCTGGACCCTGGTTCCTCGGCGGTAATCTCGTTCACCGTTTCCGGCCTCAGCAAGGGTGATTGGACGGACATGGAGATCTTTTTCAGGGGCAATGGTGACATCATCGGAGCCACCAAAATAGACGAGAAACTACTCGAAGAGATGAGAAACAAGGAGGCTCTTGATGCCGCTGTGGAAGAGGTACGCATCAAGAAAGACCCCATGATTGAGAATCTTGCTGAGAGAGCCGAAGAGTCGGTTCAAGACCCAAATGACGAGGGCGTAATCGACATGGGGTCATTGACTCCAGATCAGGGGATAGATGAATGAGCATAAGCAGAGAGAAATCCAAGGACGAGGTGATTCAAGCCCTCCATAATGTGGCTTCAGAGATGCATGACAAGATGTCCAAGGGCAATCCTCCGACGATGACACTGCCTGTCCGCTCTAAGAGCAACATCGGCTTCGACCAGCGATTGGGGGTCTACAAATATGGCAAGAAAAGGACGGTTCGCGACGCGACCAACCTCGGTTCCGCTAAACAGCTGCTGCGCTCACTACACGTCACCGAGTTCATCGAGGAGATGATCAACAGCGGTAAGTCCTCAACCCTGAGAGAGATGTACTACATCTCCGAAGCCTGGGGCAACGGCAAGTTTCACTCGCAGAACGAAAGCAATAACCTAGCTGAGGACCTTGAGATTGTCACCAAGTGTCTACGGGAGGATTTCCGTCTGAGGCCAGAGGAGGACGGGGCGAGAATAATCGGGAATGTGACTTTTGAAGAGCGTAATCGACGTGGTGACTGGATGAGGATAAACTGTCGAGACGACGTCGGCGACTCTGGATACGGAGTCCCTTACAACGTCGAGTCAGAGAAACTCAGACTCATTGATGAAGACATAGATTTCATCATGGCAATAGAGACTGGCGGGATGTTTGATCGATTGATTGAGAATGGTTTCGATGAGGAGGCGCGGTGCGCGCTGATCCATCTCAAGGGGCAACCTGCACGCTCCACTCGTCGAATTATGCGACGAATGAGTGATGAGTGGAAAAAGCCAATCGTGGTATTCGCTGACTGTGACCCGTGGTCGTTCAGAATCTTTGCTAGTATCGCATATGGGGCCATCAAGACTGCTCACATCTCAGAGTACCTAGCGAGCAAGGGTGCGATATATCTCGGGATTACTGCAGACGATATCCTCGCTTATGACCTACCTAGCGATGACCTCTCAAAACAAGACCTGGGTGCTCTGCAGGCTGAATTGTCCGACCCTAGATTCTCTACAGGGTGGTGGCAACAGCAGATTGAGTTGATGCAGGAGCTCGGGAAGAAGGCTGAGCAGCAGTCCCTAGCCAAGTACGGGCTGGATTTCGTGACAGATACCTATCTCCCTGAGAAGTTGGCCCACCCGGATGTCGGTCTCGCCTATTGATTGAGAAGTCTGATAGCACGGAACCATCACCTCGGACCATGGCAGATGTTACGCTTTGGGCTAAGAGGCTCTCAGGAGCCTCACTACTACTGATGCTGATTGGGGTAGTATCTTACTACAACGCCATGCCAGCAATGTTCGATGAATTAGATCCATCCCAGCGACATCTTCTCGAGTTGGAACCAGGAGAGAGTGGGGAAATCAATTTAGATCAATTTCATGAATACGCTGCTCTGCGAGTCTCAGTGGATGATTCGCAAGCTGCTGAACTCAGGCTTATTGATGCAATGGGGTCTGAGGAAAGTGGTTCGAGACCCACGGGTTTAGATCTTGAGAGACCTGGTGAGGACGGGACTTTGTATGTCCCTGTGAGGGTTTTCAGATCAGCTCAGGCCGGAGAATACACCCTACACAATGATGGAAACACTACCCTCTGGTTTGTGGATGATATATCTGCACAGAAAGCACTGTTCGGGAATGGTTGGTTCGTAATGATGTTCTTCGGGTGTTGCCTCGGATTGCCACTGGGCGTCGTCGCACTCATACTGTTCCTCGCGGGACGAGGGCAACGTAAGAAATCTGGAGGACCCGTGGTCATGACCAAAGAGGGTAGGTTGCCGACAACCGATGAGTTGTATAGACAGTACCGCGGCCTCCCGGAAGTAGAGGAAGAGGTTTCGATAGCGGATCCCTTCCCTGGTCAGACAAAGGTTGGTGAGGAATCCCAGCAGACCGAAGACGAACGGGATTGGCAGGGCTGGGACGAAGGTTGATTACTGTCTCTTTCCGATTGCTACCATGATTACTGATGCCACAAGAATTGAAGCACCTAGGTAGCCAATTACCTGACCGATTGAATCGACTCTATCTCTCATATCACGACCGTCTTGACACTGCCCCTCATCAGCACCTATGATTTCTCCAATTGTACCTGTCTCGTCTTCGCATTCATCAGTAATCCTCTGATCAATGGCATCAACTACTATTGAAGCAACAAATGACAGAGCCAACATCAGCAATCCGGCGATGACTAGTACCGTGACCAGTACGGTCTTCCCGGTTCCCATAGTTGTTTCACTAGTTCGACAGATATTATTCTATGCTCAAGTTGGGTTTTTAGAAGGCCTCCACTACCCAACCTCAGGTTGGTAAGTAAATGGTAGGTTTCGACGAGGCGCTCTCGATACTCGAAAACCCCACTCGGCGTCAGATTCTCAGGAAACTGGTCAAGGAACCTCACTACCCTTTGCAACTCTCTGAGTTACTGAATGTAAGTCAGCAAGCGGTGGTCAAGCACCTCAAGGTGTTAGAAGAATCGGGGTTCGTGGATTCCGAACGTGTGCCATCTGAGAAAGGAGGGCCGCCGAAGAAGATGTACAAGGTCAACCAATCCTTCTCCCTACGTCTCGATCTAGGACCTGATTTGTTCCGCGCGGAACACAGGAAGATACCGGCTGGAGGGCCGATGCGCCTCTCCAACAGATTGCCGCCTGAACTGAATGGAGTAGTCGACCGGCTAGGGACTCGTCGGAAGCTCCCAATGGTAGAGGCTATGGGGGTGCTCTCAGAGTTGGATTCTGCTCTTGAGCGGATAGATGAGCATCGTGACGCTGTGATAGCCCTCCATCAACAGGTGATGAGGAAGGTCTCACCAAGTATCTCCGAGCAATCTGAATCCTATGAGGAGAGGCAGTTGGCCCACGCTATCATGAACCAACCCCGAAGACCGCTTGATTTGGATGCCTTTTCGCAAGGACTGAGGATCCAGTCAATGGATGCTGAAGAGATGATGGAAGCTCTACGCGAGCGTCTGATGCGCGATTTTGCAGCTAGTCGGGGCCGCCTCGTCGCGGCGCGTGAAGGTACACCGTTGCCATGGTGGCTAGCACGCTAATCAGAAGACCATGTCCTCATCATCAAGGTTAGAAATCATACTGGACTTCTCGGCGAAGCGGATTTTTGCCTCCTCCCTACGTCCCCACATAACCACTGCGACCACTCCTACTAGAGCGAATGTCGCACCGAGGATTATTGTCGGCACTGTGTATTGGGCAATGATTTCGATTCCGACATCGAGAATACCTAAATTCGAACCCATCTTCTGTGAGACTGCTCGGATATTGTTGTTCTCATCGGTCTCAACAATTATATTGTCTGGATCTAAGACGACAACGACGTTGTGGCTTCCAGCCTCGACCATATACAGTAGAGCGATTGTGGGTGGATCCTCGCCGGCGCATGAGTTAGAAGGGTCGTCACAGGGCATTATCGCCTCGACTATTTGCCGGTAAACAATATTCTCCTCATCGCACCCGTTCTTCTTGATGTCAGATTCAGTCTGGTCTACGCACAGGATGATATTAACGTCGGTGGCATGGGAGTTACCCTTGTTGAGAACTTGTACATTGACGGAGAGCATTTCACCAACCTCTCCCGTGTAGACCGCAGAGAAGACATCGAGGATGAAGAGGTCTGGTGCCCTGAGTCTTAGTTCGACAACTTGTTCGTTGGTGTCGCAGTTGGGTCGGTAGTTATCTGGCAAACCGTCTCCATTCACGTCGAGAGTGCAGGAGTCATCCCACACCGGAGTCTCATCGTGGTCACCGCCTGCTTCCGAGGAGCCGAATTCCGATACGACCTTGATTCCAATCTCTCGATCGTTCAGTGAAGCGGCTGGGTCAATCTGAATGATTACGACAATCTGTAGGGTAGAGTAAGCCTCCATCACTGGCATGGTGATTGCATTGGTCTGGGCAGATAGGTAACAGCCCTCAGCAGGTGGGTCTTCACCCAGAGTTTGTCCTACACATGGCCTCTCAATCGGATATTCGGTGTCGAAGTCCTCGAGCAATGCGTAGCTAATCTCCCAATTACCCAGCAGGGGCCCCAACGTAGGGGACGTCTGCCATGAATGCCGGTCATCGCTGTCATAGAGGGTGTGGTTGTGGATTGTCGGTTGATCGTTCACATTGCCGTGGTTGGTGATGTTCATGATGAATCGGACAATCCTACCAGGGGCTGTGGATTTGATTCGGCTCTCAACCATCGGGTCGACCTCTATGCGCATATCATGGAACTCAACAATCTCAATCTGTAGCTCAATGACATCTCTCAGCCTAGTTCCCTCATAGGACTCCTCGCTTAGCACATGTAGGATTACGGTGTATTGGCCGGCGTGGGTCCTCTCTGGCACGTTGAGAAGGATAGGTACGGTCTGCGACTCATCACGATCTAACTCAGAGAACAGGATCCGAGGAATTTCGATGTCCCAGACGTGCGATGCACCGAATGTATCCTCAATCGAGTTCACTGCTATGTCGTATCTGTCAGCACCGTTTCCTTCATTGGAGACTGTGGTATCTAACTGGTACGTCTGTCCTGGATGCATTGATAGAATAGTTTCAGGTACGCTGCCTTCCAAGTCATATTCTTGAATGATATTTGTCAAAAGGACCACGGAGTCTCTGACACGCTGTGCTCCCTCCAGATGTGCCTTGACAGTGACAGAGTCACCTAGTCCGGCAGTAGCGTTGTATGGTGCACACATGATGGCAGTGACGGTGTAGGGGGTGTCAATAATCGACCAGTAACGCGGAGCGTTATCTGAGATTCCATTCCCCCCAGGGGCTTCAGAGAAATCCAAATCCACCGTCCAGTGGTCGAACCTCCATGTCTCCTCAGAAATCTCAGGAGGCCTCACCTCGGGACCTCCTGGAGTAGTAAATATCAGGTGACCAGGTGTGAAGTGCTTGGTGACTTCAATATCGAACTCAGAGCATTCGCCGGGCAAGACGTACTGTGTCGTATCTCCAAGATTGAAGACAATGTTACCCGTGCTCTTGATTGAGACGTTAATCCAGAGTTCGAGAACATCGAAGGTACCTTGATCGATAGAGAGCACTGGCTCACCGGTAGACCAACCCTTCAGGTAGATCACAAAGGTACCAGGGTCCTGTGAGGTCGGGACACTGACCTGTAGATTCCTAGTCACTGACTGCCCGGGGTCCAATGATAGCGCCGTTGGGAATGTTAGGCCCCATCCAAACGGCAGGGCCCATTCGACCTGCCCCTCTAAGGTGGATGGGTCGTAAAACGCGAACGTATCGTATACGTTGCCCGTATTGGTAACCGTTATCGAGAAGAATGCCGACTCACCCTGTTCGACATCCACCTGGAAGTGACTGGTGTCCAAGTTAATCCCGTGGACAACATCCATCAACGTCAGAGTAATTCTGTCGTCCCTGATAGCCGGGTCTTTGTAGGATATTGCAGTCACAGTAATTGAGGCTAATTCGTCTGCATGGGCTTGGTATATCGAAGGGGCGCGGACGCGCATGTACATCGAAACCACATCACCGCCACGCAGGAATACCGGGGTCGAGTCGAATATTGGTGTGTGATTAGTGGTGAAGAACAGTGTGGCTGTCCAGTTGTTTGGGACGCCTTCCATAGTCACGGTGAAGGTGTCGGCCACGAGCTCAGCGGGCCCAGGTGTGGGATTCGAGATTGTCATGTTGTAGGTGGTCTGCTCGCCAGGCTCAATGGTGTGGTAGTAGGTCTCAGTCTCTGTGAGTGCGACCTCAACTAACCCAGTCAGGACGTGGACGTAGCACAGTGTGTAGGAACCGCCATTGCTGACATCGCTGCACTTGTTAGTGTCGGACCAAGCGATATGGGCACCACTCCCGAGATCATTTGCAAATGCTGGTGGTTGGCCCAAATCGGGGACCGCAGGTGAGTTCGGGCCGAGTTTGTCGGACTGCCACTCAGTAATTGGGATTACTTCCCACGGGTCGAGAATCCCTGCGGCGAGCGAATTGAGAGGGAAGCCTTCGGGATAGTCGTCGTTAGTGTGATTCAGTCTAGTGTAAACCACGGTCTCTCCTTGGGTTCCGTTGTAGTTGTCCACCCATGACAGGTGCACGTTATCGAAAGAATCGGTGAGGATGGCTGGCATGTGTGAATTAGCGCCGAAGGGCCGATCGGTAGGAATTCCTTCGATGCCTTCGACTTCGGAGACAGCTGAATCTACAATCTGCTTGATTCCGTAAGTAGGTAACCCGTCAGGAGCTCCGTCCCACTCGCCTGCTCCTCTGAGTCGGAGTCTGGTGTAGTAAATCTCGTAGTTGACATCGATGTCGAACCCATAAGCGCGACCATCCATCCAAGCTAGATGGGTGTTACCAGAGGTGTCTACTGAGATCGAAGGATGTAGGCTGTATGCGTCGTTGAGTGTGATTCTGGTGTCGTTGACCACTACGAGATTACCGTATCCTAGGCCGTCGATGGAGGGCCCGAGATCCTCGATGTACCTGTCAGCCGTGGTGTCGATAAAAGTCCCTGAGTCTCCCTTCTGCCATGTTGGAGGAGGATTCTTCAGCAGCGACAGGGGGTCAAGTATGGACATGTAGATTTCACGCGAATTGTTTGTGGATAGGTAGACCATGGCCTCAACCATTAGTTGCAATTCAGCCGAGTTCGCAGAAGTAGTCGGAAAACTGTACATCTGACCCTCCGCATCGGTCAGGCGGGTGTTTGAACCCGGGCAGGTTCTTGTGTTCAGACTGACGAATCCGTTGGGGCATTGGGCGAGGTCCATCATGTGAGATCCGACGCTGCTGGAGCCGGAGCCGAACCCAGCCGCAAGCAAGGGGACTGGGATGATTCCCGCAATAACACAGGCATCGTGGGCCTCATTGATACTCTGGGTATCATCAGACTGTTGAGCGGGGTCTCCTCCATAGGGACCTTCGTCTGAAATTGGGATGATAATCTTGGTCGCATTGGGGTTCCAGTGGTGGTCCAACTGAGTTGGTGGATTACCGGGGACGTTGCCGCCGGCATCTCGCCAAGACAGGCAGGCCCAAGTGGAGCCGGGGCCCCAAAATTCACTGTAGTACCCTCCGTCTTGCGGCAAGTTGACTGCGCCGTTGTTGTAAACAACCTCAGTGAGTTCTCTGATACCACCTGAGTCATCTCCTGGATTTATGCCTAGAGGGGTGCTTCGAGGACCTTGGCTTCCCGAGCCACCGGTCTGGTATGCAGCGGCGCAATTGCCGCTGGTAGCCGCACTCGGCCAATTGCCGCTGAGAGCATACAGGGTCTCGTAGACCGTCATGTTGGCTCGCAAGAGCATTGGCTTTAGTCCCTCGAAGTAGCCACCGCTGGCGAAATAGCCACCATAGAAGACCACGCACATGTCAGCCCACTCAGTGTTCATCGAGCCGGAGGTGTCTATCGGGGCAACCATCTCGACTTTGCCGCCACGGGTGTCATCCCATACAATCTGAACGAAGTCGTCGGCATCGACAGCGACATCAGGGTGCCCTTTGTGACCGATGATTGGAGTGAGGAGGGTCTCGCCCACTGCGACTACAGCCTCACGGGACTGTAGGTCGGGTTCAATCATGGAATAGTAAATCTGGGGTTGTTGGTAGAACTTGTCAAGCGGCTCAAACGAGTCTTCCCAAACGATGTGGGCGTTGTTCTCAGAATCGGTATCGATGGCTGGCCAGTCGCGATTCTGTGTGTGAACCGAGACCTCGAAGTCGTCGATGATCGAAATCACGCTGTCGATGGCTGAGTCACCACTCTGATCATCCTGAGATGGATCAATCATGGTGTAGAAGATAGTCCACTGAGCGGCTTTATCGGTCCAGGTGATATGCACGTTGTCATCACTATCAACACTAACATCAGGGTGCCAAGCCCGATGTGCACCTGGGTTAGATATCTGGGTCTCGGAAATCAGCACATCGCCTCTTGGGTTGTGCATCTGATACCACAAATGCTGGGTGTTGCGACTCCAGACGAAGTGTACATTGCCCATAGAGTCGGCATCGGTAGCCACCATCTTATCGTTAGCTGAGCCCCCGTTGACAATCTGAATCGCATCAGTCAGGACGACTTCACTAGCTTCAGCCTGCGGTATTTCGATTGCCGCGAAAGTGCTCATAACCATCAGAAGAACCATTGTTATGCTGTTTCTCATTTTTGCAGTTTCCATTTCTAAACCTCCAGCAGAGCTGTGTATCGTCCTAGTTTGTCTTCCAGCGATACTTAACCTCGACCCTTTGCCGTCACCTGCGCGCGTGAGGGTGCGCGAGTGTAGAGATAGGTTTCAGACCCATTCTGAGGGATCGAAGTCGCGACCAAAGCCACCTGTCTCATCGGTGTCTATCTCGCTCACTTCTGAATGCACTTCGGGTTGGTTGCCTCTACTCTGGGCCTTCTTGGCAATCCAGTCATCAACCGGCCCGGGCTTACCCACGCCGGGCCCGTATGCGAACTTTATCTTATGAATCAGAGCAAGTTTTGTGAGCCAAAGATGGCGCATCGTGTGCATGAATTCGTTCTGTGTCAGACCATCAAACCAAATAGGTCGGGAGAGATTGAATGCCTGCAGAGGGCCAGGCACATCGTTCTTCTTCTTGCCTACGTGAAGCACCCAATCGAGATCTGCCTGAGTAAGGTGAATCCTAGTATCGTGGAGCCATTTCTCCCAATCCCCGGTCTCATTCTCTGAGTGCTCCGTCATTTCGCTCTGCTGACCGTCGTCGACCCGAGTGACTGAGTATATCAGAACCAGATTGCGGTTCTTCGGGATGACGACGTTGAACACATGACCCTGCTTTGTGGGGGGGTAACGGACATGCAGGTGGAGCATGGCCTGCTGATCGGCTACGTCTCGGGCTTCGAGGCGTTCGCTCTGCAGCCATTCGCGCACCCTGTCGCCGGCCTCGCGGGAGTTCATGAGGGGATTGGGGTGCCCGTCCTATTTGAGAACGCCGAGTCGGGGAATCAGTTGGCCTACAAGTTCCTCCAAGCGACCACCGGTTGCCGAGGAAGCTAGTCTCCTTCTTGTTCGAGAGTCGTTGAAATCAGTCAACATATCATAACCCCAAAGAAAAACTAGGTTCGAAATATGGATGATAGGGAGAGATACTACGAGATAAATTGGGAGCATGGGGGTAGCGCCGAAGAAAGAGTAGAGGAACGTGAGGGAGATTAGTGGCCAAAAGAACAGAGGAGAGAA